>JANQQB010000460.1 GCA_028285165.1 Rhodobiaceae bacterium
ACACGACGAAGACGTCTACAAGTGGCGCCATCTCATCGAAAACTACTTCAGCAAAATCAAGGAGTTCAGGGGCGTCAGCACGCGCTACGACAAGACTGACACCAGCTACGAAGCCACATGGAGCATCGCAGCAACAATTATCGCTCTACGATAATTGTCCACAGGCCATAGGAGTGGGCTGCGGGTTTCGGACCCTACCGGCACTGAGAACTGCCGGCGGCAATCACGCTGGCAAGCGAAAAAGGCGTGCTCGTTGGTGAGTTTGTGCCATTAGCGATTTCCGCTGATGAGAAGGTGCGGCCAGTCTTCGGCACCCTTGATCGTCAGGTCCTCCGTCACGCGTTCTGCCCAGCGGAACCCCACGATGGCGCCGCGTCGCGCCCGGGCGATGATGTTGTTGGCGATCACCGTCTGGCCGGAGCCCTCCACGACCGTGACGGCGACGCCAATGCCGGCATCGCGGATCACGTTGCCCGTTGCCGAGACATTGCGAAGATAGGGGCCCCAGCCCAGCGCCAGGGCGAAGAGCGGAGCGGCCTCGATCACGTTGCCGGTGACCGCGGTGTCCGCCTCCACCCAGATACCGGTTCCAAAACCGGGCGGATCGCGTTCGTAAGGGCCAACCGGAAAGAGGTTTCGCACCAGATTGTTGGCGCAGACGGCGAGGCGACCGTTTTCGTTTGAATTGGCGATCGAGATGCCGTGCGCGGCGCCATTGACCACGTTGCTGGAAATCACCGCGCCTTGAAAGACGAACTCCGAATAGATCGCCGTCTCACCCGAGCGCAGGCAATTGTTGCCGACGATCTGGACATCCGACCCGCCATTCGAGCGGATCGCCGAAAACGCGCAATCCGACACCCGGTTGTTCGCGACCATGACGTTGTCGGCCCGGTAGACATTGATACCGTTGCCCCACTGGCCGGTGCCGCCGCTCCGCGCACCGATGCGCTGGATCCGGTTCCCGGTGACCACAGTGCCGTCTTCCCGATCGACGCTGCCATGCACCAGGATGCCGCCGTCGGCGCAATCCGCAATCTCGTTTTCGCTGATGGTCAACCCTTCCGAATCCAGGCCATAGAGCGCGTAGTCCCGCGCGCCGGAAATATGGTTCTGCGTGATCCAGCCGTTGCAGGCGGTCAGCGCCAGAGCCGATTTCGGACTGTCGAGCACTGCACATCCCGTCACGCGAAGCATGCTGACGCTTTCGAACTGCACGAGGCCGCCGAACGTGTCTGGAATGCTCCCCGTGGCGCCATCCAGGGTCAGCCCGTCGAGCAAAACGGAACGAGTACCGCGGCTGGAAAGCAGCGGTCCCTGGCCCTGAAGCACGAGACGGGTGCTCCCCGGGACACCGATCAGCGTTGTCCGGGACGGCAGAACAAGACCGGACGTGCGGTATCGGCCCGGCGCCAGAAACAGGGGGCGGCCGTTCCGGGCGGCCGCATCGATGCCGGCCTGCAGCGCCGCACGCTGATCCTCCGCCGAGCCGGCCCGCACGCCGAATTCTCCGGCGTCGATCGATCCGCGCAGGCTTATCCCGTCGGTCGCCGCGCGGGCGATACCGGTCAAGGCCGGGGCAAGCGCGACGCCAAGCAGCGCCCGGCGGCTGAGCGCCGCGGCGTGAGTCTTGCGGAGATCGGAGTATCGGATGGGCATGGAGAAATCGGTCTCCGGTTATTGACCCGTGTCAATCGTGTGAACATGCAGGGCGTTAGATTTGAAGATCTTTCGCCGTTTCAGGAGACCATAATGGACGCCGAACAGGACCAGGACGCAAAATACGGGCTTGATCCCGAGGAAATCAAGGCGATCGCCGAACACGAGCATGTCTCGGAAGACACCGCTGAAACCCTGGCCAAGTACCTCTTGCACAAACCGCACGGCGCAGAGCGCATCCGTGACATGATCGTCGACGATATTCGCACGGCCCGCCTCAGCGGCGACTACCGTCATGCCAAGGAATTGTTCGACGCGCTCGAGGACTTCCTGGCCGATCATCCGGAAGTGCCGCCGACGAAGCCGTAGGCCGATCAGGATCTCCTGTTCCGATCGGTGCGGACCGTTTTCCCGTCACAATCCAAGCGCTCCGGCCAGTTCCGCGACCGCGAGCGACGGGGAGACGGTTCCGGCGCGGACACCGTCCTCCAGAACCCGCAAACGTTCCCGAATGTCGTCCCGTTCCGTCAGCGCGGCGTGCAGGCGATCCCTCAGCATCGTCCACATCCAGGTAACCTGCTGGTCCTGCCGCCGCTTCGCAAAGTCCCCCGCGGCCTCCGTCTTGGCCCGATGCAGGACGACCATGTCCCAGATCTGGTCCAGCCCCGTGTTTGCCAGTCCGGATATGGTCACGACCGGCGGTGTCCAGACAGCGGATCGCGGCGCCAGGATGCCAAGAGCCGACCGGTATTCCGCCGCTGCGGCCCGCGCCCGGTCGCTGCCGTCACCGTCGGCCTTGTTGACCGCAATCATGTCGGCGATTTCGAGCACGCCCTTCTTGATGCCCTGCAATTCGTCACCGGCGCCGGGCAGCATCAGGGCCAGGAAGAAGTCGACCATGTCCGCGACGGCCGTTTCCGACTGGCCGATCCCGACCGTTTCCACCAGTACGACATCGTAGCCGGCGGCCTCGCATAACAGCATTGTCTCGCGGGTCTTGGCCGCAACACCGCCGAGGGTCCCCGAAGAGGGCGAGGGGCGGATGAAGGCATTGTCGTCGACCGCCAGCCGCGCCATCCGTGTCTTGTCGCCGAGGATCGAGCCGCCCGTCCGTGTGGACGACGGGTCGACCGCAAGCACGGCGACCCGGTGGCCGCGTGCCGTGAGGTTTGAGCCGAACGTGTCGATGGTCGTCGATTTGCCGACACCGGGCACACCGGTCACGCCGATCCGGTAGGCCGTGCCGGTTCGCTCGAGCACGGCCTGCAACAGCAGGTCGGCGTTTTCGCGGTGCGTCCGATTTTTAGATTCAACCAGTGTAATCGCGCGGGCCAGGGCGGCACGCTTTCCGGCCACCAAGGCGTCGCGCAGGGCAGCAATCTCGTCGGGAAGCGCCATCGCGGCCGAGGCCGCGTCGGACAGGGCAGGGGATTCGCTCATGGGTCCGGCATACAGGATCGGCCTGTGCCCGTCACGGGCAAAGACCCGGCCGCTAACCCGGAACCGCTCAATCCCGTGTTGTGTAAGCGGATCAGGGCTGCCAGACGATCCTTTGCAGGACCGCGCCCTTGAGTTCGTCGTCGGGCGCCAGGCGGTCGAACGGCCCCTGATATTGCGGGATCGCGAACACCAGAGTGATGTTCTCTGTGCCGCGCGCGGTGCAGAGCGCCATGCCGCGCCACAAATTGCGTCCGACCCGGCAATCGTTCCTGTCGATGCGCAGTGCGCCGAATGTCGCGCCGATCCGTTCGCCGTTCGGCCCGGACAAGTGATGGGTGACCCCGTGGATCGGTCCGATCTTGCCGTTGCGGCCGCGGTGGACTTGCAGCACCTGGATGCCTTCTGCGAACACGCCGTATGCCGAGACGGTCCGGGCCTCGACGGCGCTGGTGATCGTCTCGGCGGTATAGCCGGGCAGCGTTTCCTGGATGGCGCGCGCCGAATAGGCGGTTTCCGGCGTCAGGGCGCCAACCGCGTCCGGCGTGATCGTGAAGAAGGTCCGGGTCGGAATCGAATCGACGCTGTCCTCGATCGACGCCGCGCACCCGGCGAGTAAAAATGCGATTCCGGCCAGACCGGCCTGAAACCATGAACGCATAGACTGTCTTTCCGCATTTCTAAGAGTTTGAACGCAGCCGGGCCCCCTCCCGGGAGCGTCTTGTTATCACCGAAGCCGATCCTTACCAAGCTACGATCTTTCGATCACCCTGCGCCGGAAACTGTTTTCCCGCGACGGCTTTGGTCGGCGCCCAGATGCCGGTAACCGCGCCGTTCGGCGTGCTCCATCTGGCGTTGGCGTTCGCCGAAACGTGCCTTTTGGTCCGGTGTGTAGGCTGCATGGCAGTGTGGGCAGCTGACACCGGGCTCATAGAGCGGCGACGCCTTGTCGGCGTCGCTGATCGGTCGGCGACACGCATGGCACTGGTCGTAGGAGCCGGGCTCAAGCCCATGTCTGACCGCCGTGCGCTGATCGAAAACGAAACACTCGCCCTGCCACAGGCTGTCGGATTCCGGCATCGTTTCCAGGTATTTCAGGATCCCGCCCTTCAGGTGGAAAACCTCTGCGACACCTTCCGCTTTCAGGAACGCTGTCGCCTTTTCGCATCGGATGCCGCCGGTGCAGAACATCGCGAACCGCGTGTTCGGCCGGTCTCCGTATGTCGCCCGGAACCAGTTTGGAAAGTCCCGGAAAGCGGCGGTCTCCGGGTTGACCGCGCCTTCGAACGTGCCGATCGCGACCTCGTAATCGTTGCGGGTGTCGATCACCACAACGTCGGGCTCCGAGATCAGCCGGTTCCAATCCTGTGGTTCCACATAGGCGCCCACATCGGTGTTCGGATCGATGTCGGGAACACCCATGGTCACGATTTCACGTTTGAGTTTCACCTTCATGCGGTGGAAGGGCATGGAATCGGCCGGCGATTCCTTGTGCTCCAGAGCTGCGCAACCCGGCACGCCGCGGAGGGCGGCAAGCACCGTATCGATGGCGTCCCGCGTGCCCGCGATGGTTCCGTTGAGACCTTCGCGGGCGACCAGGATGGTCCCGCTTGTTCCCGCCTCGGCGCATATTGCGGCAAGGTGCGTGCGCACGGCCTGCGGATCGATCAACCGCGTAAACTGATAGAATGCAGCAACGACGAGACGGGGCATGCCGTATCCTTGGGCGAACGATTGCGGGCGGCCGGCGCCGGAATTCCGGGCGTGTGAGGGGTATGCCGGCAAGTCCGGCGTTCCGCAACAGGCGGTGAGGCGCGTTGGCCCCGCTATTCAGCAGCGGCCTTCGGCCCGTAACCCAGTTTGTCGTTGAGTTTGTGCAGGAGGTCGACGGCCGCCTCGGCGATAACGGTTCCCGGCGGGAAAATCGCCGACGCCCCGGCTTCGATCAGTGCGTCATAGTCCTGCGGCGGGATCACGCCGCCGACAACGATCATGATGTCTTCGCGTTCGTAGGCGGCCAGCGCGCCTTTCAATGCTGGCACCAAAGTCAGATGTCCGGCGGCCAGCGACGATACGCCGATAATGTGCACGTCGTTTTCGATCGCCTGGCGGGCGGCTTCCTCGGGTGTTGCAAAGAGCGGGCCGATATCGACATCAAAGCCCAGATCGGCGAAGGCCGAGGCGATGACCTTCTGGCCCCGGTCATGGCCGTCCTGTCCCATCTTGGCAACCAGGATGCGTGGCCGCCGGCCGTCGTCGCTCTCGAAGGCGCGAACCAGACCTTGGACCCGTTCGACCGATTCCGTCATCGTTCCGACCTCGCGTTTGTACACCCCGGTGATCGACTTGATTTCCGCCTTGTGGCGACCGAAGACGTCTTCCATGGCCTGGGTGATCTCACCCACGGTCGCCTTGGCACGGGCCGCCGCCACGCTCAGCTCGAGCAGATTGCCGGTGCCGTCCTGCGCACCGGACCTCAGCGCAGACAGAGCCGTTTCCACTTCTGCCGGATCGCGTTCGGCCCGAAGCCGTGTCAGCTTTTCGAGCTGGCGCGCCCGCACTTGGGCATTGTCGACTTTCAGAATCTCGATCTGTGCTTCGTCCGTCGGTTTGTATTTGTTGACGCCGACGATCGTCTGGGCGCCGGAATCGATGCGGGCCTGGGTTTTCGCGGCCGCTTCTTCGATCTTCAGCTTCGGAATGCCTTTTTCGATCGCCTTGGCCATGCCGCCGAGCGCTTCGACTTCCTCGATATGCTGAAGCGCCCGTGCCGCGAGATCGGCGGTAAGCCGTTCCACATAATAGGACCCGCCCCAGGGATCGATCGCGGCCGTTGTGCGGGTTTCCTGTTGCAGGAACAATTGGGTATTGCGGGCAATGCGTGCCGAATAATCGGTCGGCAGCGCCAGCGCTTCGTCGAGCGCATTGGTATGCAGCGATTGTGTATGTCCCTGCGTTGCCGCCATCGCTTCGACGCAGGTTCGGATGACGTTGTTGTAGACATCCTGGGCGGTCAGGGACCAGCCGGACGTCTGCGAATGGGTTCTGAGCGACAGCGATTTGGGATTGGTCGGGCTGAACTTGTCGGCGACCAGCCGGGACCACAGGAGACGGGCCGCGCGCAGCTTCGCCACCTCCATGAAGAAGTTCATGCCGATCGCCCAGAAGAATGACAGCCGCGGCGCAAACGAATCGACATCGAGACCCGCGTCGCGACCGGCGCGGATGTAGTCGAGACCGTCGGCCAGCGTATAGGCCAGTTCCAGATCGGCCGTCGCACCGGCTTCCTGCATGTGGTAGCCGGAGATCGAAATCGAGTTGAATTTCGGCATCATGCGCGACGTGTAGGAGAAGATGTCGGAGATGATCCGCATCGATGGTCCCGGCGGGTAGATGTAGGTGTTGCGGACCATGAATTCCTTGAGAATGTCGTTCTGGATCGTGCCGCCGAGCTTTTCCGGAGCAACGCCCTGTTCTTCGGCGGCCACGATGTAGAGCGCCATGACCGGCAACACCGCGCCGTTCATGGTCATGGACACCGTCATCCGGTCGAGCGGTATGCCGTCGAACAGCGTGCGCATGTCGTAGATCGAATCGATGGCAACACCCGCCATACCGACATCACCGGAGACGCGCGGGTGGTCGGAATCGTATCCGCGGTGCGTCGCAAGATCGAAGGCGATCGACAGGCCCTTCTGACCGGCCGCCAGATTGCGCCGGTAGAAGGCGTTCGAATCCTCGGCCGTTGAAAACCCGGCATATTGGCGGATCGTCCAGGGCTGCTGCACGTACATGGTCGGGTAGGGACCGCGCACGAAGGGAGCCAAGCCCGGAAAGGAATGCACGAACGCCAGCGGCGCGATGTCCGACGGGCCGTAGGATGAGCGCACGGGAATGCCTTCGGGCGTGTCCCAGACGGGACGGGCGTCCGGGACCTGCCGATTCGGGTCCAGGCTGACCTGCGTGAAATCCGGGATGCGTGTCATCGTCGTCCGTTCCTCCGGGATCGGTCTGGTCGCGTCGGTGCCGATCATTCGACGGCCGAGGCTTCCTGGACCCCTCGTCAGATTTTAAGCCGCTTGTGGAGATCTTGCAAAACGCCGAGGATGTCGAGGCCGTCGTGGACCGCGATCACGTCGGCCGACCAGCTCTCCGATCCCTCGATCCTGTCCGGTCGTCCGGCAATGTAGACCGCCTTGGCTCCGGCTTGGCCGAGGGCATCCACGATGGTGGCGGCCTGCTCGGCATAGTCGTTGTCGGATCCGCACAGACAGGCAATCGCGGCGCCCGATTTTCCGATGGCTTCGCCGGGGCTTGCCGTCTCCGCATCCACAACAACCCGCAGGCCGCCGACCTCGAATGCTGCGCGCGCCCAGGTGAGGCGGCCCGAATGGGCTGCCGGCGGGCCGATCGGCACCAAAAGCACGTCCGGCGGACCGTCGTCGCGTGCATTCGCAGCGGCGCGCAGGACTTCGAACGATTCCGACAGGCGGCGAGGCGCGGGCGTCTTGCGATCGAACGGATCGGGCTGCACGGCCGGTTGCGCATCCACCACATCCGGTTCTGCATCGTTGAGCGAGGGAAACGACGTCGTTCCGGTCAGAAGAACATCGCGGACCGCCAGACGCTGTTCGCGCGCGGCCTGAGCCTCGAGCAGCCAGGCGTCCACATCGCCCTTCGGAAGCATGCGGGCAAGACCGCCGGCCGCCTCGATCGATTGAAACAGATCCCAGGCCCGTTCCATGAGCGCCGTTGTCCGGCTTTCGATGGCGCCGGAACCGCGCGCGGGATCGGCGACCCTGTGAAGATTGGATTCTTCAGCCAGCATCGTCTGTGTGTTGCGCGCAATGCGCAATGCCAGGGCATTCGGGATCCCGGCCGCCAGGCTGTGCGGCAGCACGGTGACTGTGTCCGCCCCGCCGACCGCGGCGCCGAAGGCTGCAACCGTGGCGCGCAGCATGCCGACATTTTGTTCGTAAAGGGTCATCATGCGCCACGCGGTCTCGGCATGAACGGGGATCGGTGTGTCCGTGACGCCCAATGCGTCCAGCACCTGCGCGGCCAGTGGGCGGATTGCCCGGAGTTTCGCGATCGTCTCCAATTGATCCGTATCGGCAGCCAGAGCGAATTCGAACCGTTGGCAAATCACCGCGGCGTCCAGCCCCAGGTCGTCGGCCGACCGCACCATGTCGACGAAGCCCGCCAGCACAAGCGCCAGTTCCTGGGCAGCCCGGGCACCGTAACCGTGCCAGATGCGACCATCGGACAAGAGGGGCCTGGCCTTGGTGAATTCGGTGCCGTAGCGTTCAGCCAGAAGCAGCGCGGCCTTCTGGTCCGGTGTTGCGTTCTCAGGACGGCGCGCCGCGAAGGCAGCGGCCGCCGGGTCGAGGCATCCGCCGATCGCAAGGTCGTGGGCCGCAAAGCCGGACCCGGAAGCGAACTGGTAGAAGGCGTCCAGACTCTCAAGGACGCCCTGACCGCCTGAGAGGCGCAGACCGATCAGATCGAGCATGACCGGTTCGAACAGGGTCTTGTAATCCGCTTGCGACAGGCCGGCCGGTCCGCGGCCGGGAAACAGTGGATGGTCCGACAGGACCAGATCAAGCGCGCCAGCACCGCCGTTCAGGTCGTCCAGCATTTGTGTCCTTGCGGTCGGGCGCTCGCAGGCAAAAACCTTTTGCGAGACCTGCCAGGCCCGGTCGGCCGGCCGGCCGAGGATGAGCGGACCGTCGGTGACCGGACCGGCGAGCGGGGTAAACCTGTCGCCATCCTCGTTGACATGGAAAAGGCTCTCGAACGGACGGCCTTTCAGGGCCGCCTTTACGGCCTGTTGCCACGCTTCGGGAGCGGGAATCTTGCCACCCGAAATCCTCTCTTTTTCCATCGCCGAAGCCCAGGGTCACAAAGTGTTGAAGAATTGCCGATCTCGCGCTCCCGTAACGGTCACTGGCCCTGACGCGTGGTCGACCGGCGTTTCGGACGGGAAGCCCAGTCTCGGCAACTGGAAACCGCTTGTTGTCATGTTACCGTAACATGCCTGCACAAGTGCGGAAGAAGTAGCAAAGTCGATTGACAGAGGGAATGCGATGATAGTTTTAGAATGAATTGCCATTTTGTGCGAATTATGTCGCATTCTATCATAAATTGATCAACGATGGCAATTTGGGTAATTTAAAGGTGAGTCGCGGAGACGAAGTAACGAGGCAAATTCGGCTTAACCAGCGATCAGGTGGAACGATGAAATCAAGAACAGCAACGAATGGCGGCACGGCCCAAATATCTTCGGCGGGGGATATGAACGGCATTGTCAACGCCCTGGAAGACCAGGCCCGATGCCATGGGGCCACGCATTTTCTAGCAACCGGTCTCCCGATGCCCAATCGATCACTAGACAAGTTGATTGTCAGGATGCATTGGCCGGTACAGGGGCCGTCGGCCGTACCGGTCATGCTGTTTTCGCCGCGGGATCCCGTGCTTCAGGAATGCCTGACGGCCCGCAAGCCGCTCATCTGGCAGACCGACATCACGCCGCCTTCCGACGATGATGCCGACGATCTGGTCTCCGGAATTCAGGCGTCGGTGGCACCGCAGGGTCGCGTCACGCTGGTCGCGATCCCGATCAACACGTTGCATCCTTATCAGGGCTGCGTGCTGTTTGCCGGCATGGCGGTCACCATGTCGGACCGCGATCTGCTGAATTTCGACGTCTTGTGCCAGGCGGCGTTCGCCAAACTGGAGCAGATAGGTGCGATCTCGTCGGATCGCCCCGGCGACCTGTCCGATCGCGAGCGCAATGTCGTGGAACTCACCGCGACCGGCCGCACGGCCGCCGAGATCTCCCGCATGCTGGACATCTCGCAACGCACCGTGCACGCCCATCTGCAGAACGCGAGCGACAAGCTCAACGCGGCGAACAAGACCCATACGGTGGTTGAAGCCATCCGTTACGGCCAAATCGCCGTCTGACGCGCAAGTATTCTCCGAGACCATGAGGGGCTCGACCGCGGCATATGCCCGGTCGGGCCCTTCTCATGACGCCCGTCGAGACCGTTCGCGCGGCCGGCAAAGAGCAACGGACGACCGCGCACGAGATCGCCGCCAGATGCCGGGGACCGGCAAGCCTGGCGCGGCTCGATGCTGTCCAAGCCGCGCGGCAGTCTGGAATTTTGGAAGGGCCCGGGGAAGGTTGGAGACCGGGCGCCGAGGAGAGGTCAGTATGTCATCATCGGGTCAAGGCTCTTGGCCTGATCGACCCATTTGGCCACCGATTTTTCCGTCGGCACCAGCCGAACGAGTTTCCGTTCGCCGTTCACTTCGGCCATCTTGGCCGCAAGATTTCCCGCGTTCCGGTGTTTCAGTTCTTTGACGGTGTCGACGCCGGCCGCCTCGAGCAGTTCGGAATATTCTTCCGCGACACCGCGTATGCGCATCAGGTCGCACATGTTGGCCCATTTCAGGATCTTCGATTCCTCAATGCCGCTATCCGCCGCCAATTGCTTTCGGCCTTTCGGCGTTTTTGCCCGGTCCAGAAGCGACTTGGTCGTATGAATACCCACAGCCTTAAGTTTTTTGGCAAAACTTGGGCCAATTCCCTCAACGTTGATGATTGCGTAAGATGACATGGTCACGCCTTTTTGTGTTTTCGC
>JANQQB010000462.1 GCA_028285165.1 Rhodobiaceae bacterium
GAAATCTTCGTCACCCTGCCGCATGGCAGCCGAGATCGGTTCGCTGGACAATTGATCCGACAGGATGATGTGGTCATCCGGGCTGTCGATTTCGGTCGCGCGCAGCACGGCCAGGTTCGGCCCCCATCCGGCAAAGGCATCGCAGCGATTGGCCAGATAGGCGGAGCGCAATTCGGCGGCCTTCTCGTAGGACACCATGGTGTGTTCGACATTCTGGGTCTTCAGATAGTCGGCGACGATACGCTCGATCGTCGTGCCGGCTTCGACACAGACCGTGCCACCCGACAGACCGGAACTGTCGGTCACGCCGAGATCCTTATGCGCCATCAGCTGGGTGCCGCCGAAGAAGTACGGCAGGCTGAATTGCAGGCCGAGTTCGGTGTCGCGGCCCATCGTCCAGCCGGTCGCCTTGATGATGACGTCGACATCGCCGGATTGCAGCGCCGGAAAGCGCTGCGCCCAGCTCAGCGGCACGATCTGCGCCTTCGTCGGGTCGCCGAGAATGGCGGTCGTGAGTGCCCGGCAGAGATCGATATCGAGCCCCTTCCACTCGTTCTTGTCGTTCACCTCGACGAAGCCGAAATAGCTGCCGTTGTGGCCGGAACACAGCATCGTGCCCCGATCCTTGATGGTTTTCACCGTCGCGCTCTCGCCGGCCTCGGCGGTCGGCACGCCCATCAGCATGGACCCCGCAGCCAAGAGGGCGAGCACACCTGTCTTCAATCCTGCCATGATCATCTCCGGAAGTAACTGTGCTATATATCAGCACATTTGTTCTATATAATAATACTGCAAGCAGAGGACCGACCTGTCAACGGGATTTTTCCCGACCAGCGAGCACGGCAGAGCGCACGACCTCGACCAGACACGAACGCCCGGCGCGCAACGGGATGAGAAAGGAGAATTCTGATTGAGCGGGAACGGACCGGAACCGCCCCACAGCGAGGCGGCCGACCTCTCGCCGGCGACGTGAGACGGCAGGCGGCGACGGCGAAAGAACCGCCGCCTCCGGATGTCAGGACGGTCCGATCGACAGGGTCTGCGTCAGGCCGCCGCCTTCCACTTGATCGAACAGCCCATCGACGGGATCTGGTCTTGCGGCCCCCTGCCCGTCTCGGCCACCTGTTTCATGGCGAGATATAGGTCGCGGCGCAGGTCGTCCGGGCCGGGGCTTGCGCGAGAGGCGTCGAGACGACCCCGGTATTGCAATTCAAGATCGGCGTTGAAACCGAAGAAGTCCGGGGTGCAGACGGCATCGTAGGCCCGCGCGACCGACTGGTCCTCGTCGTGCAGGTAGACGAAGGGAAACGCTTGGGCTTCGGCAAGCGCGCGCATTTTGTCGAACGAATCCTCCGGATAGGTCACGGCGTCGTTGGAACAGATCGCGATCGTTGCAATGCCCAGATCCTTCAAATCGGCGGCGTCGCGAATGATCTTGTCCAGAATCGCTTTCACGTAGGGACAATGGTTGCAGATGAAGGCGACCAATGTGCCGCTCCCGCCGCGCAGCGCATCGAGACTGTGCGTCCCGCCGTCGACCCCTGGCAGGGCGAAATCCGGCGCCTTCCATCCGAAATTGCAGACATCCGGCCCAGCGGCCATGGCACGATCCTCCTCGTGAACCCGGAACAACAGTCCGGCTGATCATAGCAGAAGAAACCGGGCCCGATCCATTACCTGCGCCTGGAACGGACGTCGCGGGCGGCACAGCGCGTCGCTTTCGAGGATCAGAAAGCAATCGTACCTTTCAGGCTGAAACCATGCTGCTGTGTGTCGCCTGAAATCAGCCCCTCGTAGGACAGGCCGAGCGTCGAGCCATTGTCGAAGAAAGCCGTCGCGCCGGCAGCAACGTCTGCAAACACGTCATCGAAGTCCGACGTGATCGCAAACGCGCTCGTACCCGCCGGCGCGTTGACGAAGCGGGCCGTCAGGCCGTGATCGCTGTCGGTGTAAAAGCTCACGCCGGCTCGGACGTAGGGCCGCAGGTTTGATGTGTCTGAAAGGGCGAAGTCTCCACCGATCTCAAGCGCCGGTGTCATTGAGAAGAACGTCTCACTGCTGCCCGCGATCGCCAGGTTCGCCGCGCCCGCCCCGGTCTCCGTCACCCCATCGCGGGACAGATAGGTCGCGGTTACATCCACCAGCGGCTTGGCGAACCAGTCGCGGAACTGGAAGACATAAGCCGCGCGCGCCTGACCGGTCAGGTTTTTGATCGCGTAATTGGACTCCGCACTGGCATTGAACCCGCCGGCCCCGCCGATGCCGATCGACCTTTTTGTGCCGTTGCCGGACACGCCGCCGCTCAGTGCCGCGCCAAGCAGGAACGACCCCTTCTGGACCTTCAGCGACAGACCGCCGGCAAACCGGTTGCTGTCGGTTCCGGCGCCAGTATCGGTATCGAGCGAGGCCCGCTCATAGCTGAGCGCGAAACCGGCAAACCAGTTCGGCGCAACCGCTATCTGGGCACCGGCCGCCAGTCCGCCGGCCGTTTCGTCGAAGCCGGTCGTATTGGTATCACTGTCCCGGTCGAGGAACCGACCCTGCGGCCGTGCCCAATAACATTCGCCTTCGCTGAGCGCGGTGTGGTTCTCGCCCGCCAGCCGGCAGGAGAAGAGATTGTCGACAAAGTCCTCGGCCGAAAGCAGCGCCGCCATCTCTGTGTTCAAATACACCTCGGGCAGAAGTTGATTAAGCGCGTTCCGATAATCTCCGACTGTAAAGACGTTGTTCAGGAGCGCGGTCACAACCGGTTCGAGATCGTCCATCCCCGCACCCAGAGCAGAATTCAGACTGCCGGCTAGACCCGCCTGGTTGGTGTTCAGCCCGCCGGCCGAGAAGTCGATCGAGTAGGAGAGGACAACATCGTTGGCGTTCGGGAAGGTCAAGCTCGCCTGCAACGCTGGGCTGGCCAACAGACCGAGCCCGGTGTTCGTTGTGCCGCCGGCCGCCGACAGGATGGTCACCGACTGGTCTCCGAAAGCCGGATTGACCACATACGCCTGGACATTGCCGGCAAGCGTGGCCGTCTCGGTCACCGTAATGAGATCGCCGGCACCGACGCTCGGATCGACGGAGGCCAGAAAGATCCCGCCGTCGCTTTGGACGAGCGTGCCGGTGATCGCCGTGGTCTGGATCGTGCCGAACGCGCCCGGCGACAGCGTGCCCGCGTTGTTGAAGACGTTCCCGGCACCGAGAGACACGATCCCGCCGGCATTGAAGATGCCGCCGCCCCTATTGTTGAAGGTATTGGTGCCGCCGCCCAGCTCGATCGCGCCGTTCGTTACCGTGTTCAACGTTCCGAAATTGTTGATCGTCGTATTACCCGCACCGCCGTCGACGGCAATGCCGCCAAGCGATAACAGCGTTACCGTACCTGACGTGTTGAGGCTGTTCGTGCTGCCGGCCGGACCCGTGAAGCTGATTCCGGCCCCTGTTCCGTTACCGCCTTGGACCCGGCCGCCCGTGAGATTGACAGTGCTTGCACTACCCGCGGAAACACGCGCGACGATCCCGTCCGAACCGGCATTCGAAACGGTGATATCGCCTGTGGCATTCACCGTGACATGACCCGCACCGATAATCTGAGCGTCAATGCCTTCTTGTGGCGAGGTGATGTTGCTTGTCGACGTTACTGAAATGCTGCCGTCACCGCCAATATCGACATCGATACCGCCATTGTCCCGAGAGACGATGGTCCCGCTTGAGACAACATTTATCGCGCCGTCCGCGTAGACGCTGCCCTCTATGCCGTTGTCCGCCACATTCAGGGTGCCCGACGAATTGACCGATATCGTGCCGCTGCCGCCGATATAGGTGTAGATGCCTTCAGCATTCGTGCTTTGCGTCGAGATATCGCCGATCGACGTAACGGTAATGGTGCCGCCGTCGTCGATATAGGCGTAGATCCCGTCCCCATTCGCGTTCTGCGTTGAAATGTTACCGGTCGAGGCGACGACGATGTTGCCCGTAAAGATCAGACCGCCGCGGAGGACCGTGGAGATCCCGCGGTCGACTGCATTGATCGCACCCGTCGAGCGAACGAATATGTCGCCCCCTTCATCGACTGCGCCCCGGATGCCGTCGCGTGCCAGCGCCGTGATGGTGCCTGTCGAATGGATCGTGACGTTACCTTTGCCACCGACATAGCCCAGGATGCCTTCCCGACCATTGGCAGTGATGTCGCCGAGCGAAGTCACGGAGATCTCGCCGTCGCCGCCTTTGAAGGCACGAATCCCGCCATCACCGGCAACGATCGTCCCGGCAGAACTGATCGCGACATTGCCGTCGCGCCGAAGGCTCACATAGATCCCGTCACCCCCGGTCGACATATTGCCCGTCGAATTCAGCGTGATACTGCCCGAACCCATCACCTGAGCGTCTATTCCGACTTGCAATGCGGTGATGGCACCTGTCGACGTTACCCCGATGCTGCCGTCACCGCCGATATCGACGTCGATACCGCCATTGTCCCGAGAGACAATGGATCCCTGTGAGACAACCGCTATGGCGCCGTTCGAGTAAACGCTGCCCTCTATGCCGTTATCCGCCACAGTCAGGTCGCCTGCCGAATTGATGGATAGGGTGCCGCTTCCGCCGATATAGGCGTAGATGCCTTCCGCATTGGTGTCTTGCGTGGAGATATCGCCCGTCGACGTGACGGTGATGGTGCCGCCGTCATCGATATAGGCATGGATCCCGTCCGCATCCGCGTTCTGCGTTGAGATGTTGCCGATCGAGGCAACGTCGATGGTGCCCGTGAAGATCAGGCCGCCTCGAAGGTTCGCGAAAATGCCGCGACCGGCCGCATTGATCGCGCCGGTCGAGCGAACGACAATGTCACCCCCTTCATCGATCTCGCCCCGGATACCCTCGCGTGTCAGCGCTGTGATGGTGCCTGTCGAATTGATCGTGACCGTGCCTTTGCCGCCGATATAGGCCAGGACGCCTTGCTGACCATTGGCACTGACATCACCGAGCGATGTTACCGAGATATCGCCGTGGCCGCTGAGATACCCTTCAATACCTCCGTCTCCGGCGACAAGATTGCCCGTCGAATTGATCGTAATGGTGCCGTCACCGGCCACGTTCGCGTTGATCGCATCGGCGAAGGAATTCGAAATGCCACCATTGGTCACGATAGTGCCGACGGAGGTGATCGATATGGCGCCGCTTCCGGTGACATCCGCGTCGATGCCCTGAGCGATACCGGTGGTAGAAATCTGAAAGGGCTCGGTGTCGGAAAGTATCGTGATGGCGTTGCCGCCGGTCGTGGAGAACGCGATGCCGTCCACGCCGTCCGCCGGCGTGATGTTCCGATCGAGCGTGTTGACGTTGAGCGTGTCGATGGTTGCGCCGTTGGCGTCCACGCCCGCCGAGACGTTGCCGGTACAAGTTGCCGTCGTGCCGACCACGACACAGGGACCGCCGGACGGCGGAATGACGGTCTGGGCATGGCTTCCGGCAACCGGCAGGGAAAGCGCCAGGGCGCTCGCCGCCGCCCCGACCAATACGGCCCGTGTCGAATGATGCGCTTCCGGGCCCGGCAAACGCCCTCTTGAGAGACCCGCGCCATCGGCACTCGGCCGCCGCTTGCGCTCCAACGCTTGTGTGCGGCGCCTTTGCTTTCGGTTGCTCATTCGGCAGCGACTCCAAGAGACCAGAACTCGGCCCTGGTCGCAGCAGGCGAGACAGTGGCCGCAGAGTCCTAGGTGTTAAGTCGCCCCAAAGGAGGAGTCATTGTCGATTCGTCTCAATTTTCGAAAACGGCTCTACTTTAAGCTGCTTCAATTGGTGAATTCTAACTTAGATATTTCATCGGAAAGTGCTGCAAGCCTGAGTTTGCCGGGACGTGATCCGCACAGGAGGGTTCAAAGGGCGCAAATGGGCATCGAGCCCTCTGAAATGCGAGACGCGACGGCCCGTGAACCGGTTTTGGCGCATGACGTTGAAGTGCGGCTGACCCGCCTGGATCAAAAGGCAATCGTGCCTTTCAAGCTGAGTCCGTGTAGCTGGGTGTCGCTTGAAATCAGACCCTCGTACGAAAGCCCCAGCGTCGATCCATTGTCGAAAAACGCCGTCGCGCCGGCAGCCACATCGGCAAAGACATCGTCGAAGTCCGACGTGATCGAAAACGCGCTGGTACCCGCCGGCGCATTCACGAAGCTGGCCGTCAGGGCGTGGTCGCTGTCGGTGTAATAACTGACGCCGAGCCGCGCATAGGGACGGATGATGGTCGTTTCCGAAAGCGCATAATCGGCACCGAATTCCAGCGCCGGCGTGAACGAGAAATAGGCGTCATCGCTCGACCCGACCATCAGGTTCGCGGCACCTGCCCCGGTCTCCGTCACGCCGTCGCGCGACAGGTAGGTGACGGTCACGTCGATCAACGGCTTGGCGAACCAGTCCCGGAACTGGAACAGATACGCCGCCCGCGCCTGGCCGGACAGGGTCTTGATCGCGTAGTTCGCTTCCGCAGTGCGGTTGAAGGTGCCAAGGCTGATCGCCCGTTCTGTATGGTTTCCATACAGCCCGCCGCTGATCGCGGCTCCAAGGTAGAACGGACCGGCCTGATGTTTTAGCGACAGGCCGGCATGGAACCGGTTGCTGTCGGTCTCCGCGCCGGAATCCGTATCGAGCGACGCCCGTTCGTAACCGAGCGCGAAGCCGGCGAACCAGTTCGGCGCGATCGAAATCTGGCCGCCGGCGGCCAACCGGCCGGCAGTTTCGTCGAAGCCGATATTCTGGAAATCGCTGTCGCGGTCCAGAATGCGGCCGCGCGGACGCACCCACAGGCACTCGCCCTCGTCGAGCGCGGTGTGGTTATCGCCGGCGAGCCGGCAGGAAAAGAGGTTTTCAATGAAATCCTCCGACGAGAACAGCGAGCCCGTTTCCGTGTTGAGATAGACCTCCGGCAGAAACAGATTCAGCGCGGTCTTGTAGTCGCCGATCGTGAAGGCGTTGTTCAGGATGGCGGTCAGGACCGGTTCGAGCCCGCCGGTACCGGCGGAAGCGGCCGAATTCAGACTTTGCGCAAGCGCGGTCTGGTTGCGGTTGAGGCCGTCGACTTTGAAGTCGATCGAATAGGTCAGAACGGCATCGTTGGCGTTCGGAAACGACAGGCTGGCCCGCAGGGCCGGGCTCGCCATCAGGCCGAGGCCGGCATTGGTCGTACCGCCGGCGGCAGAAAGAAAGGTCACCGACCGTGTGCCGGCCACCGGGTTGACGACCTGAGCCTTGACCGTGCCGGTCAGGTTGGCGGTCCCGGTCACCGTGACGAGGTCGCCGGTTCCCGCGCTCGGATTGACGTCGACCTGTAAGGTGCCCGTCCCGGTCTGCACCAGAGTGCCGGTCAGCGCCGTTGTCTGCACCGTGCCCGGGCCGCCAGGCGACAACGTGCCGGCATTGGTCAACGTGTTGCCGGCGCCGATGAGGACGATCGGCCCTGAATTGAATGTGGAGCCGCCGCGGTTGTTGAACGCATTGGCGCCATCCGCAAGATCGACATTGCCGGTAACAATTCCATAATTGTCGACGACGTCGTTCGCCAGCCCCTCGCTTTCGATCGCGTTTTCGCCAACCGTCGTGATCGTGCCGAAATTGATAACGCGATTGGACAGGCCGTCCTGGAAGTCGATCCCGTCGCCGCTGCCGGGACCGCCGATGATCGTGCTTCCGGCAGCGATCGTCACGACACTGGTCCCCGCTCCGACGGCGTTGCCGACATCGATCCCGTCGGCACCGTCGCCCGTGCCGACGATGTCGCCGCTGTGGTTGATCGTAACGGCGCCGCCATAGCTTGCCCCGGTGATGCCGTCGGCAAAAACGCCACGCGTTGAGATATCGCCGGTATTCGTGATTACGACGGCGGCGGCGCCGTTCGTGTAGGCGTAGATCGCCTTTGAATAGGAGCCGGTGGTGGTGATGTTGCCGGTGTGCGTCACCGTTACGGGGCCAACGGCCGACGAGGCTTCGATGCCATAGGAATTGTAGCCCTGTGTGGCGATGTCGCCGATCTGCGTCACGGTCACCGCACTTGTGGCCGAATAGGCGTCGATGCCATAGGCATAAGCGCCCTGTGTGGTGATGAGGCCGGAATTCGTTACGGTCACCGCCCCGCCGGTGGAATAGACATAAAATCCGTCGCTGTAATTGGCGGGGGTCCGAATGGCGAACGCACCGGTATCGCTGGTGACGACAATGGCGTTCGGGCTGCTGAAAAACACAGCGTCGTTCGCCGCGGGCGTAATGTCCTGCGTCAGGGTGTTGATGTTGAGGGTCGTTACCGGGGGCACCGCGAAGTCTGTCCCGCTGGCGATGCCGGCCGATTGGTTGCCCTGGCAGGTCACGACCGTGCCGCCGGATGACACGACGCAGGCGTCCGGAGCGGCCTGGGCCGACGGCACATGCGCGGCAACAAATAACCCGGCCGCAGCCGAGCCGACAACGGCTGCGCAGCTTGAGCGGGCGAGTGCGGACCGTTTCCGGGAAGAGTCCGGGCGCTGCGCTTTGTCGTGTCGCGCAAGGGCGGCAGCGCGCCGGCGGAACTTACGATTGCCTGTTGTCACGAGTCACTCCACGGACGCCATCGCCCTGACAATGTTGGCTTCGGCCAATCTTCTAGTGAATATTGACAATGCAGATGGGCACGCACGCTAGAAACGTTGGAGCGTGCGCTCAAGAGAATTCCTGCTTTCTGTGGCCAAACCCGTCATGCTTTTTCGGCCCTGTGCTCATCCGGACACATTAGAGGTTCGATTGCCGCTCGATAATCGAACGGGATCGCAGAATGCGACACTCCAGTCGACACGACCTGACTATTACGCCTCGGGTGGACAGGAGTCGTTGCACGACAATCTCATCCGCCTAAAAATCGCGGCCCAGGACACAGTCTCTTAAAACGGTCGCATTCCGCGCTGACGGATTTGGGTTCTGGCAAGCCGAAAGCCTGCGGGAAACCGTCTGGTCTTCCAAGGCTGGCGACCCCGTCCAGAAACCGAATCCGCGGCGCTCGCCGAACCGGCTTGCCGGGCGCCAACCGCGATGCGGGCCGAACCGGAATCAGAAGACGATGCTGCCCTTCAGACTGATTCCGTGCTGTTGCATGTCGCCTGAAATCAGTCCCTCATAGGAGAGGCCCAGCGTCGAGCCGTTGCCGAAAAACGCT
>JANQQB010000484.1 GCA_028285165.1 Rhodobiaceae bacterium
CGAGCGACCGATTTTCAGACGGCGCGCCACCTCCGACATGCGGCCGCCGTAATGCTCGATTGCCAGTCGGATGACTTCTGCTTCCATGTCTTCAAGATCCCGAATCTGGCCGTCGTCGCGCAGGAAGCGGATGGCGCCGAAGGGGTCGGCTGCCCGCGCGCCGGCGCTGTTTCGGTTGGCCGGATCCAGCGGATCGGGGATCGGCACGCCGGCAAAGACCGGGACGTCCTGAAGCTTCGGATCGTCGACAGGCGGTTGACCGGCCTGTTGAGCAGGCGGTGCGGCGGGAAGCGGCCGCGAAACCGCGCCCGGCAAACGCGTGGTGTCGGTTTCGTCCACCTGCGCTGCGATCTGCGGGAACTCGTCAACCGTCAGATAGGCCCCGTCACACAACACGACCGCCCGGAAGACGGCGTTTTCCAATTGCCGGATGTTGCCGGGCCAACGATAGGATTGCAGCATATGCATGGCGTCCGGGGAAATCGCGCTGACGTGGCGCTTGCCCTCCTCGGCCGCAAACCGAGCCATGAAGTGCCGGGCGAGTTCGGGAATGTCCTCGGGTCTTTCGCGCAGCGGCGGGATCCAGATCGGAAAGACGTTCAGCCGATAGAACAGGTCCTCGCGGAAGTCGCCGGTCCGTACCAGGTCGAGCATCGACCGGTTGGTTGCCGAAATCAGCCGGAAATCGACGCGGCTCGGTTTTTTGGCGCCGATCGGATCGATTTCACCTTCCTGAATGGCGCGTAGCAATTTGACCTGGATGTCGGCCGACAATTCGCCGACTTCGTCGAGAAACAACGTGCCGCCATGGGCTTCCTGGAATTTGCCGACATGTTTGTCGACAGCGCCGGTAAAGGCGCCCTTTTCGTGGCCGAACAGGATGCTCTCGACCAGGTTTTCCGGGATGGCGCCGCAATTGACCGTCACGAAGGACCGGGATTTGCGGCCCCCAGTGCCTTGGATGGCCCGGGCGACGAGCTCCTTGCCGACGCCGGATTCGCCTTCGATGAGGATCGGAATGTTGGACTTCGCGGCGCGTTCACCCAGCCGGATGACCTTGTCCATGAGCGGCGACCGGGTCACGATGTCGCGAAAGGTCAGGCTGCCGGACTGGCTCTTCTTGATGCGCTGAATCTCACCTTCCAGGGCGGTGACCTTGAGGGCGTTGTTGATGGAGACTTCGAGCCGCTCGGGCGAGACCGGCTTGACGACGAAATCACTGGCACCGGCGCGCATGGCGCTGACGACCGTATCGATGCCGCCATGCGCGGTCTGGACGATGACGGGATGCGAACAGGCCGCCTCCCGCATGCGCGCGAGCACCATCATGCCGTCGACTTCCGGCATGACGAGATCGAGGATGACCAGCGCGATGTCGGCGCTTTCGGGCCCGAGCAGAATATCCAGTGCCCGGGCGCCGTCCTCCGCTTCCTCGACGTCGTGCCCCAGACGTTTGACCGCTGTTTCGAGCAGCCTGCGCTGGACGGGGTCGTCGTCAACAATGAGAATTCGGGTTTTCATAACGCTACGCGACACCCTGTCCACTCACATACCAAAAGTCCGGCGGAGTGTGACCGGGGCGGGTAAACATGGCCTTAAACGCGGCCTCGCGGGCTGATCCGGGCAAGGCCGTACGGGATTTCCCGTCCGTCTTCTCAGGGTCATGACAGATCTTTCAAAGGCGGGTATGGGTGGCAGTCCCGACCGATTTGCGTCCCGGGCCGATCTTGCCGCCCTTTTGCCTGACCGCGCTGCTTCCAGAGGATCCTGCCGATGAGCGTCCCCCCTGCATCCGCCTCGACCGATAGTGCTCCATCAACCGCAAGACCGGACAATCCTGCGGGTGAGATGGGGCCGTTGCCGGAGTGGGATCTCACGGACCTTTATTCCGGGCTCGACGCCCCGGAAGTGGCGGATGATCTGACCAGGACGGATGCCGATGCGATCGCATTCGAGGAACAGTACAAGGGAAACCTCGCCGACCTGTTGGCGGGCGAAAACGGGGCCGACGGCTTGTATGCTGCGGTCAGGGCCTACGAAGCGCTGGAGGACCGGCTGGGCCGGCTGATTTCGTTTGCCAGCCTGGTCTATGCCGGCGACACGACGGATCCGGCGCGCGCCAAATTCTATGGCGACATTCAGGAAAAGATCACCTCGGCAAGCGCCCGGCTGCTGTTCTTTCCCCTGGAACTCAACCGGCTGCCCGACGACACGCTCGCGGCGGCCATGGAAACGCCGGACCTTGGGCGCTACCGGCCCTGGCTGGAGGATATCCGCAAGGACAAGCCCTTTCAGTTGGAGGACCGGATCGAGCAATTGTTTCATGAGAAGTCGGTCACCGGCCGCGCCGCCTGGAACCGTCTCTTCGACGAAACCATTGCCGGGCTGCGATTTCGTGTCGGGGACGCCGACCTGTCCCTGGAACCGACCTTGACCCTCATGCAGGACCCGTCGGCGGAAAAGCGTAAGGCCGCCTCCGATGCCCTGGCGACGACGTTCCGGGGCGCGTTGAACACGTTCACGCTGATCACCAACACGCTTGCCAAAGACAAGGAAATCTCGGACCGGTGGCGCGGCTTCGAGGACGTCGCCCAGGCGCGGCACCTGGCCAACCGGGTGGAACCGGAAGTCGTCGACGCGCTTGTGGGCGCGGTCCAGAATGCCTATCCGAGGCTGTCGCATCGCTACTATGCCATGAAGGCACGCTGGATGGGGCAGGAAAAGCTCGCCCATTGGGACCGGAACGCGCCTCTGCCAGGGGCGGATACGCGTGTCATCCCCTGGGAGGAGGCGCGCAGCACCGTGCTGGACGCCTATTCCGGTTTTGCGCCGCAGATGGCTGAAATCGCCGACCGCTTTTTTGCCGACGGCTGGATCGATGCGCCGAGCCGAACCGGCAAGGCGCCTGGTGCGTTTTCGCATCCGACAGTGCCGAGCGCCCACCCCTATGTGCTGCTCAATTATCAGGGCAAGGTCCGCGACGTGATGACGCTCGCCCACGAACTGGGCCACGGCGTGCACCAAGTGCTTGCGGGGCCGCAGGGGGGGCTGATGGCGCCGACGCCGTTGACGCTGGCCGAAACCGCCAGCGTTTTCGGCGAAATGCTGACCTTCCGATCGCTGCTCGACAACGCCGCCAGTCCGGACATCCGGCGAACGATGCTCGCCGGCAAGGTTGAGGACATGATCAACACGGTCGTGCGGCAGATCGCGTTCTACACTTTCGAACGCAAGCT
The DNA here is from genome assembly GCA_028285165.1 of Rhodobiaceae bacterium. Lineage (GTDB taxonomy): Bacteria > Pseudomonadota > Alphaproteobacteria > Rhizobiales > JANQQB01 > JANQQB01. The sequence goes on from JANQQB010000484.1 coordinate 3,237, forward strand.
CCATCTGGAACGCCGCAACGGCGAATTGACGGCCGAGCAGATTTGCAGCCTGTGGATGGATGTGCAGCGGGACAGCCTCGGGCCGCATGTGGAATTGCGGGAGGGATACGAGACCTTCTGGGCCTATATCCCGCATTTCATACATGCGCCGTTCTACGTCTATGCCTATGCGTTCGGCGATTGTCTGGTGAACTCGCTGTATGCGGTCTACCAGAACGCGGAAGAGGGGTTTCAGGAGAAGTATTTCGACCTCCTTAAAGCCGGCGGAACGAAACATCATTCCGACCTGTTGCGCCCATTCGGTCTCGACGCCCGCGATCCGGCCTTCTGGTCCATGGGACTCTCTGTGATCGAAGGTCTGATCGATGATCTGGAAGACGCCGAGGGGTAATACCAACAGGACATCTCGTCAGTCCGCAGCCCGTATGCTACGTTGATCTACGGAGGGCGCAGATCAATCGGCCGAACCTTCACGGTTCATATTGCCATCACCTTGGGGAAGGCGGACGGGATATCGCTATTCGGCTTGCCGCGTCGCAGGAATTGCGGCGGGTCCCAGGCGAACGACCAACCTCTGCGCCGCTTGTGGCAGACGACGACCGATCCGGCCGTCGGGAGGGTGGAGTCGGTTCATGCGCACATTTTACGTCGATATCATCAAGCCGTCGCATTACGACGACGACGGCTATGTCTTGCAATGGTGGAAGGCCTGGATCCCCTCCAATTCCATGGCTTGCCTGTACGCCATCGCTCAGGACTGCGCGAACCGCCGGGTGCTCGGCGATGATGTCGACATCGTGGTCAATGCCTATGACGAGATGACGATGCGGGTGCCGATGTCCGGTATCGTGCGGCGGCAAAAGCAATCGGATGCCGAGGGGCTCGTCTGCCTGGTCGGTGTCCAGTCCAATCAATATCCGCGCGCCCTGGAGATTGCGCGCCGGTTGCGCGCCGAAGGTCTCACCGTTGCGATCGGCGGTTTCCACGTGTCCGGCTGCCTTTCGATGCTGAAAGATCTGCCGCAGGATCTCCAGGACGCACTCGATCTCGGTGTCAGCCTGTTTGCCGGCGAAGCCGAGGAACGGTTCGAGACGGTCTTGGCGGATGCCCGGGACGGCACGCTGAAGCCGATCTATAATTACATGAACGACCTGCCCGGCCTGCAGAACCAGGTGCCGCCGATCCTGCCGGCGGACATCGTGCGGCGCTATGAGGGCAGCATTTCGTCGTTCGACGCCGGTCGCGGCTGTCCTTTCCAATGCTCGTTCTGCACCATCATCAATGTGCAGGGGCGCAAATCCCGCTGGCGCGATGCGGACGACATCGAAAAGCTCATCCGCGAAAACCATGCCCAGGGCGTGCACGACTTCTTCATCACGGATGACAATTTCGCCCGCAACAAGAACTGGGAAGCGATCTATGATCGCATCATCGAATTGCGGGAAAACGACGGTATCCGCGTCCAGTTCGTCATCCAGGTCGACACGCTCGCGCACAAGCTGCCGAATTTTATCGAGAAATCGGCACGGGCCGGCTGCGTTTACGTCTTTATCGGGCTGGAAAGCATCAATCCGGAAAACCTCGCCCACATGAACAAGGGGCAGAACCGGATTACCGAATACCGCACGATGTTTCAGATGTGGAAGGAACACGGCATCATCACCTATGCCGGTTTCATCATGGGCTTGCCGAACGACACGCCGGAAAACATCAAGCGCGATATCGAGATCGTGCAGCGCGAATTGCCGGTGGATCTCCTGGAATTCACCATGCTGACGCCGCTGCCGGGATCCCAGGACCACAAGACGCTCTATGAAAACGGTACATGGCTGGATCCGGACCTGAACCGGTACGATCTGGAACACACGACCTGCGAACATCCGCGCATGAGCCCGGAAGTCTGGCAGCAGACCTATGCCGATGTCTGGGACTGGTATTACACGGATGCGCATGTCGAGACGATGATGCGCCGCAACGCGGCCTATGGCATCAAACCGGTCAAGATCTGGCGGCTTTGCCTGCAGATCTACGGCGCCATGAAATATGAAGGCGTGCATCCCCAGCAATGCGGCTATCTGCGCCTGAAAGACCCGACGCAGCGCCGTCCGGGCCGCCGCCGGTTGCCCTGGCTCCTCTACGCGCCGGTCTTTGCCGCGGAGACGTTGGTCAAATATGCACGGTTCGGCGCCTATGCGTGGAAGATCCACAAGATCCGCAGGCGCGTGCAGGCGGAAGGGGACGTGCGGTCTTACACGGACCTGGCGATCAGGCCTGTTGAAGATCCTGAATCCGAAGCGCTGGAAATGTTCGACCTGAACGAATCCTCACGCGCGGCCGTCGAAAAGGCAAAAAAACAGGCGGAACGGGTGCGCAAGCACGCCGAAACCGGCGTCGCGGCGGAATAGGGCCGCACGCAGGGCCGTCCGGGCACCAAACGTTCCGGCGCAGACCGGCGTCGTGCCAGTCGCCGGGTCCCATCCGACTTGCTCCAAGCCGGCGGCCTCGCCATAGTGCGGCCTTTCAGTGATTGGGGCACGCATGGTCAAGGCTTTGATTTTCGATGTGTTCGGTACGGTGGTCGACTGGCGGACCGGCGTGTCGCAGGACGTTGCGACCTATTGCGCCGAGGCCGGGCTCAGCGTCGATTCCGTCGCGTTCGCTGTTGCCTGGCGCAATCTTTATCAACCGGCGATGGAAGCCATCCGGTCCGAAGGGCGGGGCTATGTGCCGCTCGACGTGCTGCACCGGGAAAATCTCGACAAGGTGCTTGTCGACTTTTCGCTCGACGCCGCCGTCGGCGAGGCCGACCGGGTCCGACTGAACCGGGCCTGGGAAAAGCTTCCGCCGTGGCCGGACAGCCTGCCCGGCCTCAAGCGCCTCAAGACGCGATACCCGATCGCGCCCTGCTCCAACGGCTCAATCGCGCTGATGACCTGGCTTGCCCGGTATGGCGGACTGCCCTGGGATGCGATTCTGGGTGCGGAGATCGCCCGGGATTACAAGCCGAAACCGGCCGTCTATAGGGCATCGGCCGCCGCCTTCGGAATGCGGCCGGAGGAAACGATGATGGTGGCAGCCCACAATTCGGACCTTGAGGCGGCCCGCTCTGCCGGTCTCAAGACCGCATTCTTTCCGCGTCCGACCGAACATGGCGACAATCAGACCGTGGATCTTGAGGCAACGTCGGACTGGGACGTGATCGCCACCGATATGGTGGACCTCGCAGACCAGTTGGTCGACTGACTCCGGCCCAACCCCATAATGCGCTAAGTCCGCAGGATTTCGCGCAGGATGAGACGGATTCCGAACAGGGTGAAGACAGCGCCGATTGTGGCTTCAAACACCCGCCGGAAGCGCGCATAGAGCCGACGCGGCGTTGGGCGCAGGAACAGCCAGCCCAGGAACCCGAGATAGGCCGCATTCATGGCGATCATGACCGCGAGACAGATCAGGCCGGTCAGAAGACTTGCTTCGAGGATCCCGGCAACCGCGAAGATGCTGGTGATGAAGACAATTGCCTGGGCATTGGACAGGGCTGTCGCGAAGCCGAGGCCGAACATTTTCCACCCGCTCGTCGGTGCGAGGCCTTGCGCCGGTTGTGCGGCGACCGGCGGTGCCGGCTGACGGGAGCGGCGCAACAGCAGAACGCCGAAATAGATCAGATAAAGGCCGCCGAACACATGGACTGCAAGCCGCAGCCAGGGAAACGCAGACAGGACGACGGCCATGCCGAGCAGGGCTGCAAGGGCCAGCAAACCGATGCCGACCATGTTTCCGGCGATCGCGTGAACCAGCGCATGCGGACCGCGGGTCAGGGCGATATGCGTGACCATGAGGGAATTCGCTCCCGGTGTCGGCACGATGGCGGCCCACAAAACCGCGAATGCTGCGACGACGGTCCAGTCGATCGATGCCATGATAGGTCCCTACGTTTCCGAGCCGGTCGTTAGAATTGACGCTTTCCGACGCCATGGCCAGAGATTTCGCGTTTTGCGCAGTGAGGATCGTCAGAAAACGGCATGCTCACCACGCTCGTCCGGAATGTCGCCGTTCAGAAGGGCAGTGTAGTAATCGGCCAGGGTTTGCGTGCCGAAGGACGGAGTCGCGTCCGCGTCATACCGTCCGGTTTCCGGATCGAGGACGAGCATGGATTCGGTCGCGTAATAAAGGCCGATGCGCGCCATTTCCGCCTTGTCCTCCAGCGGCGGCACGACATGCCCGAGCGCGCCCAGCGTTCCGGCAATGGTGCGCAGCAGCGCCACCGGCACAGGGCGGAAGCGCGCCGGCTTTCCCATCAGGGAAAACAGCAGGTCGCCCTGTTCGCGCGGCGTCATCGCGTCGCCCGGGCCGCCGATCGGCAGTATGCGGTTGTGCCTGGCCGGATCATTGAGGCATTCGGCGAGGTAGAGGCCGAGATCGTCGGCGCCGATCGGCTTGCAGGCTGTCAACGCGCCGTTGCCGAACACCAGAAACGGTTTGCCGGCGCGCAACCGGTCGATTTGTCCGGACAGCGATTTGAAATACGCCGTGGGCCGGACGATGGAATAGGTCAGCCCGGATTCCCTCAGGCTCTTTTCGAACGCCAGTTTGGCGTGCTGAAAGGCGAGAAGCGGTTTCTGGACACAGATGGCCGAGAGCAGGACGATGTGGGTCACGCCGCACTGCTGCGCGGCCGCCATGGCGTTCATGTGCGCCTGGTGATCGATGGCCCAGGCATCCCGGGGTGCGCCGGTGCGCGAGGCCATGCAGGAGACCAGCGCGTCGAAAGGCTCGCCCTGGAAGCCGTCGCGTTCGAGGGACGTCGGATCGGTTACATCGCCGTATCGGATGGTGACGCCGTCGGTCGGCTCGGTAGCGATGTCGTGTCCCCTGCCGTCGCTCGGGCCGGCGCGACGGCGCAGGAAACACACCACGTCATGGCCGCGCCGCACGAGAGCACGTACCGTGGCCCGACCGATTGTGCCGGTCGCGCCCAGAACAAACACACGCTTCGGCCCGTTTCCGGTGCCGGCTTCATTCGATCCTGCGCTCTCAGTCATAGCCGTGTGGCATTTACACATCTACCTATCAGCACGACAGGGTTACTCGACTCCGCCCCTCGCATGCAAACGAACCCCCGATCCCTCTTTACCCGCTTCACACGGGTAATCCAGCGGCGCCAACGTTTGTGGTCGGTATCCCGGATCCGCCGGCTCGCAGGATCCTTCCATACGAGCGTCGGTGCCCGTCAGACTGGATCCGCCGGTCAAGCTGTCGGATGACGGATTGGAGGGCGGTGGTGCCCCTTCCGAGGAACCTGCACCTGCCAGTTTGGCGTCTCTGCCCAATCCCCTATTCCGTCTTCGCCCGGCTTGACCGGGCGATCCAGCGGCGGAGATCCGACGGGCTGTTCGACGCGTAGCCGATGCAAAACGCGATTGAGGAGCGGGTCGTCATTGGCCCGAATTCCCGATGCGCTGCTTTGCATCAGACGGTAAGCTCGCCCGATCGAGCCTATCGACGGACTTTGAAGAGAGATCGACTTGCAAAGACACTGGCGCCGTATGGTCGCGGCTGGCGTGGGAGGCATTCTCAGCCTCTTTGCCGTTTGGCATCTCGAAAACGCGCGCAGTGGTTTGTCGATCGAAACCCTGTCGGTCGGCTCGACGCCGGTCACTGTCTATCGGCAGAAAGATGTTACGAGCGCGCCGGCGATTGTCATCACCCATGGATTTGCCGGGTCCCGGCAATTGATGGAAGCGTACTCGCTGACGCTGGCCCAGGCCGGCTATGTCGTCGCCGCGTTCGACTTCAAAGGACACGGCCGCAATCCGGTCCCCATGTCCGGTGACGTCGAGGCGATCGACGGAACGACCCGGTTGCTGATGAATGAAATCGGTGCGGTTACCGATGTCGCCCTCGGCCTGCCGGGGGTCGACGGCCAGGTCGCTCTGCTCGGTCATTCGATGGCATCCGACATCATTGTCCGGCAGGCCATGGAGGATCGGCGCGTCAGGGCGGTTGTCGCCATCTCGATGTTTTCCGAGGCGGTCACGGCAACCGAGCCGAAGAACCTCCTGATCATTTCAGGAGAGTGGGAAGCGGGCTTGCGTCGCGACGGGCTCAAGAACCTGCGCCTTGCAGAGGGATCGGCCTCGGAAGGCGAGACGGTCGGCAATCCGGCAGAGGATAACGGCCGCCGGGCGGTTGTCGCACCGCATGTGGAACATGTTGGCGTGCTGTATTCACAAACGGCTCTCGAAGAAACGCGGACCTGGCTCGATGCGGTCTTCCAGAGGTCTTCGACGGGAGCGGTTTCGGCGACCGGCGGCTGGATCCTCCTCCTGCTTGCCGGCCTTGTCGTTCTGGCGTGGCCGCTGTCGAAACTCCTTCCGGCCAACGATCCGGAACCGCCGGCGATAAGGTTGGGCGTCTTCCTGTCGGCGGTTCTTGTTCCAGCAGTGATCACGCCGGCCGTTCTCAGCCTTTTCGAGACGCGGTTCCTGCCGGTCCTCGTCGCGGACTATTTAGCCGTGCACATGCTGGTCTACGGGGTTCTGTCGATCGCTATCCTTGCCTGGTACGGCGTGCGTATCGGTCGCATCGCGTGGCTATCGGCGCTGGCGTTTGCCGTCTACGGGATTTTCGTGTTTGGGGGTGCGCTCGATCGCTATGTCGCTTCATTCATGCCCGTCGGCGATCGGTTGCCGATCATCGGGGCGATCGCCATCGGGGCAATTGCCACCATGACAGCAGACAGCCTCGCCACGGAAGCCGGGCGCGCCTGGTTTTTCCGGGTGATCCTGGCGCGCGGCTGTTTCCTGGTGTCGCTGGCCGCCGCGGTAGCGCTCGATTTCGAGCGCCTGTTTTTCCTGATCATGATCATCCCGATCATTCTTTTGTACTTCATCCTGTTCGGTCTGATGGGGGGCTGGGTCGGACGACGGACACATTCGCCGGGCGCGACGGGCCTTGCGCTGGGGCTGATCCTGGCATGGTCGCTCGGTGTCAGCTTTCCATTGTTCAGTGCGACTTGAGACGGGCTCGCGTCACTCTGCCTGATCGTGAAAATAATCGTAGATCGATTGCGCGGTCTGCTCGGAAATGCCTTCCACCGCGACCAGATCCGAAACGGCTGCACGGCCTACCGCCTTGGCGGTGCCGAAATGATGCAGGAGGGCGCGTTTGCGGGTCGGACCGATGCCGGGAATCTCGTCAAGCGGATTGCGGACGATGTCCGCCTTGCGCTTGGCACGGTGGCTGCCGATCGCAAACCGGTGCGCCTCGTCGCGCAGGCGCTGGATGAAATAAAGCACCGGGTCCCGCACAGGCAGCCGAAAGGCCTTCTTGCCGGGGACGTGAAACACTTCGCGGCCGGCGTCGCGGTCGACGCCCTTGGCAATTCCGACCAGCGGCACATCGGTGATGCCGAGTTCCTCGATGACGGCCCGCACAGCATTCAACTGGCCGAGGCCGCCGTCGATCAGCACCAGGTCCGGCCAGGGGCCGAAGCCGGTTTCGTCCCGTGGCGCTTCGGAGCGCGGGCCGGTTTCCTTCAGGAGCCTTGAAAACCGGCGCTGCATGACCTCGCGCATCATGCCGTAATCGTCGCCCGGCGCCAGGTCTTCGTTGCGGATGTTGAATTTGCGATACTGGTTCTTTGCAAAGCCCTCCGGACCGGACACGATCATCGCGCCAACCGCGTTCGTTCCCATGATGTGGCTGTTGTCGTAAACCTCGATGCGACGCGGCGTCTCTTCCAGACCGAGCGCCTCGGCAAGGCCGGACAGCAGTTTTTCCTGGGATGACGTATCGGCCAGCATGCGCCCAAGTGCTTCGCGGGCATTGGCCAATGCGTGATCCACCAATTCCCTTTTTTCGCCCCGTTGCGGGACGGCAACCGTCACCTTGCGGTTGCTGCGCTCGGTCAGTGCGGCCTCAAGCAAGTCCCGTTCCTCGATGGCGTCGGAAAGCAGCACCATACGGGGGCAGGGCTTGTCGTCGTAGAACTGGGCCAGGAAGCTTTCCAGCACTGCCGATGCGTCGAGACTCTTGTCGGCGCGCGGAAAATAGGCGCGGTTACCCCAGTTCTGGCCGGTCCGGAAGAAGAACACCTGGATACAGGTCTGGCCGCCGTCCTGATGGCAGGCAAAAACGTCGGCCTCCTCGACGGATTGCGGGTTGATGCCCTGGTGCGACTGGACATGGGAGAGCGCCGACAACCGGTCGCGATAGATCGCCGCCGTTTCGAAATCGAGGCGCTCGGAGGCGTCCTGCATGGATGCGGACAGGGAATCCTGGATCGCCTTCGATTTGCCGCTCAGGAAGCTATGCGCCTCCGTCACCAGTTCGGCGTAGCCCTCCTGAGAAATCTCGCCGGTGCACGGCGCGGCACAGCGCTTGATCTGGTACAGCAGGCACGGACGGGTCCGGGTCTCGTAGACGGAATCGCTGCAATTGCGCAGAAGAAAGGCCTTTTGCAGCGCATTTATCGTGCGGTTGACGGCGCCGGCCGAGGCGAACGGGCCGTAATAGCTGCCCTTGCGCTTGCGGGCGCCGCGGTGCTTGACGATCTGCGGCGCCGGATGGTCCTCGGCGATCAGGATGTAGGGAAACGACTTGTCG
>JANQQB010000490.1 GCA_028285165.1 Rhodobiaceae bacterium
CCACAGACGCCGAAGGACCGTCATAGCCGCCTTGCGACCAGTCGCTTTCCAGTGCCTGCAGGGCGGCGATCCGGTTGTCCGTATTGGGGTGCGTGGAGAACAGGTTGTCCATCTTCTCGCCGCTCAGCGGATTGATGATGAACATGTGCGCCGTCGCCGGATTGGTTTCCGCGCTGGCATTGCGATACCGCGCGGCCCCGCCGGCGATCTTTCTGAGCGCCGAAGCCAGCCACATTGGATGGCCGCAGATTTCCGAGCCGCGTTTATCGGCCGAATATTCCCGCGTCCGGCTGATCGCCATTTGCACCAGCATCGCTGCCATCGGCGCGACGAACACCGCGATCAGGACGCCGATGAAACCGAGCGGATTGTTGTTTTCCCGGCTGCTGCTGAAGAACAGGCCGAAATTCGCCAGCATGGAGATTGCGCCGGCGATCGTCGCGGTCAGAGTCATGATCAGCGTATCGCGGTTCTGGATATGCGCCAGTTCGTGCGCCATCACGCCGGCGACCTCTTCGGCATTCAGTATATCAAGCAGGCCGGTTGTCGCCGCGACGGCGGCGTTCTCCGGATTGCGTCCGGTGGCGAACGCGTTCGGCTGGGCCTCGTCGATCAGATAGACGCGGGGCATCGGCAGGCCGGCCCGCTCCGACAATTGCCGGACGATTTCGTAATATTCCGGGGCGTTGCTGGCGTCGATCTCCACGGCATTGTGCATTCGGAGCACCATCTTGTCCGAATTCCAATACCCGATCAGGTTCATGCCTGCGGCGATGACAAGCGCGATCAGCATGCCCGCCTGCCCGCCAATCAAAAAGCCGACCCCCATGAACAGGGCGGTCATGGCCGCCAGGAGGAGGCCTGTTCTGAATATGTTCATATCGTTCCCGTCGATCCTGTGTCCGATTGGACCGGCCCGTTCAGGCTTACCGTTGATATTGCTGTGTGGGCCATCCGAAAAATCCCCTATATGATGGGGAGCGCAAGGCTTGACTGCAAGTTCGATCGCCAACAGGTACCTGATATCCATGACGAAAAACGACACGTCGCCACCGATTTCCGAAGCCGGATCCGAACAGACGGTTGAAAACGCGACCTCCGATGGCAAGTCCGACTTGCCGCCGGCCGCAAAACGGGCGCTTAAGGAGGCGGAAGACCGTCGCCGGGCCGAAGCGGAAGCGCGCCGCAAAGCACCGCGCGAAATCGACGGCCGCGGCGGGCTCGATCCGGTGCGCTACGGCGATTGGGAGGTCAAGGGCCTGACCAGCGACTTCTGACGGTTCTGCCGACGGGCGTGACCGGCTTTTTCCTTAACGCGGCGGCGGTTTGTCTGTAACAAGACGATCTTTGAAAGCCGAAGACCGCGCGAGAATGACCGTACCACCCGACAAGCGCACCCGCGCGCTGCATTCCCTTTTGAACGACATCGCATCGATCGCCGAATTGCCGTTTTCCGTGCGCCTTTGGCAGGGGGATGTCGTTGCGCTCGGACCGCAGGCGAAGCCGGGCCTTGAAGTGGTTGTCCGGTCGCCCGGCGTCCTGTCGGACCTGGTGCGCCATCCGTCCGTGGATCGGCTGATCCGACACTACGCAACGGGAGGCATCGCGATCGAGGGCGGCACGCTTCTCGACCTCGCTGCCGGACATGACGACGACAAACGACGCCGCAAACTTTTGAAAAAGTTACCGAAAATGGCGTTTCTCAAAGCCGCGGCGCCATTCGTGACCGGCAAGGGAGAAAAGCCGGCAGACGCAATGAGCTTTGTCGGAAAGACCGGCGAAACGGCTGTCGCAGGACGGGCGGACCGCGATTACATCCAGTTCCACTATGACCTTTCGAACGATTTCTATCGGCTCTTTCTGGATGAGCGCATGCAATATACCTGCGCCTATTTCCCGGATTGGTCGGCGAGCCTCGACACGGCCCAGGAAGCCAAACTCGACATGATCTGCCGCAAGCTGCGCCTGCAGCCCGGCGAGACGTTTCTCGATATCGGCTGCGGCTGGGGCGGGCTCCTGATCTGGGCGGCCGGAAAGTACGGCGTTAAGGCACACGGCGTGACGCTCTCGCAGGAACAATACGAACTGGCGACCGAACGGGTGCGCGCGGCCGGTCTTCAGGACCAGGTGACCATTGAGATCCGCGACTACGGGGACGTGGACGGCACGTTCGACAAGGTCGCCTCCATCGGCATGTTCGAACATGTCGGCATTGACAATCACCCGGCCTATTTCGGCAAGATCCGCTCGCTGTTGCGGCCGCGCGGCCTGCTTCTCAACCATGCCATCACGCGGCGCGGCAAACCGTCGCTGAAGGCCTTTCGCAAGCAGAAGAAGGAATATCGGGCAATCACCGATTACATCTTCCCCGGCGGCGAGGTCGATCACATCGGCCATTCCCTCACCATGCTGGAATCGCATGGTTTCGAAGTGCACGATGTGGAGAACTGGCGGGAGCATTATGCCCTGACAACGGATCATTGGTGCCGCCGGCTTTATGAAAACCGCGACGCGGCAATCGACATGATCGGGCCGGAAAAAGTTCGCCTTTGGCTTTTGTACCTTGCGGGCGTGTCGCTCGGGTTCAAACGCGGCTCGATCAACATTTTCCAGACAATCGCGTCCCGACGCACCAAGGGACCGTCCGGCCTGCCGCCGACCCGGGCGGATTTGTACGCCTGAGTTTGGACAAGGCGTGTGTGCCTAAATCTAAAAGCCGAAAAAATTATTGTTTTACGATAAAATAATGCTAGCTTGGCGATAGCAGAGAATCGGTCGCCGAGCGAATCGGCGACCACGGACGCAAAGGAACGGGCTATGGCGCTACCGGAAGACGCGCGCATTCGTCGGATTCGCACAGTCAGCACGGTTATGAGCTGGTTTACGCTCTTCGGCGGGTTGCTGATCGTCGCCGCGATCCTGGTGATCACCATCAACACCGAGTACCTGACCGCCACCTTGCGCAACGAATTGCAGGTCGACGAGGCGATGCTTGCGTCCGGCCGCCTCGTTTTGACGCTGACCTGGCTCGTGGCTCTGATTCCCTTGGTTCCGATGATCTGGGGATTCTACAACGCCTGGATCCTGTTTCGCGGCTTCCGGAGCGCGGAATTCTTTACGCCGCAATCGGGCCGACGCCTCCGCAATATCGGCTGGTCGGTGGTCCTGCTTGTAGCCGTCGGTTTTGTGACGGACGCGGCGCTCAGCGTCCTAACCACATGGCATCGCGGCGCCGGACAGCGCGAACTGGCGATCGGGCTCGAGGGCACGGACATTCTCGGCATCGTCGTCGGCATGCTGCTGGTGGTCGTCGGGTGGCTGTTGGCCGAGGCAGCACTGATCGACGACGAGAACAAGCAGTTCGTATAGGGCGGCCATGCCGATCATCGTCAATCTCGACGTCATGCTCGCCCGCCGCAAGATGCGGTCGCGCGAGCTCGCGGAACGGATCGGCATCACCGAACAGAACGTCTCTCTCCTGAAATCCGGCAAGGTTCGCGGCGTTCGCTTCGAGACCCTGGAAAAGATCTGCGCTGTGCTGGATTGCCAGCCCGGCGACCTTCTGGAGTTTCGCGATGATGAGCCGGAGCGATCGTGAACCGCGCTCCCGTGCGGCGGTTCCGTTTGCGTGCCGCAATGCTGCGGCCTACCGATTGTCACCATGCGGGTCTGATCGGATCAGCGGAACCACGGCGGCGAACAGGACCGCAATGCTGCCCATCCACCAGCTTTGAAAGGCGCCGTGGCTGATGGCTGCTGCGGTTACGAAGGCAGCAAACAGCCCGTAGATCAGCGGGCGCGCTTGTGTCTGGCAGAGCTCGATCCGCCATCCCACCAGCACCAGCATAAGGCAGTAAAGCGCGGCACCAAGCCCGCCAAGATCTGCCCAGACCTGCAGGAAGGCATTGTGCGGGTGATTGGAAAACACCAGCGTTTCCGCAGCAACGGCACTTGAGAGCTGTGCCGGGTCGAAATTGCGCGACGCTTCGATCCCCCAACCGAAAACCGGCCTCTCGCGCACAAGCATCAGATAGCTTTCCCAGATCTGCATGCGATCGGCGGACGAGCCGGCGGCAAGAAACGGCAGCGTGAGAAGCGGTTTGGCAATTCCGCCGAGCCAGACGATCAGCAGCGGCATGGAGAAGCCGACAGCCGCGAATACGATGACCATGGCGCGCCGAAACAGCGGCGGAAGGATCGCGCAAAGGGCGGCCGCAGCGAGCCCGACGCAATAGGCAACGACGGCGGTCTGACTGTTCGATGCAAGTGCAAAGCCGAAGCCGGTTGCAAGCGCAGTGAGCACAAGGCCTGTCCGAATCCGTGTCGACCATCCCGAAATCAATATGTAAGCCGATGTCGCAAAGGCCGAGAGCGCCAGGATGACGATGGTCCGGTTGATGAACGCATCCGGCGATGCCTTGCCGGGCGCCACCAGAACAAAGGAAAGCCCGATGAAGAGCGCCCCGATCATGTATCCGGCAAAGCCGACCAGGGCCGGCTGCGAGACGGGCTCGGAACGCTCCCGCGTTGCGCCGACAAGAACAGCATAAAGCGCGGCCAGCAGAAACAGGGCGATCATGCGCCCGGCGCGTCCGGTCGCGTCATGTGGGTCGGGAACCCAAGACAGGCTGACAACGCACCAGATCAGAAACAGTCCGATAACAGCGATCAGGGGTTTGACGCTCGCCAGGACTTCAGAAATCTCAGAAAACAATTGCCGCAACGGCACCCTTTCGCCACCCAAGGCCGCAAATGCTGAGGGGGCGGCGAGGGCCAGGATAGCGGCGATCAGAACGACCGGCCCCGCCTTCGGAGCAAGCGCCATGATCCACAACAGGGCGACAAGGGCGGCGATAGGCACGAGGCGGCGGGACGGGTCTGCCATGGTCACATCACGGCGCCGGATCCGCCGTCGCGGACCGGCCGGCTGCGGCGCTGCGGGACAGCAGCACAAGCAGTGCCGCCGTCCAGCCTACGGCCGCAACGAGGGCTGTCACCGGATAGGACAGCGCCAGGATCGCCAAGCCCACCAGGCCGGCATTGCCGGCCGCGATCGTCATGACGGTCCTGCGATGGCCGGCATTCTGCGCGGCGCGCTGGTACCAATGCGTGCGGTGGGCTTGCCAGAATGCCTCACGACGCAGAATACGGCGCAGAAGCGTCAGCGTTGCGTCCGCCATGTAGTAGAGCGGCAGGATGAGGGCCGACGCCAAAAAGCCCTTGGCCGCAAAGACTGCCAGAAAAAACCCGACGACAAGTCCGAGCGGCACGCTGCCGACATCACCGAGAAACACCTTCGCCGGATGCCAGTTCCAGACCAGGAACCCGCCGGCGGCGGCCGCCACGACCAGGGGAAACAGGACCAGGTCCGGATCGGTGCGCCCGGCGACAACGGACACAAGCGCAATGCCGCACAGGACAAAAAGCGTCTGGACCGCCGTGATCCCGTCGATCCCGTCCATGAAATTGTACAGGTTCACGAACCAGACATAGCCGATCATCACGACCGCGCCTGCGCCGAGCGCGCCGGCAATGCCGATCGCGCTGACCACCGAACCGAATGCATTGCCGGCTGCATCGAGGTCCGAAAGCCCGACGGCACTCAGAAGACCGAAAAGTGCGAACCCGACCGCCATGAACTGGACCAGCAACCGGGTGAAGGCGGGGACATGTCCGAGATCGTCGAGCCAGGACAGGGCAATGACAAAGGCCGTTCCTGTCGCAAGAACCGGCAACCATTCCGGGACACCGACGATTGGCAAGAGCACAATCGTTCCAAGCGTCATACCGGCCAACACGCCCCAGCCGCCGCCCCGCGGTGTCGGAACCGCATGGCTCGACCTGTGGTTCGGTCGGTCGAGAATCTGACGAGCACGCAGCGCTCCAAGCACCAGGCGGGTTGCCACCACGCTTGTCACGAAGGCGACGACAAGTCCGATGCCGGCCTGAAGCAGTAAGGAAGGGGGAGCCGGCATGCCCGGGGCGGTTTCCATGACGTCGCGCAGGAGCCCTTCTGGTACTGTCTTTCGGGAATCAGTTCAACCGGCGCCAAGCGCCGTGACACCGGGCTTGCAGGGAATGGGCGAAGAGGGGACGCCGGTGCCGGCGATTGGGGTGACCGGCGCGAATGGATTTGTCGGGCGCGTCGTCTTACGGGCAATCGCTGACCATGGCGCCCGCCCGGTGGCATTGGTCCGCGACGGAAACGCCGTTGGGACGGTGCTGCAATGTGAAATGCGGGCTGTGGGTGCGATCGATGGCCGGACCGAATGGCGAAAGGCACTCCAAGGCTGTTCCACGGTGATCCATTGCGCGGCGCGTGTGCATGTCATGCGCGACAAGGCGGCCGATCCGCTTGACGCCTTTCGAAAGGTCAATCGCGACGGCACCCGTCGGTTGGCGGAAAGCTGCGCCCGATCGGGCGTCCGGCGGCTTGTCGTCGTTTCGACTGTCAAGGTGAACGGCGAAGCCACACCGTTCGATCCGGCAAGCGGCGAGGGCATCCCGTTTACAGCGGCCGACACGCCTTTGCCGGACGACCCTTACGCGATTTCGAAATACGAAGCCGAAGCGGCGGTCACCGAGATTGCCGCCGAAACCGGCCTTGAGGTCTGCATCATTCGTCCGCCGCTTGTCTATGGCCCCGGCGCCGGCGGCAATCTGGAACGGCTGCTGCGCCTTGTTCGCGCCGGTCTGCCGCTGCCTTTCGGCGCGATCCGCAACAGGCGCTCGCTGATCGGAGTGCGCAACCTCGCTGACCTGCTGGTCCATGTGGCGTTGCGGGAGACGGCCGTGGGCGGGGTGTATCTGGCAAGCGATGGAGAGGATGTGTCGACGCCGGATCTGGTCCGGCGCATGGCACATGCTCTCGGGCGTCCGGCACGGCTGGTTCCGGTCCCGGTCGGGTTTCTGACGGCCGTCGCCGGTCTGGCGGGACGCCGTGCCGATATAGAGCGTCTGACCGGATCGCTTCAGGTGGACGCCCGTCCGTTGGCGACAGCGCTCGGTTGGATGCCGCCGCAGACCCTCGATGCGGGTCTGCGGGAAATGGCGGACGGGGAGTGATTGGTCGGCCTTCGGCAACCTGACCCTAGTACCTCTGAGCAGAAGTCCTGACCCGTTTGACCGGCTTTGCCTGGTCTTCGGCTAGGCGCGGTCATCGATGTGGTGCTGGAGCACCATGAGAT
>JANQQB010000499.1 GCA_028285165.1 Rhodobiaceae bacterium
CGAGCCTTGCCGACAATGGCATTGAAATTCGCCCCGTCGCAGTAGAAGAACGCACCGACCGCATGCACCGCATCGGCGATTTCCGCGATGTCCCGTTCAAAGATGCCGCAGGTATTCGGGTTGGTCAGCATGATGCCCGCGACGTCCTCGGACAACAGGGCTCGGACGGATGCCGGATCCACCGTGCCGTCGTCGCGCGCGGGAATGGCAACCACCTTGTAGCCCAGCAGCGCGGCCGTCGCCGGGTTGGTCCCGTGTGCCGATTCCGGCACCAGGACGACGGAACGCGTTTCACCGCGCGCCGCGAGCGCAGCCTTGATCGCCATCATGCCGCACAATTCGCCATGGGCCCCGGCCTTCGGCGACATGGCCACAGCATCCATGCCGGTCAGCGTGCACAGCCAGTGGGCAAGCTCGCCAATGAGATCGATCGCGCCGGTGACCGTCGAGCGCGGCTGGAGCGGATGGATATCGGCGAAACCCGGCAGACGGGCCATCTTTTCGTTGATGCGCGGGTTGTGCTTCATTGTGCACGAGCCGAGCGGATAAAGGCCGGAATCGATCGCGTAATTCTTTTGCGACAGACGCACGTAATGGCGCATGGCCTCCGGTTCGGACAAGGCCGGCAGGTCGAGGGGCGCACGCCGCGCAAACCGACCGAGACGGCTCGCATCGCCGGTCATCTCGTCGATATCAACGCCGGCAATGTCCGTGCGCCCGATTTCGAAGAGCAGCGGTTCCTCAAGCTGCAAGGCGCGGTTGCCGGTGAAGGTTTCGCGACCCGATTCCGAGGCGCTTTCGGGCCGCGTCGGGCGCCCCTGCGTGTTCATGCTCATTGCATCACTTCCTTCAAGCCGTTCACCAGGGCGTCAATATCGCCATCCGTCACGGTTTCCGTCGCCGCGACCACGATCAGGTCGTCAAGGTCCGGCCGCCTGGCTTCAAGCCGGGACACCGGGACGCCGCCAAGCACACCGCGTTCGGCAAGCGCTTCCACGACGTCCGCCGCCCGGCCGCGCACGCGAATGGTGAATTCATTGAAAAAACTGTCGTTGATCACGTCGACACCGTCGAGCGCCGCCAGTCGATCGGCCAGCCGACAGGCCTTCTGGTGATTGACCCGGGCAAGCGCGCTCAGCCCGGTTTCCCCCAGGAGGGTCAGGTGGATGGTGAAGGCCAGGCAGCACAAACCGGAATTCGTGCAGATGTTCGAGGTCGCCTTGTCCCGACGGATATGCTGTTCCCGCGTCGACAGGGTCAGCACGAAGCCGCGGCGTCCTTCCGCATCGACTGTCTGGCCGCAGAGGCGTCCAGGCATCTGGCGGACATATTTCTGCCGCGTGGCGAACAGACCGACATAGGGTCCGCCAAAATTCAGGCCGACGCCGAGCGACTGGCCTTCGCCGACGACAATGTCGGCGCCTTGCGTGCCAGGTGGCTCGATCGCTCCGAGCGCCACTGCCTCGGTGAAAACGGCAATCAGCAGCGCCTTGTGAGCATGCGCCTTTTCGGCAATCGGTGCGAGATCGATCAGGTTGCCGTAAAAGCTCGGGCTCTGGACCACGACGCAGGAGGTCTCGTCGTCGATCGCCGCCAGGATGTCCTCGGTGCCGGTCGGATCCGGGTCCAGGGCCTCGACACGATCATCCGCCATTTCCGACAGGTTGCGGATGACGTCGACATAATGGGGATGCAGACCACCCGACAGGACCGCCTTGTTGCGCCGGGTTATGCGGTGCGCCATCAGGACCGCCTCGGCAGCACCGGTCGAGCCGTCATACATGGATGCATTGGCGACATCCATGGCCGTCAGATTGGCGACCTGGGTCTGGAACTCGAACAGATATTGCAGCGTGCCCTGGGTGATTTCAGGCTGGTAGGGCGTGTAGGAGGTCAGGAATTCTGACCGCTGGATCAGGTGATCGACGCTTGCCGGCACGTGATGCTTGTAGGCGCCGGCGCCGACAAAGAACGGCTGTGACGATGCCGGGACGTTCTGTCCGGCAAGCCGGCCAAGATGCCGTTCGACCTCCAATTCGGACATGTGCATGGGAAGATCCAACGGGCCAGCCAGGCGCTTGTCGTCCGGAATATCGGCAAAAAGATCATCGATCGACGCTGCGCCGATCCGGGCCAGCATGTCGGACCGATCCTGGTCGGTATGGGGTAAAAAACGCATGATATCGGTTGTCCTAGAGCGAGTCGCAGAAGGCCTTGTAGGCCGCGGCATCCATCAGGCCCTCAAGCTCGCCCGTGTCGGACAGCTTGATCTTCATGAACCAGGCGCCGGATTCCGCTTCCGCGTTGACAAGTTCCGGCGTCTCCGCAAGCGCCTCGTTGATGCCCACGACCTCTCCGGATACGGGTGCATAGACGTCGCTCGCCGCCTTTACCGATTCCACGACCGCGGCGTCTCCGCCCTTTTCCACGGCCTGTCCGACTGCCGGCAGGTCGACAAAAACCACATCGCCAAGCTGGCTCTGGGCATAGTCGGTGATGCCGACCGTGCCGACATCTCCTTCAAGCGCAATCCATTCATGTTCCTCGGAATACAAGATGGCCATCTGTTCAACTCCGGTTTGTCGTGTGGTTTTGGGATCAGGGTCTCAGTAGGGGTGAGGGTCTCGCGGCGACAGGCGTTCGGCTAGCGGACATAGCCGTGCGGTACGAAGGGCATGGCACTGACATGGGCCGGCAGGGCCTTGCCGCGAACGATACAGTTCAGCGGGGTGTCGACATCGGCACGACCGGCCGACACGTACCCCATGGCGATCGGCGCACCGACCGTCGGCGCAAACCCGCCGGATGTCACGCGCCCGACGGGGTTGCCGTCGGCGTCGTGGATTTCCGCGCCGGCACGGGCCGGTGCCCGACCGTCGAGGCGCAGCCCGACGCGTTTGCGCGAAGAGCCGGCCTCCAGCGCGGAGAGGATGGTCCGGGCGCCGGGGAAACCCGCTTCGGCGCGGCGGCGTTTCGAAATCGCAAAGCCAAGATCCGCTTCCACCGGCCCCGTCGTTTCGTCGATGTCGTTGCCGTAGAGGCACAAACCGGCCTCCAGGCGCAGCGTGTCCCGGGCGCCAAGACCGACAGGCCGCACCCGCTCATCTTCCAGCAATCTGGACACCAGCATTTCGGCCTCTGCTTCTGGAACGGAAATCTCGAAACCATCCTCGCCGGTATAGCCCGATCGTGTGACATGGCATGCGGCACCTCCGAGATCGACCGTTGCGGCCGTCATGAAGGTCAGGGTGCCCGGTACCGGCGAGAGCGTTGCCAGAACATCGGAAGCCTGCGGCCCCTGCAACGCCACCAGGGCCCGGTCTTCAATGGTTTCAAGTTGCACGCCGTCCGGCAGACCCGCGCGGATGACCTCGTAGTCGGCGGCCTTGCGGGAGGCGTTGACGACCAGAAACAGGCGGCCGTCATCGTCGGGCGACTTGGACCGCGTTACGATCAGGTCGTCGAGAATGCCGCCGTCTTCCTTCAGGAGCAGCGTGTAGCGCATTCGGCCCGGCTTCAGACCGACAATGTCGGACGGCACAAGGCGTTCGATTGCCCGGGCTGCGGTTTCGTGATTGGGGCCGACGACAAAGGCCTGTCCCATGTGAGAAACGTCGAAAAGGCCCGCCGCCTCGCGGGTATGGGTGTGCTCGGCTAGAATGCCCTCGTACTGCACGGGCATGTCGTAGCCGGCGAACGGCACCATGCGAGCACCAAGACGGTGATGCAGGGCATGCAGCGGCGTGCGGAGCAGCGATGCGGAATCGGTCTGGTCGGTCATGTTCGGCTCCCGGTGCGCGTTGACGCGACAAGACCCCAATTCGGGATCTTCCCGCGCCCCCTCTGTCCAAGAACCTGAGAGATTTCCCGACGGACCGCATACCGGCCCTCCGGCTACTCCTTCGGTGCGCCCGGTTTCGGGGCGCTTTCCAGAGCGTTGCGACGTGCGCGGTCCTTTCGCCTGAGAGTTTCCGGGGCGGTTGCTCCTTCGGCGCCGTCGGGGCGGGCCCGACGATCTCTCCCGCGCAGTCCTGCCATCCCGTTTCACAGGATGACCTGAGAGGCAACGACGCTCTCGAGCGCTAAAGTGGCGGAATCCCCGGCGAAGTCAACTCCGTCTGGGGAAATTGAACCTGGAAAACCGTCACGACGCGGATTCGTCGAACCCGACCAGGATCCGCAATGTGCCCTGATCCGGAACCTGGATGTTCTCCACGACCTTGGCCCAGGGCCTGGACGTTTCAGTCTCCGTCAGGTCGGTCGCGATCGTGTGGAGTTCGGAATAGACCACCGTCTCCCCGTCCTGAGTGACCGCAACCCGCAACGGCAGCGGGACTTCGCCAACCGTACTCTTCGGCCCGGACAGAACACGGCCGCGAACCCCGACCTTGATGGTCATCACGCCGCCCTCGCTGCCGCATTCCGCCGCGGTATCGGCGATCGTCGCCTGGTGTTTCAGGCTGAACGCGCTGACTTCGTCGTCTTCGTAGACGGAAAACGATTCCGTGCCCGGCTGGATCAATACCGGCGGGCATCGCACAGTCGGGCCGAACTTCGTCAGATCGATCGGTTCGGGCGGTTCGGAGGTTCCCATCAGGGCCTTACCCAGGAACGAGTCTGGATTGGACGGACCGCCGCCGCAGGCTGCAAGAGTCAGGACCAAGGCACCTAAGACGGCGACGCGAAAGGAAGCGGGGTGGAGCAGAGACATCGGATTGTGGCGTGTCATGGGAACCGGCTACTCACTTGATCTGATTCCGCCGCGTTTCTTCCGATTCCGTCGCGCGGCGCTTCGGGCTGCTATACCAGCCCATGGACACAGACGCAAAATGCGGCCATATGACAAGGATGGAATGCGCAGTGGGACGCCTATACTTGGTATGGCGAACCAGCGAAACTGTCTTTGCAGCCCATCCGGCGGATTTTCCGTCGACTGCATCGGCAAGCGCCCTGCTCTAGGAGGGTCCGGTGGACCAGGGAACTAAAACCGATCTCACGATCAAACTCTGCGCGCCGCGCGGCTTCTGCGCCGGGGTCGACCGCGCCATTCAGATCGTCGAACTGGCCCTGAAACAATACGGTGCGCCGGTCTATGTCCGGCACGAAATCGTGCACAATCGCTACGTCGTGGACGAATTGCGAAACAAGGGCGCGGTGTTCGTGGAGGAACTCGACGAGATCCCGGACACGGACGCCCCGGTCATCTTCTCTGCCCACGGCGTCCCGAAATCCGTGCCGGCCGAAGCGCGCAAGCGCAATCTGATCTTTCTGGATGCGACCTGCCCGCTGGTCTCGAAAGTGCACAGGGAAGCGGAGCTGCATTTCAAACGGGACAAACACATCATCCTGGTCGGTCACGCCGGCCATCCCGAAGTGGAAGGCACGATGGGGCAATTGCCCGGAGGGGCCATCACACTCGTCGAAACCACCGACGACGTCGCCGCGCTGGAACCGGTCGATCCGGACAATCTTGCCTGGATCACCCAGACAACGCTGTCCGTTGACGATACCCAGCAGATCGTCGACGCCCTGAAAGAACGGTTTCCTTCGATCTCGGGCCCGCACAAGGACGACATCTGCTACGCAACCACCAACCGCCAGGAGGCCGTCAAAGCGGTCGCTGGAACGGTGGATGCGCTGATCGTCGTCGGCTCGCCGAATTCATCGAATTCGCAGCGGCTGCGCGAAGTCGCATTGCGGTCGGGTTGCGACTATGCGGTGCTTGTGCAGCGGGCATCGGAAATCGACTGGCCGAAATTCGAAAACGTGCGCACGCTCGGCCTGACGGCCGGCGCGTCCGCGCCTGAGATCGTCGTCGAAGAAATCATCGAGGCCTTCCGCGACCACCGCAACGTGTCGATCGACATCATCAAGACAGCGGACGAAACAGTGGTCTTCAACCTGCCGCGCGAATTGCGTTCCGTGGCGGCCGCCTGAGACGATGCGTTGCCGGCAACGGCGCCCGCATTCGCGCGATGGTGCAATGTCCCTCATGCCCGCTTCTCCTCGGGCATTCCCGTCGCATCCGGCGTGAAGGCCGACACCAATGGCTGTGTACACCCAGGTCGATCAGGCGGCAGCCGACCGGTTCGCCCGTGGCTTCGGAATCGGACCGGTCACGGCATGCGATGCGATCCTTGAAGGGGTCGAAAACTCGAACTACCGGCTGACGACGGCTTCGGCGCCGCACATCCTGACCCTGTTTGAAAAACGCGTCGATCCCGACGACCTGCCGTTTTTCCTCGGCCTGCTGGAGCACCTTTCGGCTCGCGGCGTGCCCTGCCCGGTCCCCCTGAAGAACCGGGCCGGCAAGACCGTGGCGCGGCTTGCGGGGCGACCGGCCGCCGTGCTCTCATTCCTGCCGGGCAAAGCCGTAACAAGACCGGATGTCCGGCATTGCGCTGCCGTGGGCAAGATGCTCGCGGTGCTGCACGACGAAGCGGCCGATTACCCGGCATCGCGACCCAACGCGCTCTCGCCGACAGGCTGGCGCACTTGGCTCGACCGCAGCGGCGATGCCGCCGATGCCCTGAAACCGGGCTTGACCGCCTTCATGCGCGCCGAACTGGAAGCCCTTGCAAGGCAATGGCCGACCGACCTGCCGCGCGGCGTCATCCACGGCGACCTGTTTCCCGACAATGTGTTTTTCGATGGGGACCGCCTGTCGGGCGTCATCGATTTCTACTTCGCGGCAAACGACATTCTGGCTTTCGACCTGGCGGTGTGCATCAACGCCTGGTGTTTCGACGATCACGACCACTTGCGGATCGACCGGTCGGCGGCCCTGCTTGCCGGGTATTCTGAGGTTCGTCCGCTGCAACGGGAAGAAATCCATGCCCTGCCGCTGCTTTGCCGCGGCGCGGCGATGCGGTTTTTCGTGACACGGCTCTATGATTGGAGCCATACGCCGGGTTCTGCCCAAGTCACGCCGAAGGACCCGATGGAATATTATCGCAAGCTGCTACAGCACAAGGCCGTCGAAGCCGGCGCGCATACAATGGATCCATATACATGACGAACGATGCGGCTGTTGTGACGATCTATACCGACGGCGCCTGTTCCGGCAATCCCGGCCCTGGCGGCTGGGGTGCCATATTGAGATCGCGCGGCCATGAAAAGGAATTGCATGGCGGCGAAGCCGAGACCACGAACAATCGCATGGAATTGCGGGCGGCGATCGAGGCGCTTTCGGCCCTGAAACGGCCCTGTACGGTCGACCTGCACACGGATTCGGAATATCTGCGCAAGGGCATCACCGAGTGGATCGGCGCCTGGAAGGCACGAGGCTGGAAGACCGCTGCCCGCAAGCCGGTCAAAAACGCCGACCTGTGGCAGGCCCTCGACGAGGTCGCCGCCCGGCATTCGATCCGCTGGCACTGGGTGAAAGGCCATGCGGGCCACCCGGAAAACGAACGGGCCGACGAACTGGCACGCCTCGGCATTGACGAGATTCGCGCCGCGTCCTGAATTTAGGGGCGTGTGGCTTCTATTGGGCAGCCGCCGGGTAGCCGGAATCGGCAAGCAGGGCCCGCGCGGCTTCCGGCGCCATCGGCTTGCCGTAGAGATAGCCTTGCGCGAACTCGCATCCCAATTGCGACAGGGCCAGAGCGTCGGATTCGGTTTCCGCTCCTTCGGCAACGACCGCCATGCCCAATTCGTGGGCCATGGCGACGATCGAACGCAGGATCACCGGCCGCTGCGGACGACCGTCGAACCGCACAAACGAGCGATCGATCTTGATCGTATCGAACGGGAAACGCTGGAGATAGGACAGCGAGGAATATCCGGTACCGAAATCGTCCAGCGACAGGCCGGCGCCCAGTGATTTCAGGCGTTCCATAACCTTGGCTGCATATTCCGGATTCTTCATCACCAAGGATTCGGTGAGTTCCAGCTTCAGTGTGCCCGGCGCGACGGGAAACCGGGTCATCACGCCCTTCACGTCATTGATCAGGTCCTGCCGGAACAATTGCCGGCTGGAAACATTGACGCTGACAAAGGCCGGCTCGCGGCTTGCCGAACGTTGCCAGTTCGATAATTCCCGGGTTGCCTGTTCCAGCACAAACAGACCGAGTTCCGTGATGACACCGGTCCGCTCCGCCACCGGAACGAATTCGGCCGGCAGAAGCGTGCCGCGCTGGCGATGGTTCCAGCGCAACAGGGCCTCGAAGCCGGCCACCGTCTTGGTGTGCAGGTTGATGATCGGCTGGTAGAGGATCGCAAATTCGTTGGCTTCCAGCGCCCGGCGCAATTCCGCCTCGCTGGCATACAATTCGTCCTGGGTGCGCTGCAATTCCGCCCGGAACACTTCGATCCGGTCGCCGCCCTGGCGCTTGGCTTCATACAGCGCCAGTTCGGCCAGACGGACATTCTGGCCGGCTTCCAGCTTGGCTGAATCGGGGATGACGATCCCGACAGAGGCGGTCAGGAAGATCTCGGTTTCGCCGAATGAAATCGGCGCACGCAACGCCCGGCCCGCGGCCTCGGCAAATTGTGCGATGCGGTCGGAACTGACCTCCGAACACAAAACGATGCCGAACTGATCGCCGGACACGCGCGCCAAGGTGTCCTGCGGCTTCAACAGGCGGCCGAGACGGCGGGCCACCGACAGCAGGATGGAATCTCCGACCGACATGCCGTAGCTGTCATTCAGTTTCTTGAACTGATCGAGATCGATCAGGATAACGGAGGGCTTGGGACTGTTTTCCGCTTCAGCACGGGTCAGTTCGACCGCCAGGCGATCGATAAACAGCTCGCGATTGGCAAGGCCCGTCAGGTTGTCGTGCACGGCATCGTGCAACAAGCGTTCCTCGGCCGCCTTTGAATCGGACACATCGAGCAGCGAGCCGACGCAGCGGATCACCTCCCCATCCGAGCCCAGAACCGGCCGGGCGCGCAATTGCAGCCAGCGATAATGGCCGTCGTGGCCGCGGAACCGAAAGACCTGGGACAACCGGCCGCGCCGATTGTCGATCACTGCATCGAGCGTCGCCCGGAAACGGGACTTGTCCTGGGGGTGGATGACCGGGAGCCAGCTTTGGGCGGAACCGTTCAGCGTTCCGCGGTCGAGGCCTAAAAGGTCCTCGGTATCGGAACTGGTATAGATCTTGTCGCGCGCGACATCCCAATCCCAGACGAAGTCTCCGGCGCCGGTAAAGGCAAGCGCACGGCGCTCCGCATCGTCGACACCGGCATCGCCGATGGTCCCGCCGGCAAAGGCGTGCTGCATCACGGTAAAGCCGAAGAGCAGGACAATCAGCACCAGACCGCCGACCAGCGCCGGTTGCGCCACGTCGTTCGCCAGCGCGCCGGTCGCCGTCATGCCGGCGGCAAGGATCCAGCACAGAAGCAGGAACCAGGTCGGTATGAGCATGATGGCCCGGTCATAGCCGCGCGCTGCAAGCAGAAGAATGATGAGCAGGCCGGTCACGCCGACGACAAGCAGCATCACCCGGGCAATGCCCGCGGCAAGCGTCGGATCGGCCAGTGACAGGACGACGACGCCCAGCAGCACGATCAACGCCCCGACGGCGCCGTGGCTGTAGCGGATGTGCCAGCGATTGAGGTTGAGATAGGCATAGCAGAAGACGACAAGCGTCGCCGTAAACAGCGCCTCCACGGCGGCCCGGTATTGCGGGCCGGAACCCAGCTCCTCCGGCACGACACGGCTCCAGAAACCGAAATCGATGCTGACATAGGCAAGCACCGTCCAGGCCAGAACTGCCGTTGCCGGAAACAGGATGGTGCCCTTCACGACGAACAGGATTGTCATGAAAATCGCCAGCAGGCCGGAAATCCCGATGACGATCCCCTTGTAAAGGGTGAAGGAATTCACCGCGTCCTTGTAGGCGTTCGGCGTCCACAGATAGATCTGCGGCAGGGTGTCTGTCCGCATCTCGCCGACAAAGGTGATGATTGCGCCCGGATCCAGCGTCACGAAGAACACATCGTCCTCGCGACTGTTTTCGCGTTCCGGCACGAAGCCTTCGCTTGGCGTCAGGAACGCGATGCGCGACGATCCGAGATCGGGGTTGAGGATCCGGGAATCGACCATGCGGTAATGCGGGGTCACGATCAGCCGGTCGATCTGTTCGTCGCCCGGGTTGGACAGAGCAAACACGACCCAGGAGCTGTTGTCCGGTTCGCGTGCCCGCACCTCGATCCGCCGCACGATGCCGTCCGCACCGGGCGCGGTCGAAATCTGCAGCCGATTGCCGACATTGGCGAAGACTTCGACGCTTTCACTGATGTCGACAGCCGGAACGTCGAGCGGCACGACGATCGCATCCGTGGCGCCAGCCGAGCGGATCAGTCCGACGGCGATCAACAGGCCCAGAAGGAAACCGGCCAACCGGTTCATATCCAGGATCATACGGGTACTCATTCCTTCACGAACCGCTCACGGGACAAGAGATCTAAACGCGCGCCGCTGTGATTGCGGCACCCGTCACGTCCTTTCGCCAATCCGTGTTCCGGCCAGCACTCCAGTTTTGGAATCCCGTTGTCTTAAATCACTTTCAACCAATGCAAACAACAGATGATCCTGCCATAACCCGTTGATGCACAAATACGACCGCGCGCGCCCCTCGAACTGAAAGCCGACTTTTTCCAGCAATCGGATGGACGCATTGTTGTGCGGCAGGCATGCAGCCTCGATCCGATGCAGGTTCAAAACGTCGAATATGAACGACACGACGGCCGTAACTCCGGCGGTCATGTGTCCCTTGTTCGCGTGATCCTGCCCCATCCAATACCCGAGGGAACAGGTTTGCGCAACGCCGCGCCGGACATTGGACAGGCGGATGCCACCCAACAACGCATCGTCTAACGCATTGAACATAAAGAACGCGTAACCGGAATCGTCACGGATTTCGCGTTGGTATCGCTTGATCCGGCGCTTGAAGGAGGGCCTGGACAGATCGTCCAGCGGCCAGGTCGGTTCCCAGGGCGTGAGGAAGGCGCGGCTGCGTTCACGCACCGCAGCCCATTGCGCATAATCGCTGACCTGCGGCGTGCGCAGGTAGACGCCGTCACCGCCGATGACCGGCGCCGATTCAGCTGCTAGCGAGGATTTGAGAAACACCGCACCCGTTCCGTAGCTGTCCCAATCTCACCCTTACCAGGCAGTGCGGGCCGATCCGGCAAAGCCGGCCCATGCCGCGCGTCCTCGTCCCTGCCGGCGCAAATACCGGCCATTGGCCACTGGCGGTATTCCAGGACCCTCACGATACCGTGGACAGGAAGCGGTCGGCAATGGCCTCATGCGGTCGCAATCCGTCGACCGGGCCAATGGCGGCGAGCGTGGGTTGCGATCCGGTCACCAACCCCGCCGCGCAGGTCCGAACGTCATCCAGGGAAAGCGAGTCGATGCGCTCGATGATCTCCTCGCGCGGGATCGAGCGGCCATAGAGCAGGATCTGGCGGGCCAGCGTACCGGCCCGGGCGGACGGGCTTTCGAGTGCCATCATCAGGCCGGCGCGCAATTGTGCCTTGGCGCGGTCGAGTTCGTGCTGTTCGAAGCCGTCGATCGCCCGCTCGATCTCGTCCAGGATCACGGCCATGAGCTCGTCGACCTCGTCGCCGCCGGTGGCTGCGTGTATTCCAAAAATACCGGTGTCGGAAAACGCCCAGTGAAAGGCGTAGATCGCGTAACACAGGCCGCGTTTTTCGCGCACTTCCTGGAAGAGGCGGGACGACATGCCGCCGCCCAGCATGGACGCGACGAGTTGCGGACAAAAATGCGCCTGACCTTCGTAGGAATGTCCCTCGAAACCGAGCACGACCTGGGCTTCCATCAGGTCCTTGACCGCACGCGTATCGCCGCCGCGATAGGCCGCGCGGGGATAATCCGGCACCGCCCCGTTCCCCTTCGTCTCGAACCGATCGGACACCAGAACCGCGATCGCCTCGTGGTCGACCCGTCCCGAGGCGGCCACGATCATGGACGAGCCGCCGTAATAGCGCTCAAGGTAGGATTCCAGGTTGTCGCGCTCGAAACTCCTGACCGTGTCCGGCGTTCCCAGGATCGGCCGCCCGACCGGCTGACCGGGCCAGGCCGCTTCCAGGAAACGGTCGAAGACAAGATCGTCCGGCGTATCGATGGCTGCACCTATTTCCTGCAGAATGACACTTTTCTCGCGGCGCATCTCATCGCCGTCGAAAGACGAATTCTGGAGGATGTCGGCGAGGATATCGATCGCCAACGGCACGTCGTCGGCGAGCACGCGGGCATAATAGGACGTGTTCTCGACGCTCGTCGAGGCGTTGACTTCGCCGCCGACCGCCTCGATCTCTTCCGCGATCGCCCGCGCGCTGCGGGTCTTTGTGCCCTTGAAGGCCATGTGTTCGAGAAAGTGGGAAATGCCGTGTTCGCGTTCGGCTTCGTAGCGGGAACCGACGCGGACCCAGACGCCGAGCGCCGCGCTTTCCAGGTCCGGCATGGAATCCGTGGCGACCGTAATGCCGTTTTCCAGGCGATCAATCCGCACGGCCATGGTCAGGCTTCCGCCGTCGTCGCACGCGACCGGTCGGCGATGAAGGTCTCGATCGCGGAAAGGTCGTTCGGCAGCACGGTCATGCGCTCCTCGCGCTGCATCAGATCCCCGGTCCAGTCCGGCAGATCGGGATGCACGCCGCTCGCCTCCTTCACCGCTGCGGGGAACTTCGAGGCATGGGCGGTGACCAGCGTCACCATCGGTGTGTCGCCGGCGCGGGCGCGTTCGGCGGCGACACAGCCGACCGCCGTGTGCGGGTCGAGCAGATACCCCGTCCGCGCCAACGTGTCGGCGATCATCGCGCGCACTTCTTCCTCGCTCGCGCGACCGGACAGGAAATCGCGCCGGATCACTTCCAGGGCGGTCCGCGGGATCGTGAAGGCGCCGCTCTGTTTGAGGCCGGCCATCTGATCGCGAACCGAACCGGGGTCCCGTCCGGCCGCCTCAAACAACAGGCGTTCGAAATTCGAAGAGACCTGAATGTCCATGGACGGCGAGGTCGTCGGCCGGACCTCGGTCACTTCGTAGCGCCCGGTGCGCAAGGCACGGTCGAGAATGTCGTTGACGTTGGTCGCGATCACGAGCTTGTCGACCGGCAGGCCCATGCATTTGGCCGCGTAACCGGCAAAGATATCGCCGAAATTCCCGGTCGGGACGGTGAACGAAACCGGCCGGTGCGGGCTTCCCAGAGCGACCGCCCCGGTAAAATAATAGACGATCTGGGCCATGATCCGGCCCCAATTGATGGAATTCACGCCCGACAACGAGACACGATCGCGGAAGGCGAAGTGGTTGAACATGTCCTTCACGCGGGCCTGGCAGTCATCGAAGGAGCCTTCGATCGCCAGCGCGTGCACGTTCGGCGCGTCGATCGTCGTCATCTGGCGCTGCTGGACCGGAGAAACACGGCCTTTCGGGAACAGAATGAAGATGTCGATATTGTCGCAGGACCGAAAAGCGTCGATCGCAGCGCCGCCGGTATCGCCCGACGTCGCGCCCACGATGGTCGCGCGCCTGCCCCGTTCCCGCAGCACGTGGTCCATCAGACGGCCGAGCAATTGCATGGCCACGTCCTTGAACGCCAGTGTCGGTCCGTGGAACAGCTCCAACAGGAAGTGCCCTGCATCCGCCTGGACGAGCGGTGCGACGGCGGGATGACGGAAGGTCGCGTAGGCATCGTCGATGATGGCACGGAAGCGGGCATCCGGGATCTCGTCACCGACAAACGGCCGCAACAGGGTGTAGGCGACATCGGCGTAGGGCCGGTTGGCGAAGGCGGCAATGTCGCTCGCCGTGCGTCGTGGCCAGGTCTTCGGCAGATACAGCCCGCCGTCCCGCGCAAGTCCGGCAAGGATGGCATCGCTGAAGCCGAGTTCGGGCGCCTCCCCCCGCGTACTCACATATTTCACGGATCGCTCCTTCAACGGTTCTTATTGCGGGGCCAGCCCGGATCGGGGAACCGGCCCTCGGTCCCGTAAAATCGTATCAGATCGGGCAGATCGGACACGCATTGCGTCGACAAGACGTCAAAGCGTTCCCGCACCCGTTTCAGGCGTGGCCGGCCTCGGAAGACAGCATGCCCAGATCGATGCCAAGCAAGGACAGGGCCCTTTCGTACTTCCCGCCGACG
This sequence comes from Rhodobiaceae bacterium, assembly GCA_028285165.1. Lineage (GTDB taxonomy): Bacteria > Pseudomonadota > Alphaproteobacteria > Rhizobiales > JANQQB01 > JANQQB01. The sequence goes on from JANQQB010000499.1 coordinate 14,125, forward strand.
TCACGGTCGAACACAAGATCAGGCTTGGATTCGCAGGTCAACCAGCCATTGTTCTGAATTTCACTCTCTAGCTGACCGGGTGCCCACCCGGCATAGCCGAGCGCCAGAAGGGCGTTGTCCGGACCGCGGTCGTCGGCAATGGCCTTGAGGATTTCCAGCGTTGCCGTCAGGCAGATCCCGTCATCGATCGGCAGGGTCGCATTCTGCAGGAAATAATCGTCAGAATGCAGCACGAAACCGCGTCCGGTCTCGACGGGTCCGCCCTTGAAGACATGCATGCCGTCGATCTGCGCGGGGAGAGACGCCACCTGCTCTTCGTCTATGACATGCAGTTGACCGAGTAAATCGGGAAACGTCACCTGGTCGGCAACCTGGTTGAGCACGATCCCCATGGCGCCGTCGTCAGAATGGACGCACATGTAGATTACGGTTCGACCAAAACGGGTTGCATCCAGTCCCGGCATCGCAATGAGCAGTTTACCGTTCAGGTAACCGATGTCGGCGGACAAGGCGAAGCGGCTCCTTATTACGCTGTCACAGTGCGCATAGTACACCATAGTTTTACTGGAACAGTCACCTGTTTTTCACCATTTTGACGTCAACACTGTCCAGCCACAGCCCTTCTCGCGAACGGTTTGCGCAGACCGGTCGGTTTTCAAGCAGCATCAGCCGAAACACCTGACAGGCGCGTTTCGGCGCGGCGCGCAAGCGACCCCACGGTAAAGCGTACGCGGCACAGAACGAGGAAGTCATGCCAATGCCAGCGCTGCATGCGAAAAGCGGGCTCATTGCGATTTTTGCGGGTGCCCTGTCGGTCGTCCCGGCGGCCGCGCTTTCGACGGATTGGCAGGAAAGCATGGGTGGCCGTACCCGGGTGATCGCAGCCGGACCGCTCGATCCCGTCTCGCTGGCAACCGATCTCGCGATCGAGATGGAATTGAAACCCGGCTGGAAGACATATTGGCGCATGCCCGGCGACACGGGGATCGCGCCGCAATTCGACACGTCCGGTTCAAGCAATCTGAAATCCTTCGACGTGGACTGGCCAGCGCCAAAATCCTTCGATGACACCTATGGCCGTTCAATCGGATATTCAGGCCGGCTCGTGCTGCCGGTGCGCGCCGTCGCGAAGAGCAAGACGCTGCCGCTGGCCGTCGATCTTACCGTTCGCTACGGCGTGTGCGAACGCATCTGCGTGCCGCTCGAGCAAACGTTTTCCATGGTTGTTACACGCTTCGCGCCCCGCAATACCGATGCCGCCGCGCTGATCGACGAAGCGCGCAAATCGGTCCCGGTGACAGGGTCCGCGTCATCCCGGCTTGCCGTCACCGCTGTGGGGCTTGCCGGCCAATTGCCCGACGCGGCGTTGCGGGTCGCGACGCGGGTCTCGGACCCGGAAGCCAATACCGAATTGTTCGCCGAGGGGCCGGAGGATTGGTATCTGCCGCTGCCGAAGCGTACGGGCAAGACCGGCGATGAAATCCAGTGGGAGCTTTCGCTGGCCGATCTTCCGCAGAGCGCTATTATATCCGGCAGCTCCGTCACGTTCACGCTGGTTAACGGAAAACAGGCGATCGAACAGGTCTGGCGTCTGGACTGACCGTTCGGGTCCGGCCGCCCTCCCCTCCCTTCGCAATCCGATCAGGCTCCCGATACCCGGTCCGGCCTGTCGGCCTCCCGACCACGTGACCGCCCGGGGCCTTCATGAACGGCCCGGATCGCATATGCCGGGCCCCTCAAAGCCTGGTAAGGAGACGACGATGCCGATCAAGGTGGGCGACAAAATTCCGGATTTCACATTCAAGGTCCCGACGGATGACGGCCCGGGCGACATGTCCACACAGGACCTGTTCTCAGGCAAGAAAGTCGTGCTGTTCGCCGTACCTGGCGCGTTCACGCCGACCTGCCACATGAATCACATGCCGGGCTTCGTTGCCAAGGCCGGAGAGTTGAAGGCAAAGGGCGTCGATACGATTGCCGTGACCTCGGTCAACGATCCCTTCGTGATGGGCGCGTGGGCGCGCGAAAGCAAGGCCGGCGACGCGGTCACTTTCCTGGCCGATGGCAGCGGCGAGTTCGTGCGTCTGGTGGACATGGTGCTGGATGCCTCGGCCTTCGGTCTCGGCGTCCGGTCGCACCGGTATGCGATGATCGTCGACAACGGTACGGTTTCGTGGCTCGGACTGGAGGACAACCCGACCCAGGCCAACGCCTCGAGCGCGGACGCGGTTCTGGCGGCATTGTAGTCCGGCCAGCGCTTCCCGCTCAGCGGCATCCGCCGGCTTGTCCGGCGGATCCAGTCTGCCGGGCACAAACGGTTGCGCAGATGGATTACCCGCGTGAATGTAAAGCCCGGAGACATAGTTTGCAGGTGTTCGGAGACATCGCTTACACATTTCCGTTGGTTTCCGATTGGTGCAGATTGATATCTGCGATGCGTTT
>JANQQB010000502.1 GCA_028285165.1 Rhodobiaceae bacterium
CCTGGAAAGTCGGCCTCCGGTGGGCCATATCAGGCCGTCGGCAGCGTTAAACAGCTTGCCCGATGTCCCACATCGCGCTGCGCTGTTTGCCTCGCCGAATGACCTGATCTGGCCCATCAAATGGGTCAATCTAATCACACAATGCTCTAACACGCGGCGTGTCCCGGCACAGCGCTGCGCGCCGATCGTTTCAGACAATCGAGTTTGAAACGGGAGCGCGAGACCGATATTGCTAGAGCGTAGCCGATCCCTTGCGATCCCAGGACTGTCCCCGTGCCCGACCAAGCGTCATCAACCCGTATTCCGAAGTCCGCCCTGTGGCTCGGCCTGACAGGCGCTATACCCTTCGCGGCGGGGACTTTTGCAAACCTTTTTCCCGACGCATGGCCCGACCTGACAGCCGTCGCGGACCTCGCCGTGCGGACCTACGGTGCCGTCATCCTGTCGTTTCTGGGGGGCGTGCGCTGGGGGCTCGGTATGCACAAGGAGCGGGAGGCGCGATCGCGGGCACTGGCGCTCAGTGTCGTGCCGTCCCTATTCGGATGGTTCGCGCTTTTCCTGCCGGCGCCCTGGACGTTCCCCGTGCTCGTGGTCGGTTTCGCCGTCCAGGGGTTCTGGGACGTCAAGACGAGCGCCAGCGACGGCGCGCCCGCCTGGTATCCGCGGCTGCGGATCCCGCTGACGCTTGTGGTCTGCCTGTTGCTGGTCCTGTGCTGGTTGACGGGGCCGCCCGGATAATACCAACGGTCATAACCGGGCAAGTGTCAATTCGGTACCGGGGGAAGTATCAGGCGCCAGGGCCGACCGGCGGGTGCGGCGGGGTCGGAGCCGCCGGCGCGACCGCATTGGCGGCGATGTTTGCATCGACGAAAGCCCGCACCGATTCCGGATCGACGAACAGGCCGGCGCCGACGCTCGCAAGCGCGAGAAGCGCCGCCTTGTCCCAAAGGTTCAACGGTCCCCGAAACGGCCGGTGCAGCATGATGACCGCTGTAAAGATCGTGCCGAGCGCCATCATCATGGCAAGACCCGAAAACACGGCGAGCACCAATTGCGGCGGATAAAACGATGACAGCAGGAATGCCACAGCCATCGACAGTCCGCTCAAGAGCAGAATGCGTCGGTTGGTGTCGGTGTCCTGGTTCGCCGGCCCGTTGCCGGGAAAATTGTTGGCCTGTCCTTGCATCGAAACAATCACTTTCCATTGCCGCGCCGGGTCGCAACGGCGCGAAGCCGCCGCTTGCATTCCGGCTTTATGCGCTCAGATAAGCCGGGTTCGGGGTCGTGCAATGTGAAGAATCGATCAATAGCGATAGGTTTTGTCTATCCAAAGGGCGTCGTTCGAACAGCTCGGATAGCTGTTAAGGAAACTTGGTCGGCCGGATGACGTGAACCTCGCTGGTCGTAACAAAACCGATCTGATTGGCGAATTCCGAAAACAGAACCTCCAGGATCGGTTCGCGCCGGTCCGCATCGACAATGCAGACGAAGTTCAGCATCTGCCCGACATCGGTGATCTGGCCGGCCCGGATCCAGGGGCTGGTGCCGCGGCCGCCAAGGGCGGAAAAAATCGTGTATCCGGACACACCCTGCTCGTCGAGCACGTCGGCAAGCCGGTTCTTCAGCGGCGCCTCGATCAGCACGTCGATCCGGACTTTCACATGGGTTTCCATTGAAACGTCTCCTCAATTGAGCGCTTGTGCGACCGCAATGTAGATCGGAATGCCGATCGCCAGATTGAACGGAAAGGTCAGTCCGAGCGACAGGGTCAGATAGATGGCCGGGTTGGCTTCGGGCAAGGCAATTCTCAGGGCCGCCGGTACGGCGATATAGGAGGCGCTGGCGGCCAGGGCCGTCAGGAGCGCCGTGCTGCCGACCGACAGGCCCGCCATCGTCGCCAAGGGCGCAGCGATCGCTGCGCCGACCAGCGGCATGTAAAAACCGACGGCGATCACCGGGACGCCCAATTGGCCGATCCCCTCGCGCAGATACCGTCCGGCGAGCAATCCCATGTCGAGCAAGAACAGGCACAGCACACCTTTGAACGGCGTTTCGATGAATCCTGAAATGGCCTGATAGCCCCGATCGCCGGAGGCCCAGCCAATCACGAAGGCGCCGCATAGGAGGATGATCGAGCCGTTGACGAAGACTTCCCGGGGGATCGCGGATGCATTGGCCCGCTTCTGTCGCGGCTTTTCGGAGGCGTCTTGGCCGACCGGCTCGCGGTTCCGGGATACGATCCACAGGGCAATGACAATGGCCGGTGCCTCCATCGCCGCGGCCACGGCGACCATGTACCCGTCGTAGGCCAAGCCGGCAGCATCAAGCGCCTGGGTCGCGGCAACGAAGGTCACGATGCTGATCGAGCCGTAATGCCCCGCGGCGGCGGCGGCATCGACCACGGACAGGCCGGTCGTGCGGCGCATCATGGCATAGGCCAGGATCGGCATCAGCAGCGACAACCCGATACCCAAGGCGATGGCAATGGCGATATCCGGACCGAAACCGTGCCTGGACACTTCAACGCCGCCTTTGAAACCGATGGCAAACAGCAGATAGATGGACATGATGCGCGCGGCCGCTTCCGGCACCGACAATTCGGACCGGACAAGCGCCGCACCGAGACCGAGCACGAAGCACAAGACCATCGGCGACAGCAGATTGTCCCGGGCGATCAACAAAAATTCCATCTGTGCCATTCCTGTCTGGATGTGTCGGCCGCATGCAATCCGCGCACGCCCTGTGACACGCAGGTTGGTGCGTCCCGGCGCGGAGGTAGCGGATCGGTCCGTATTGCGGACCAGAGGCGGCGGGGTCGGTGCGGCGGGATCGTCAAAGATGCGGAGGCGGGATCACCTCCACGGCTGCGGCGATAGCCCGAATCCAGGACCGCGAAAACTCCTGCTTTCGGCTTAGAGCACGGGATAGAGCCGGACAGGCCGCATCGATCATCGCGTGCCGTTCTTCCGGAACCGGTCGGACAGGCGCGTTATCGGCGCCAACGGCTCCTGCCGCCAACTCTGCCCGGCACTCGTCGAAAATACAGTTTTTCCCCTTTCCGCCAAATGCTTACACGCCATGAGGCGCCTGGAGGCGATTGCGTTCGCCGGCGCTGTTCCCAGCTCCGGTGCCCAAGACCGGATCACGCTCGTGATCGGACACGACACTGCGTTTGATTGAGAAAACCTATCAGCAAAGGGGTGGAAAACCATCGGCCGATACAGCGCGATCGGCACGATGCCGAGCTATCAATCGCGCAGCAAATGCCGCCCGAGGATGGGATAGACCCTGTCCTCGCCCAACAGGTGGGCCGTAAACCGGCGACCGCTGAAGACATTCTGCCAGGCTTCGTCAAGGACATTGAGCCCGCCGGTAAAGGCACCGAAGGCCGGCAGGACCAGACGCGTGCCGTCGGTCGCAAAACACCGGCGGCGCACCGAGCGGCCCCGGCGCCGCACCTTGCCCGCCGGGTGCAGGTGACCGGCAATCTCACCGGGTGATGCCTCATGTCGCGGTTCGTGGCGGAAGGTGAATGGCCCGATTGCCAGTTCATCGCACGCCCGCCCGCCGAGGGCAGCCGGTGCCACCGGATCGTGATTGCCGGAAACCCAGAACCAGTCGCGACCGGCCTGCAAGGCCAGGATCGAGTCCCGATCGGCGTCGCACAACCGACTCTCTGCGCGCCGATCGTGAAAACTGTCGCCGAGACAGATGACGGCCCGGGGGGCGTAGCGCATCACCGCCTGGGCCAGGACGGCGAGCGTTGCGGCCGTATCATAGGGCGGCAAGAAAATGCGCCGCTCGGCATGCGCCGACCCTTTTTCCAGGTGGAGGTCGGCAACGATCAGCATTTCCTGTTCGGGCCAGACCATGACACCGCCGGGATCGAGCACGACCTTTTCGCCGGCGACGCTGACCCGATCCGCGGGCGGGCGCGGCGCGGCGATTTCCGCGTCTTTTCTAATCGCCGTGCCCCGCACCCATCGCCTCCTCGATCAAATCATCCGCGGCTTCCGCGAGAATCGCGTCGCCCGCCTCGCCGAAGACAGGTTCCTTGCCGATTTCGAGCATGATCGGCACGGCGAGCGGCGAGATGGTGTCCAGATCCTTATGCACGATTCGGCCCCGGATACGCGACAGCATCTCACCGAGCCTATGAATGTCGAGCAGACCGCTGCCGGCATCGGCGCGGGTGGCCTGCAAAAGCACGTGATCCGGCTCGTGCTGGCGCAAGACGTCGTAGATCAGATCTGAGGAAACCGTCATCTGCCGGCCGGTCTTTTCCTTTCCGGGATGGCGTTTTTCGATGAGGCCGGCGATCAGCGCGCAGTACCGGAACGTGCGTTTCAAAAGGAACGATTCATCGAGCCAGGCCTCGAGGTCGTCGCCCAGCATGTCTTCGCTGAACAGGTCGTCGATCGCCGGCCGCTTCTGGCGGAACCGGAGCGAAAGATCGCTGAGACCCCAGACGGCAATGGCATAGTCGGTGGCCACGAACCCGATCGGCCGGGCGCGGGCGCGTTCGAGCCGCCGGGTCAAAAGCATGCCGAGCGTCTGGTGGGCCAGACGCCCTTCGAAGGGATAGGCAACCAGGTAATACCGGCTGCCGCGCGGAAAGGTTTCAACCAGCAATTCCTGCGGTCCCGGCAGCACCGAACGCAGCCGCTGCACCTGCAGCCATTCCGCCACCTGTGCCGGCAGTTTCGCCCATTCGGACGGATCGGCGAGCATGCCGCGGACCCGGTCGGCGAGATAGGTGGACAGCGGAAACTTGCCGCCCATGTAGGACGGAATGCGCGGTTCGGTGTCATTGGACCGCGTCACGATCACCTCGGTGTCGCGGATCGTCTCGAAGCGGACCACCTCGCCGGCAAACAGAAACGTGTCGCCGGGCGCCATGGTCTCCACGAAATATTCTTCCATCTGGCCGAGGATGCGGCCGCCGCGGATCGGCCCCGGCCGATTGCGGCCGACAAGGCGGACCTTGAGCATGGGCGCTTCGACGATCGTGCCGATGTTCAACCGGTATTGCTGGGCAATGGTCGGATGGCTGATGCGCCAAGTGCCATCCGCGGTCTTGCGGATCTTGGCGTACCGCTCATAGGTTTTCAGCGCATAGCCTCCGGTCGCAACAAAGGCCAGAACCTGATCGAAGGTCTTTCTTTCCAGCATGCGGTAAGGATAGGCCGCGACGATTTCCGCATAGAGCGCATCCTCCTCGAAGGGCGCTGCGACCGCCATGCCAAGCACGTGCTGCGCGAGCACGTCCAGGGCGCCGGCGCGGATCGGCGGAGTGTCCTGGGCATGCAGGTAATTCGCGTCGAGCGCGGCCTGGCACTCCATGACCTCGAACCGGTTGGCCGGTACCAGGATCGCCTGGGACGGTTCGTCGAGCCGGTGGTTCGATCGGCCGATCCGCTGCGCGAGCCGGCTGGCCCCCTTCGGCGCACCGACATGCACAACGAGATCGACGTCGCCCCAGTCTATGCCGAGATCGAGCGTCGACGTGCAGACCACGGCCCGCAAGGCATTGTCGACCATGGCGGCCTCGACCCGCCGACGCTGGGCAACGTCGAGGGACCCGTGGTGCAAGGCGATCGGCAGCCCGTCCTCGTTGATCCGCCACAAGGACTGAAAAATCATCTCGGCCTGGCTGCGCGTGTTGACGAAGACCAGCGTGGTGCGATGCGCCTTGATGGCCTCGTAGACCTCGCCAAGGGCATAGCGGGCCGAATGCCCGGACCACGGGATGCGTTCGTCGGACGTCAGGATGCGGATGTGCGGATCGGTTCCGGCGGGCGCGGTCACCCGGTCGGCCATGTCCGTATCGTCGGCGCCGGATGTCCCGGCGACGTTCTGGGGCACAAGCCATGCGCGCAGCGCGTCCGGCTCGGCCACCGTCGCCGACAGGCCGATCGTGCGCAGATCCGGTGCCAAGCGGCGCAGACGGGCAAGACCGAGACTCAACAGATCACCGCGCTTTGACGTCACCAGCGCGTGCAATTCGTCGAAGATCACCGTTTTCAGATCGCGAAACAGGCGGTCGGCCTCGCGCGACGCAATCAAAAGCGCCACCTGCTCCGGTGTCGTCATCAGAATGTCCGGCGGGGCGATCTTCTGGCGCTGGCGTTTGTGGGCCGAGGTATCGCCGGTCCGCGTCTCGATCGTGATCGGCAGGCCCATCTCGCGGATCGGCGCCTCAAGATTGCGCGCGATGTCGACGGCAAGGGCCTTCAGCGGCGACACATAAAGCGTATGCAATCCGGGCGCGGCAGTCCCGGGACGGCGCCTGCCGCGCGCCGAGAGATCGACAAGACTCGGAAGAAAACCGGCCAGGGTCTTGCCGGCTCCGGTCGGCGCAATGAGCAGCACGGATCGCCGGTCCCTGGCCTTGCGCAGGAGGTCGATCTGATGCGGTCGCGGCATCCAGCCGCGGGACAGGAACCAGTCCTGAAAGCCCGGCGGCAGGAGGTCGCGTGCCTCCGCGTTCAGATCCGATTGAAGGGTCAAGCGCCGGCGGGCCCTGCTGCAAAGAAGAACAAACAGGAAACTAATGCGCCGATGGAAAAAACGCCAGTGGCTTTGTCCCGACCCGCGGGATCGGCGCTTAGAGCGGTTCCGGGTTAGGCGCCCTGCCCGCCGGATGCCGCCAGTGACAGCTCCGCGCCGTCGGAACCTGAGTCGCCGCGGGCCGACGCCGCCAGGTTGGCCAGCATGTAGGCCGGCACGCCGTCATGGGGCATCGGCCGGCCGAACAGGTGACCCTGGGCGCGATGGAAGCCCATCAGGGCAAGGAACCGGCACTTGTCCTCGGTCTCAACGCCCTCGGCGACCGTCGAATAGGACAGCGCGTTGCCGAGCTCGATGATGGATTTGAGGACGGCGAGATCCTGGGCGGAGAGATCCGGCTTGCAGACAAAACGCCTGTCGATCTTGACAATGTCGACCGGCAGGATCTGAAGCTGCGTGATGGAGGCGAAGCCGGTGCCGAAGTCGTCCAAGGCGATTTCCACGCCGGCCTGCGACAGCATATTGATCCGTTCCACGACGGCCTCTTCACGGTCGCCGAGGATGACATTCTCGGTGATCTCGACACCAAAGCGGTCCGCCGGCAGGGCGTATCTGTCGAGCATGGAGAAGAACGTGTCGACGAAGCTGTCATCCCGGAGGTCGGCAAGGCAGAGATTGAGGCTGATCCGGCCGATCTCAAGACCGTTTTCCAGCCATGTCGACACATGTTCGGCAACGCTGGTCATCATGACCCGGGTCACAAGGCGGGCGGTCTTGGTGTCTTCGAATACACAGGCAAATGCACCCGGCAACAGCATGCCGCGCTGGGGATGATCCCAGCGGGTCAAGGCCTCGAAACCCAGATGCCGCCTGGTCTCAAGGTCGACGATCGGCTGATAGTGCGGCATGATCCGGTTGCGGCTCGCCGCTGCGCGAAAGTCGTTGAGTATCTTGGACCGTTCGTTGAGTTCCTGGGTCAGCCCGGCCTCGAACAGCGTGCAGCGATCCCGCCCAAGCCGCTTGGAACGATACAGCGCCAGGTCGGCCGACCGCATGATCTCCTGTTCGCTCGAGCCGTGTTCGGGGCCGAGCGCGATGCCGACGCTGACGGACAGATCGATGCTGTCGCCGCGAAAGTTGACCGGAACATCGAAAGCCGCGCGGATCTTTTCCCCCCAGGCCAGCACATCGCCGGAACGATCCGCGACGGGCTGTATGACTGCCAGTTCGTCACCACCCAGGCGGGCGATCACGGCGTCTTCGGTGAAGATCACCGCCAGTTGCCGTGCAGCGAAACGCAGGACCTTATCGCCCGCGTCGTGACCATAGAAGTCGTTGACCTGCTTGAAATGATCGATGTCGATCAGAAAGAGCGTGAAGAAGCCGGACCCGCCGGACGACCCGCGGTAGAAGGACTTCAAGACGTCCTGGAACACAGCCCGGTTGGCCAGCCCGGTCAGCGCGTCGGTCTGGGCGAGGCGCTTGATGACGCTGGCGCGTTCGCGTTCCTGGGTGACATCCTGGAAGATGCCGAACACCCGGGTCGCCCGTCCGTCGACGCGATCGGTCTCCGATATCCAGCGAACCCAGCGCTTAGTTCCGATTGCGCCGGTAAACGGCAGAACCTCATCGAAGCGGCCGCCATTCTTGATCAGGTCGATGAGCTTGCCGCGCATGACCGTGGCCTCTTTTTCCGGAAAGGACCGAAGCGCCATTTCCGGATCGACGGGGATATCCCGTGAGATCTCGTAGATCTTGTAGATCTCGTCTGACCAGCGCAATTGCCGCGTGGCTGTGTCGAACTCCCAGGCGCCGATGGAGGCCATGCGTTCGACTTGTTCAAGCGTGGCTTCCTTGACCCGAAGCTCCCGGTTCTGGCGCTCCAGTTCCAGGGAGGTGGTATGGGCCCGCGTGACGTCGGTGGCGACCCCGCGATAGCCACGGAAGCGACCGTCGCTATCGAATTGCGGCTGACCGGAGGTGCGCATCCACCGGGACTCACCGCTTTGCAGGGTGATTCTGTAGGTAAAGTCCTTGAACGGCCGATGCGCCGCCAAATCGTCCAGGTGCCCCTTCCAGTCGGAGAAGTTGTCGCGAACCGTATCCAGTTCGTCCCGTCGCTTGCCGAGGAGAAGCGCTGGATTCAAACCTGTTGTGCCCTCGAACCGATCCGAAAAATATGAGAACCGCAGGTTCTCGTCCATTTCCCAGAACCAGTCAGAGGCGATTTCAGCGAAATCCTCTAACAGTCTTTGATCCATCGATGCGCGGCCGTTTTTTGTCTTATTGGTAAGGTTAGCGATCTGACGTAAAGGAAGTCTTTCCCGGGGTTGTGGGCCTCGGGAGAAATGCGGATATCGATCGATCGGACGGGATCTATCTCCGCTGGCTTTTTTCTTCGCGGTTCGACGGCAGCAAGCGGCCCGCATTGTCCGTCAGCCTGGCAAACCGGGCCAGGTCCTTGATCAGATACGGGGCAATCTCGGCTTCAGGCAGCGGATGCGAATAGAAGTATCCCTGGATGAAATCGCAATTGAGCGAGCGCAGCAGGCAGACCTGCTTGATCGTTTCGACACCCTCGGCGACCACGGTCATGTTGAGACGATGCGCCAATTCGACGATGGATTTCAGAATGATGGTCGTGCTCAGGTCGCCGTTGAGCTGGCGCCGCATGAACGTGCGATCGACCTTGAGCTTGTCCACCGGCAGGCGCCACAGGGTGGCCAGACTTGAATACCCGGTTCCGAAATCGTCCATCGCCAGCGATACACCGAGCGCCGATAACCTGTTCAGGGTTTCAATGTTTCGCTCGGTGCTCTCGAAGATCAGGTTTTCCGTGATCTCGATTTCCAGCCGTTGCGGATCGAACCCGGTCTCGTCGAGCGTTTGGCGAATGGACTCAAAGAAGTCATCCCGGTTGAACTGGGCCGGGGAGACATTGATCGCCACGGTGACATGATCGGGCCAGTCCTGTGCGACTTCGAGCGCCCGTCTGAGCACCCAATCGCCGACGGCCGCAATCGAACCGGTCTCCTCGGCGATAGGGATGAAGTCGCCCGGCGGCACCAGTTTTCCGTTGTCGTCGCGCATGCGCACGAGGGCCTCAAAGCCTGAAACCCTGCCGGTCATCAGGGATATCTGCGGTTGGAAGTGCAGTTCAAACCGGCTTTCCCGCAAGGCCTTGCGGATTGCCGCCTCGGTGCGTTGGCGCTCTTCGACCTCGCGGTCCATCGCCGGCCGGTAGCGCGCGTATCCGCCCTTGTCATTGCGCTTGACCCAATAGAGCGCGGTGTCCGCCTTCTTGACAACGGCATCGAGCGTCCGGTCGGCCCCGCAAAAGACCGCATAGCCGATGCTGGCCGCAACGCCGACATCCTGGTGCTCGATCCTGAGCGGTTCGGCAAGCGCCGTCGTGATCCGGTGCGCCATCGCTTCGGGATCGTGCTCGTCGGAATCAGCCCGGATGATCAAGGCGAATTCATCGCCGCCCATCCGGGCAATCAGGGCACCCGGATCCGATTGTTCGGCAATCCGGCGCGCCGCGGCGACCAGCAGGTCGTCGCCGGCGCCATGGCCAAGCGCGTCGTTGGCCTGCTTGAAATGGTCGAGATCGATGTAAAAGAAGGTGTAGCGCCCGGATGTCCGCCGGCAGGCGGCATCCAGGGCACTTGCTTCGGACAGGAACCGGCGCCGGTTCATCAATCCGGTCAGCGGATCGTGGCTTGCCAGGAAATGCGCCTTTGCATCGGCATCCGCCTTGCGCCGGGAAACGATCTTCAACTGGGCCATGGGCAGGCCGAAAGACAGGCCGAAGAATGCAAAGGCCGTCAGCAGGACGGCACCGACCAAACGCGTATCTTCCCGCCAGTGCTCCTCCATGTTCAGGTACAGGCGGATCAGGCCGATCGCGCGGTTGTCCTCAATGACCGGATAATAGACTTCGGCATAGTGTTTCGGCTTTTCTTCGCCGGTTCCGCTTTTCAGGACAACCCGGATCTGCCGGCTTCGCATCACCTGCTTCAACACCTGCGGATTGTCCGGAAACGACAGAAGTCCGGTTTGCGGGTGCCCCCGGCTCAGGCCCGGCGCCGCAGGTCGGTCGTCGGCGCCCGACCGGTGCCGCCAGGGCGACTGAGCCGGCTCCTCGTGGCGATGACCCTCCGAGCGCCCACGCATGGGACGTCCAAACGGGGTGCTGGAAAGCGGCGGAACGCCTGTTTCGTGGGCATGGATCGGCATGTGAACGCCTTTTCCGCCGGAGAATTGCCCGGCCGCATAACTCCGCAGCCCCATATCGTCGTAGATGTCGACGTGGAAGATTGTCCCCGCGTCGAAAATATCGGCAAAAAACGCATTGGCTTCCGCCAGATGCAGCGGACTGCCGACATGTTCCTCCTTGCGGCAGGTCAACAGATGGGAAAAGGAGGTCAGGTTTCGCTCAACGAAGACCGACCAGGTCTTGCCCATGGACCGGGCGTCATTGCGCACCATCCAAGACATGGCCCCGAGAAGACACAGAGCGGCAATGGCAACGAGCGTGGCCAGACCGCCAATCAGACAGGCGATCTTCGTTCCGCGGGATGCGGATTTGCTCTGCGGGATCATTGCGCCAACCGGACGAACTCAAGACTTCCATCCGGACCATAGGCGCGGTTTGATGAATTATTCGAAAACGCGCCAGCATTCGTCCCCGAATTCGGCTCTGCTCCTTATACCAACGGTTATGACATTTGACCCATCTGACCGGAATGATTTGCCGCTGTCGGTAGGCGCGGTTCGCGCGGTGATGCTTAGCATCATAAGCGGACCGCAACGCCGCCACAGCGGCAAAGCATCCGGCCATCCGCAAGTCGGATGTTTCCGACTTGCGTACTCACTAGTGCCAAACACGGAAACATCCGTGCGCAAGTCGGATGTTTCCGACTTGCTCTCCTTAAGTGCCAAACACGGAAACATCCGTGTTTGGTGGTGGTCTCTCCCGGACCGCTGGACAGCGTTGCGCCGCTTGACCGATGCAATGTAACTCGGGTGTTTCCGATTTGCTAAGCGAAGAACAACGGCGAAACATCGCCGTTGTGATCGCTCTGCGCGACGCGCCTTGCCAGCGG
>JANQQB010000503.1 GCA_028285165.1 Rhodobiaceae bacterium
GCAGCTTGGCCAACTTGTCGACGCTCGTGCCCGGTCGCGGATGTTCGTCCTGATCAACCACGATCGGGTCGCCCTTGCGCTGCGGGATGCTGACGGCCACGATTTCCTTTGCGAGGCGACCATTGGTCTGCGCGGCGACCGCGCGGTCCTGGCTGCGCACCGCAAACGCGTCCTGATCCTGGCGGGCGACCTGGTAATCCTCGGCGACGTTCTCGCCGGTTTCCGGCATGGAATCGGTACCGTGCGCATCCTGCATCAACGGGTTGACGAAGCGCCAACCGATCGTCGTGTCGTAGATCTCGGCCTTGCGGGAAAACGCGCTGTCGGCCTTCGGCATGACAAACGGCGCGCGCGACATGGATTCCACGCCTCCGGCGATCAGAAGGTCGGCGTCCCCGGCCCGGATCTGACGCGCCGCGGCCAGCACCGCATCGAGCCCGGAGCCGCAGAGGCGGTTGATCGTGGAGCCCGGCACGGAAACCGGCAGACCGGCAAGCAGCGCCGCCATGCGGGCAACGTTGCGGTTGTCTTCACCGGCCTGGTTGGCACAGCCCAGGATCACGTCCTCGATCCGCTCCGGATCGACCCCATGATTGCGCTCAATAAGCGTGCGGATCGGCAGAGCCGCAAGGTCGTCCGCACGCACGGCCGACAGCGCGCCGCCAAAGCGGCCGATTGGCGTGCGAACATAATCACAGATAAAGGCTTCACTCATTGGGGTCTCCCTGCGCAGGCCATTGGGTGCTGATTGGCCTTCGTCTTACACCAAAGAACCGTGCTTGTGTCGTTTCCTGTAGCCGGCCGGAATCCTTCAATTCAGCGCCATGGAGAGGCAGTCAAACCGTCGCCTGTCCTCATCGAGCACGGATGATCCGCGCACGAGGCGAAATGTCGCCGGTGTGAGCGAAACGCCCTGAACCTGCAGCAAACCCAGGCATCAGCGCCCGGTTCGAGGCCAAAAGAAAACCATTTTGATTCTGAAGACAGGAGCTGCAGTTCGCCAGGCAGGCCTCAGCGCTAAGTGTAGGCAATAACCTTTTTTCGGGAGGCGCAGCAAATGACTAGCGCAAAATTGAATCCGGTCTTTGGACCGCCCGCTTTGCTGATTGTCATTGTCTTTGTCCTGGCCCTGTTCGGATCGGGCGACCGATACGCGCTGGCTCAGCCAACGGGTGATGACCAGGTGTCAAATGCCACGACGGTCTCCGGTGGGCTTCTCCGGCCCATTCGCACGGAAAGCCCGAGGGCGACGCTGGAAAGTTTTCTGAGCAAGAGCGAAGAGTTCGCAGCCGCGATCCTTGAATACCGATCGAACAAGAGCCTGGAACTCGCGCGCCGCATCGACGTGCTTTCCGAGCAGATCCTTGCTCTGATCGATCTCAGTGAAGTGCCCCTGGCCAACCGGCGCAAAATCGGCGACCAGACGACAATGGCGCTGCTCGATATCCTGTGGCGTGTCGAGCCGCCATCTGCGACCGACGCGCCGAATGTTGAACAGCTTTCGGAGTTGGGAGAGTCAGGAACGTGGCGATTTCCCATGACACCCCTGCAGATCGGACTGATGTCGGACGGCCCGCGCGAGGGCGAATACCTGTTTACCGCGGAAACAGTGAACAGCGCGCCGCGATTTTTCAGTGGGATATCGGATCGTCCCTTCACGCGCCCGTTGCCGTTTTCCAGCTGGACCGAGATGAGCCGGCGTATTTCGGGGCCCTTGTTCCCGGCCTGGCTCGACTCCTCCATACCAAGCGCCCTTCAGATCTTCTGGCTTGAGACCCCGATATGGAAAGTCTTGCTGACAGTCTTTGTCTACGCGCTGACGGCCGTGCTCGGTTTCCAATTGTATCGGCTGATCGGGCGCACGGAACCGGAAGATCGCGTGGGCAAAGCCATGGTGCATTTCATTGCGCCTCTGGTCGCGCTGGCGGCCCTTTACTTGTTGGTGCCGATCGTCGTCTTGAACATCAATCTGTCCGGTCGGGCGTCAGACGCGGAAGTCCTGATCCGAACGATCCTGTCTTTCTTGGCCTGGTCATGGCTTTTCTGGCTGAGTGTCAGGCTGGCGTTCGAATGGGCAATCAAGTCTCCGGAAACGGCGGAAGGAAGATACGACGCCAACCTGATGCGTCTGGTATCGGGAATCATCGGTGTTGTCGGCGTTGTGCTGATTTTGGCATTCGGAGGGCAGCAACTCGGATTGCCGGTCCTGAGCCTGCTCGCCGGTCTCGGCGTCGGTGGCCTGGCTGTCGCCCTGGCCATCCGGCCCACACTTGAAAACCTGATCAGCGGGTTCACGCTCTATGCCGACAAACCCATACGGGTCGGCGATTTCTGCACCTTTGGTGGCCAAAACGGCACGGTCGAAAAGATCGGCATTCGCTCGACGCAGATCAGGGCGTTGGACCGGACCCTGATTTCAGTCCCGAATGCGCAATTCGCCGACATGCAATTGGTCAACTGGGCGCGTTGCGACCAGATGCTGATCGAGGAGACGATCGGCGTCCGGTATGAGACAACGCCGGATCAATTGCGTTTCCTGCTCGCCGGCATACGGGAAATGTGCCACCGCCACCCGCGCATTGACCCGCAAACGGTCAGGGTGCGGTTTGTCGGCTATGGCGACAGCGCGCTCAATATCGGCCTCAGGATCTACGCCAGGACGCGCGAGTGGAACGACTTCTACGCCATTCGGGAGGACGTCTTTCTGCGCATCTACGACCTTGTCACCGATGCGGGAAGCGGTTTCGCCTTTCCCTCGCAGACGGTCTATTTCGGGCGGGATACCGGACTGGATGAGGACGCGGGCAAAGCAGCCGAAGGCCAGGTGCACAATTGGCGCCGGTCTGGCAGGCTTCCCTTCCCGCGGCTGCCCGAGGACCATCAGGAAAGGCTCGAAGGCACCCTGGATTACCCACCCCGCGGATCGTATGAGGCCGGCGGCGAGGATCTGGAAGCCGCCGCCGGAACGGAGAGGCTGTCAGCGGAGCCAATGGAAGAAGAACTTGTGGAAGAGGGAAGCAAGCCGCACGCCTGATCCGTCTGCGCCCGCGCTTGCAACCGGTCCTGGCGGTCACCGAAGCCGCCCGGACCACAAATCGGAACCGGCCGAAGCGCGGGTGACGGCTTACTGCGGCGCCGCCAAATCAGGTCGTCGCCCGTTGCCCGAACAGGATCTTGCGCGCCTCGTCGCTGACCGTCGACGACCGGTTCGGATTGATCTCGTCGGCCCGTGCATAGGCACGTTGCGTCGCCGGCCGCTCCTTGATCACCTCCAGCCAGCGCTTGACGTTCGGGAAATCGTCGATCTGTTGTCCCTGCCGTTTGTGCGGCCGGATCCAGGGAAAGCACGCCATGTCGGCGATCGAATAGGCGTCGGCGATGAAATCCCGGCCTTCGAGCCGCTTGTCGAGCACGCCGTAGAGCCGGTTCGTTTCGTCCACATAGCGGTTGATCGCATAGTCGATCTTTTCCGGCGCGTAGATCGCGAAATGGTGGTTCTGGCCGAGCATCGGACCGAGGCCCGCCATCTGCCACATCAGCCATTCCATCACGACGGCCCGGCCGCGAATGTCCTTCGGACCTGGCAGGAAAAGACCGGTCTTTTCAGCCAGATAGATCAGGATCGCACCGGATTCAAAGACCGACACCGGGGCGCCGCCATCGGCCGGTGCGTGGTCGACCATGGCGGGAATGCGGTTGTTCGGGGCGACCGCCAGGAAGTCCGGCGCGAACTGGTCGCCGGCATTGATGTCGATGCCCTTCAGCGTGTAGTCGAGCCCGGCCTCTTCCAGGAACATCGTCACCTTGTGGCCGTTCGGCGTCGTCCAGTAATAGAGGTGGATCACGGACCTATCTCCCCTAGGCAGCCCGCGCAGGCATGGCTCCGGCGAGGCCGTCATACATGTCCAGGAGCGAACGGCGCCACGTGGCGATCGGGTCGTCGGCCTCAAGCAGGTCGTGCGGCGCCGAAACCCGGGCCCATTGAAACGCCCCGAATGCGAGGTAGTCCGCAAAAGACGGCGCCTCGCCGCCGAGATAGGGTTGCGCCGAGAGCGTAACGCGCATCGGCTGCAGCGATTTGCGGAATGCCGGCAGGAGCTCGGCCTGTCCGGCGCCGAAGTCTTCGAGCGTCGTGCCGAATGCCTTTTCGCGCGTTTCCCGGAAATAGGGCTGGTCCTTTTCGGCCAGCATGGCGAACAGCGGCAGGATGATCTGCCGGATAATCCCGGGATTGACGGCGGTCTCAACCCAGTTCTTGACGAAGAACGCATGCGCCCGGGCCTGCGGGCTCTCGAACAGTTTCGGCCGGTCCGGATAGGCCTCGTCGAGATAGACGGCGATCGACCAGCTGTCGACCACGGTCCGGTCGCCGTCAACGATCACCGGGGTCTTGCCCTGTTCGGAAAACGCGATCACCTCCTTGTCGGTGAAACGCCACGGCACGGTTTCCGTCTCCAGCCCCTTGTGCGCAAGCGCCATCCGCACCCGCCAGCAATTCGGGCTGAACCGGATATCAGGATCGGCGGCGGCAAGGTCGTAGAGCGTGATGGGCATGGCGGGGCTCCCTGGGATCGTTGGTGGCGGGCATCCGGCAGAGCGGATGTGTCGTTCGGTTCTATAGGGCATTGCCGGGCGATGGGCACGGGGGCTCGCGGATTTGTGTTCCGGTTCGCCTTACAGGGCGTTCAGCCAGGCACCGATCAGGGGAACCTGTGCCTCGACCATAGCCCGCCCGGTGATTAAGGGAATCCCACGGCGCTTCGCCAGAGCGGCGAGCCTTGTCTCAGGTGGATCCGCGACGATGTCGGCCACACAACGTGCCATCCGCACAAGATCTTCCGGAAACGGGCTGGCATCTTCGGGATCCATGCCGAGCGGCGTAGCGTTGATGAGCAGATCAACCGGCCCCACCTCCTCCACCCGAATTGCCTCGACAATTGTACCACGGGCCTGCAGTTTTCCGACGACTGCGGCTTCCCAGTCCCGGTCCGCGTCGCAGACCTTAAGCAGTCGGCATCCGCGATCGACCAGAGCCTCGGCGATAGCCAACCCAGCTCCGCCAAGCCCGGCCAGCACGATCCGCGCGTCGGCGATCATCAGATGACTTGTTTCAACCGCGGCAACGAGCGCATGTCCGTCGAATTGGGCACCGATCAGGGCGCCGCCGGCACGCTTGACCGCGTTGACACTGGCCGTGCGTTCCGCGGCGCCGGACAACCCGTCGAGATGGGAAAGGATCGCCCTTTTGTGGGGCATGGTGACGAGCAGCCCGTCGATCCCCGGATCGGCGCGAACCGTTTCCATGAAAGAGACAAGATCTTCCGCCGCGACATGCCGTGTGCCGATCCGGGCGTCGACCCCCTGATCGGCAAACCAGTCGTGAAGGAGCGGCGGCGTACGCACCGTGGTGACCGGCGCGCCGATCATGATGTAATGCCGTTGACGCCGCGGCGCCGCCGCGCTGGTCATGAACCGGCCTGTCCGAACCGATAGACGCCGAGCTTTTCGAAGATCTCGTAGATGCGCCGCGCGTAGCCGGCAAATTCCGGATAATCGCCGAGATGCGCCGGCCGCGGCCGCGGCAGGTCAATCACGATCTCGTCGACAATGCGCCCGGGGCTTTTCGACATGACCAGCACCCGGTCGGACAGACCGACGGCTTCGTCGATGGAATGGGTAATGAACAGCACCGTCTTTTGCGTATTCAGCCAGAGCATTTCCAGATCGTGCCGGATCTGGGTCCGTGTGATTGCGTCAAGCGCACCGAACGGTTCGTCCATCAACAGCATGGACGGGTCGTGCACCAGCGCCCGGGCGATCGACACCCGCTGCCGCATGCCGCCGGACAGTTGCCAGGGATACCGGTTTTCCGCACCGGTAAGCTCGAGCCGTTCGAACAGATCGGCAGCCCGCGACCGCAGCGTTGCCTTGTCGAGCCCCCTGATCTCCTGCTGGATCATGACGTTGCGCATCGCCGTGCGAAATTCCAGGAGCAGATGATCCTGGAAGACGATGCCGACATCCGAAATCGGTTCGCGCAGCGGCTTGCCGTCGATCTCGACCGAGCCGTCCGAATAGGGTTCCAGACCGGAAACGAGAAGCAGGGTCGTGCTCTTGCCGCAACCGGAGGGACCGATCAGGCTGACAAACTCACCGGGCCGGATATCGAGGTCGATCGGTCCGAGCGCATGAAAGGCATCGGCGCCCTGGCCATAGATCTTGGTCAGGCCGCGCGCGACGATCGACGCGCCGATCGTGGCATCGCCCTTCGCGCGCGGTCCGACGACGGCGTCCTCTTCCCGGTGCTCCGGATCGTCCTGCACGCTTTCTTCCCCCTGCCGACCCGGCCGATCGCCGGATTCATCATACCGCATGGCGCGCCCATGGCATCAAAAGCCCCTCGGCAAGGCTCATCGCCCCATTGAAGACAAGCGCGACAAGTGCGGCCGCGATCAGGCCGGCAAACATCAGCGTCAGATCCATGAAACCGGACGCCTGCATGATCATGAAGCCGAGACCGGCATTGGAGGCAATAAATTCGGCGATGATCACGCCCTCCACCGCCTTGACGATTCCGATTTTCATGCCGGCCACGATGTAGCGCATGGACGCCGGCAGCCGAACAAGCCGGAATGCCTGCCAGGGCGTCGCCCCCATCGAGCGGGTCAGGTAGGCAAGCCGCGGATCGACCGCCCGGAAGCCCGACATGCTGTCGACCAGGATCGGAAAGAAGCACATGAGAAAGACGATCAGCGCCGACACCAGCGGGCCGATGCCGAACCAGACGATTAGGATCGGACCGATCACCGTCTTCGGCATGATGTTGAGAAAGACGATCACCGGATAAAGCCCGCGTTCCAGCGGACCGACCGATACGATGATGAGCGCCAGCGGCACGGCGATGACCACGCCGAGACCGAAGCCCATCAGTATGGTGATCGACGTTGCCAGCGCGTGCCCGGCGATCAGGCCGGCATCGGTGACCAGCCGGGCCAGGAAATCGGTCGGTTTCGGCACGAGCCAGAGCGGCACGTCGAGAACCCGGATGAGCCCTTCCCAGACGGCCAGCAGCGCCGCCACCGACAGCGCCGTGTAAAGCACCGGAGCGGCCCACGCCGCCAACCGGTTGAAAACCGGCGGCGGCGCGGTCGAGACGTCAGCCATGCCCGGTAATCCGCAAGACTATCCTTACGGGCACGTCACCGGTTCCGCGGGTACGAAGTCGAGGCTGTAATAATCGGTCACGGGCTTGGATGTCGGCAGGTTCATGGCGGTCGTCATGACCGAATAGATCGTGTCCCAGGTCGCGGCATCGGTCACACCGATCGCATCGCCGGACCCGCCCGGGCAGACCGAACTGAAGCTGTAGGTGGCGCCCTGCAACAGAGCGTCCTTCGTGTTCTCGGTTTCCGGGAAGCTCTCCAGAAGGGCATCGACGGCGGCTTCCGGATCCTTCATGGCGTCCTGCCAGCCGCGGGCGGTTGCCGCGATGAAGCGCTTGTAGAGGTCCGGGTTGGCTTCCAGCTTGTCCTCGCGCGCGATCAGGCTGAGGCTGACGAGCGGGACGCCGTGATTGTAGAAATACATGTTGCCGACTTCCAGACCCTGCGCGGCGAGCGGCACGACCGTGTTTTCCGGCGTTTCAGCCACCGCGTCGACACCGCCCGAGGCAAGCAGACCAAGCGCCGCCGCCTGTTTGGCGGATACGATCTCGACATCGGCTTCCGACATGCCGTTGGCCTTCAGGAAAACCGGCACCAGCGCAACCATGGCGGTTCCCGGCGCGACGGCGATCTTCTTGCCGGCAAGATCCTTGGGTTCGGAAATGCCGGACGATGTCAGGAATTGCACGCCGAACTGACCGGACTTCCAGATCGTGGAAATGATCCGGATCGGCGCGCCCTGCGAGGCGACATTGAGGGCGGCACCGGCATCGGCGTAGCCGATTTCCGCCTGTCCCGTCGCCACCAATTGCGCCGCCACCGAAGAGCCGCGCCCCTCTTCCAGTTCGACCTCCAGACCCTCCGCTGCGTAGTGCCCATTCTTTTGGGCCATGGCAAAGCCGAGATGCGCGGAATCCGCGGTCCAGTTCATGATCAGTTTGATCTTGTCGGCGGCCTCGGCCGTGCCGGCGAACAGCGCGCCGGACAATGCGATCGCGGCGCTTGCGGCAATAACTGCGCGCGTTTTTATGTGGCGTTGTTTCATGTTGTCCTCCCTTATCGGGTGCCGGCGCGCCATGCGGGGAGCGCCGTACCGGCACTTTGGTTTTCATGGGCGGATCGATCCGCAGGATCGGGCCGCCCGGGTTAACTGGCCTCCTTATTCACGCCGCCTCCAGGGCAGAAGAACCGCCTCCAGCGCGACAATTCCGTAATTCAGCGCAACGCCGATCGTCGAGCCGACGACCAGGATCGCGAAGATCAGCGCGGTGTCGGCGCTGTCCATGGCGCGCAGCACGAGATAGCCGAGCCCGGTCTTGGAATTGAGCCACTCCACGACGATCACCGCCGTCACGGCGATGACGATGGTGATTTTCAGGCCTGAAAAGATGTTCGGCGCGGCCGAGGGAAGTTCGATGGTGCGAAACGTTTGCCACCATGTCGCTCCGGTGGATCGGCTGAGATAATAGTGCCGACGGTCGACCGACTTGAAGCCGGCCACGCTGTCGACAAGCACGGGAAAGAACGTGATCAGTCCGGTCAGAAGGACCTTGGGAAAATCGCTGAAGCCGAACCAGACCAGCAGGAGCGGCGCGAGCGTGATTTTCGGCAGGCCCTGAATGAACACCACCAGCGGATAGAGCAGCCGTTCGCAAAGCCGGGAGGTGGCGATCAGATAGCCGAGCGCAATGCCCGGCACTGCACCGGCGACAAATCCGTAGGCGACCATCTTCGTCGTCAGAAAACCGTGATAGGCAAGCCGTTCATGGTCTTCCACGATCCGCACCAGAAACACCGACGGTGACGGCAGGATGAAAACCGGGACCTGAAACACCGCGACGGCGATCTCCCAAAGGAGCAAGAGCCCGGCAAACCAGAGAGCCGGTTCGGCCGTGTGTTTCAAGACGGCGGTCACGACCGCCTCTCCGGCCGCTCAAGCGCCATGCCCATTCTCCTCAAGGGCCTCGTCAGCGTCTGCAGTCACACCGGAAACCGACCCGATCGGCGCCCCGCGCTGACGGCTGCGCAACGGCCAGATCGCCGCCGCCTCCCGGGCCGCGTCGGAAAGAGCATTCGCGAGTTCCGCGTAGCGGTCCGGCGTGATGCGCAAGGTCGGGCCGGCAACGCTGATCGTGCCGGCAACCGGCGCGCCCGGCGCCTCGCCGGTCCGGAACGGCACGGCCAGTGCGGCTGTGCCCGGCTCCGCTTCTTCCACGGCCGTCGCATATCCCCGTTTCCGGGTTTCCGTCAGGTGGGCTCTGAGTGCATCGACGCTGGACAGTCTACGCGGTCCGAGCGGGCGGCGGGTTTCGAACCCGCGGGCACAGACGATGCGCAAGGCGTCGTTTTCGGGAAGGCAGGACAGCCACGCCTTGCCGTTCGCGGTCGCGTGCAGCACGATTTCCTGGCCCATGTCCGGATCGTAACGCAGACCGGCCGGTGCTCCCTGCGCTCGGGCGACCCAGACCAGATCTTCCCGTTCCACGATGGCCAGCCGGCAATATTCCCGTGTCCGTCGTGCGAGTCGGTCGAGCACATTCTGCACCACATCGGGCACCGCGCGCGCGTCGAGATTGCGAAACGCCAGGGAACACAAGCGTAGGGAAAGCGCGTAGTTCTGGCTTGCCGGATCCTGCACGACCCAGCCGCGCTCGACGAGCGTCGACAGCGTCCGGTGGGCCGCGCTGTTCGGCAGCCCGACCCGTGCCGCCAGATCCGACAATTCCAGCGGATCCGCTTCGCCGGCAAGCGCTTCGATCAGGCTGAGGCAGCGATCCACCGCGGCCACGGTCATGGATTCTCTCCGGGGTTTTCTCCGGTTCGATTCCGGAATATATAGAAATAAATTCAGAATTGGAATTGAATTCCAGAAATTACGAACCGCCCTGTCCTCGTTTATGCGACAAGACGGTCGAACCGGAGCGGGAGGAACCGACATGGCTCTGGCGGGAACGGGTGCCGTGGCAATCTGGCATGACATCGCGCCGGAGGGCCGCGACGCCTTCTATGCCTGGCATGGCCAGGAACACATGCCCGAACGGGTTGCGATTCCCGGCTTCCGGCGCGGTCGCCGTTATGTCGCGCTCGACGCCGATCTGGAATTCTTCAATCTGTATGAGGTGTCGGACCCGTCGGTGCTGACCGGCGCCGATTACAAGGCCCGGCTCAACGATCCCACGCCGTGGACGGTCGAAACCGTCCAGCATTTCCGCCATGTCGCGCGATCGCTCTGCCGTGTCGCCGCGACCGCCGGTCCGGGCGATGGCGGCCTCGTGGCGACCTGGCGCTACGATGTACCGGACGATCGGGTTGCAGCCCATGCCGACCGGATCGCCGCCGGGCTTTTGACCGACCTCGCGAACCGACCGGGTATTGCCGGCACGCACCTCTTGGTCGCCGATACCGAGGCGAGTGCCGTCGATACGGAAGAACGCCGCGTGCGGGGCGAGGCCAACCGGATCCCGGGCACCGTTCTGATCGTCGAAGGTTGGGGCGACATCGACGCCTTCACAGCGCTATGCGGTACCACGCCGTCGCCGACCGACTTTGCCGAGGCCGGCGTCGACGGCCCTGTCGTGCGCGGGCTCTACCGCCTCCAGGCAAGCGCAACGCCCTGATCGGCGCGGACGGACGCTGTCCTTCAGACCAATGCAGCCGCGCTTAAGCCGTTTTCCGCCAAGGGACGTTCGGGAACCAGACCCATCATGGCGCCCGCCACATTGAGGCCCGTAACTGTTTCGAGGGCCTCGAAGCCCGGCGCCACATTGACTTCGCAAATCGTGAAACCTTCCGCACAAAAGAGAAGGTCGACCGCAGCGATCTGAAGATCGAGCACCTGAGCCGCCTTCAGCGCGATCTGCTCGGCCTCGCGCGGCGCGGCAACGGCGCGTGCCCGTCCGCCAAGCGCGACATTGGATCGGAATTCGCCGCTCGGCGCCTCGCGCACCATTGCGGCGACGACCCGACCACCCGCAACAAGAATGCGCAGATCCTGACCGGCGCTTTCCGAAACGAAGGCCTGGGCAAGCAATTGCCGTTTGTGTCCGGTCTTCTCGAGAACAGATGCCAAGTCAGCGGGCGTCCGGCAAAGCGAGACGTGCTGGCCTTTCAGGCCGGCCAGCGGCTTCACAACGAGCGGATAACCAATGATGCTGGAAAGGGCGCTGGTGTCCTGGCCGGGTCGTAATGCAATCGTCGCCGGACAGGAAAGCCCTGCCCGTTCGAGAGCGATGGCCGTTGCGAGCTTGTCCACCCCGAAGGCAAGGCCGCGCGCGCCGGGAAAACAGGCAACGCCGTCGGCCTCAAGGGAGGCGACGACGGCGCGGGCAGCCAGGTCCGAATACGCACCGGCGCGGGCGAACGCGGCACAGGGCAAGGACATGTCGCGCCCCTCATACCGATACCGGGTCCGACCGGATGGGCGTCGAATGATTTCCACCGCACGCGCATCGACAAGCCGCACCGAAAGGCCGAGACGCCTCGCCTCTTCGAGCATGCGGCGCCGTGAATATTTCAGCCGACCTGGCTTGCCAGCGCGTCGCGAGAGTAGCCAGACATCGCGTCCCCCGAGGGGCGCTTCCCATCGGGTCACCGGCTGTGTGTGGCGGGCGCCCATCTTGGGGCACATCACGGTCATCATCGGCGTTTCCTTTCGCTCGCCAGCCTCTGGCTAGGGAAACGCTGCGGGGGACCTCGTTATTCCCGGGAAGATCAAGGATAAGTCGTTTCACGCCACGACCTGGGTAGTCCATCGTGGACGTTCGGCGGCTCAAGTCCGGCACCGTCAGTACATCCCGGACTCATATCGGGTCAGCTCGTCCGACAGGTGAAGCCAGGCGATCTTCTCGCGATAATGCGTGTGTTCATTCGGCGGAAACGCATCCGGATCGTCGAGCGTACTGATATGGAATTCAATCAGATCGGTTCCGTCGTGGTGTCCCTCCCAGGTGAGCGACGTCCCGCATGTGCTGCAAAACGCCCGGAATTTGCCGGGGGACGATTCGAACCGGGCCCGCTTGCCGGACGTCCACCGCACCTGTTCGGCCGAGAAAACCACAAAAGCCGCGACCGGCGCACCGGTATGATGTCGGCAGCTTCGGCAGTGGCAATATCCCGAACCCAGCGCCACACCGCTCGCTTCGTACCGGATCGCTCCGCACAAACAACCACCTGTAATCATGTCTGCCTCTTTCGCCGTCTCGATCGATCCCCTCACCGGTTGCCCTACACCCTTGGGCAGCAGACCGCTGGCAGCATTGTATTGGAAGCGCGGACCCGAAGGCGGCATGCGGTCGTCCGGCCTTGGACGAACAAGGTCGGCAGAGCGCCGCCAGTTCGGAATTCATGCTGAAACATGATGGTCCCGTGCTTGCGGATTTCCGGCATCCATGGCTCATGGGCACACCGCCGGGGCGGACCTCGACGGTGCACCGATCAGGAAGGAGACGCCGGACCATGGACGAGACGATCATCAGACAATTGGCGCCGACGGGCACCCTGCGGGCCGGCATCAACCTGTCCAACTTCCTGCTCGTCAGCGATCGCACGCCCGACGGAGATCCGGTCGGCGTGGCGCCGGATATGGCGGCTGAAATCGCCCGCCGGCTCGGTGTGCCGGTGCGCTATGTCACCTTCCCCTCGCCCGGCGCGCTTGCCGACGCGGCAGATACCGATACCTGGGACATCGGCCTGATCGGCGCCGAACCGCAGCGCGCGGAAAAGATCGCGTTCACCTCCGCCTATGTGGAAATCGAGGCGACCTATCTGGTCCCGGCCGGATCGCCGATCGAAAGGTTGGAAAAGGTCGACCGAGCCGGCACGTGCATCGCCGTCACCGGCCGTGCCGCCTACGGTCTCTGGCTGGAACGCAACATCCGAAACGCCGAACTGGTCCGCACCGACAGTCTGGACAGCGCCTACGAGACCTTCGTCGCGGAAAACCTGGATGCCCTTGCGGGCCTTCGGCCACGGCTTTTGAGCGATGTCGAAAAGCTGCCCGGCGCCCGCATCCTCGACGGTAAGTTCATGGCCGTGCAGCAGGCGATCGGCACCAGCCGTGCGAACGATGAAGCCGCCGGCTTCCTGCAGGATTTTGTTGACGAGGTGAAGCAGAGCGGGTTTATCGCCGACCTGATCGCCCGACATAACATCGACGGATTGACCGTCGCACCCTGATTAGGCCGTGCGCGAAAACCAGCGGCGCATCCAGGCGAGAAAAGCAAGCGCGCCGGCCGGCCAGATCGCCCACAACGTGCCCTTCCAGGTCAACAGGTTGATCACGAACAGAGCCGCGACGATAACCAGGTATCGCCCCAGAAAGGGCGGCGCGACGCCCCTCGTCAGCGCCGGCACGGCAGTCCAGCCGACGACAACGGCGATGACGAGGACCGGCCAGTGAGCCCAGACGGACGATCCGGTGGCGAGATCCACCGCGACAAAGGCGGCCGCCGCGATCCCGGCCCATCGAAACTGCCTCATGAGTGTACGAGGCGTATCGATTTCCTTCGGCGGTTCGACCGACCCCGGTTGCGCTTCCGGCACCGAATCCGGCGACGGCGGGCGCTCCCGACCGGTATCGGCGACAACGGCCTTCGGGCGGTCGCCAGCTAGCGCCACGCCATAGATCGGAATGTCCTCGGCAAAATTCTTGGGCCGTTTCGATCCTAAAAACGTAAAGCCGACGGTCAGCTTGTTGTGGACCTGATCGTAAACCTGTTGCGAGATCAGGATGCCGCCCGGCTCGGCCATCGCCTGCAGCCGCGCAGCAAGATTGACCCCCTCCCCGAGCAGATCCTCGCCATCCACGATGACGTCACCGAGGTGAACGCCGATGCGAAAATGCAGCGGCTCGGCATCCGAACCGGCACACGTTTCGACCACCGAAAGCTGGCGCTGCACATCGATGGCGCATTGCACCGCTTCCACGACAGAGGGGAATTCCGCGATCATGCCGTCTCCGGCCGTATTGGCGATGCGGCCGTTATGCAGGGCGATGAACTTGCCGAAAACGTCCCGAGCCTTGTGCAGCGCCTCGAAAGCCCGCACCTCGTCGGAGCACATGGCCCGGCTGTAGCCTTCGGCATCCGCTGCCAGGATTGTCGTGAGCTTGCGTCTGATCGCAGTCGACATGATGCGTTCCGATATCCGTGCCACGTCGAAAAGGCAAATCGGTGTTGTGTTTCGCGAAGATGACTATTCGAGAAAGACCTGCGCCTGCGCCGATTGTCCGGCCGCGTCGATGACTACGATATCGACGAAGCCTCGTGTATCCGGAACCCATTCCGCGCTGGTCGAATAAAGCCGTCGGGCAATCGGTGTTCCATTGATGAAATAGGTATAGGGCATCTTGCCGTTGCGCACCTTCAACGGCAGCGGCCCGGCCGCCGAGGCGCTCTCCGTCAAGGCAATGCGGGCGCGATCAGGCGGATAGGCGAGTTGCGGTCCGCCGGCCGATGTCGATCGTTCATCGGCCGCGCGCCCGATATGGCGCAGCCGGGCCGGCAGATCGACGGTCCGTCTGGGATTTGCACCGGGCGGCGCCGGCGGCAGCGGTACCAGCGGCCCGATCCGGGCAAAGGCATCGGCGAGAACCGGCGCGGCGACGTCGATGCCGACAAGCCCCGGAACCGGCTTGCCGTCCGGACGCCCGGCCCAGATCCCGATAACGTGCCGCCCGTCGAAGCCGATCGCCCAGGCATCGCGATAGCCGTAGGTCGTGCCGGTCTTGAAGGCAAACCCGCGCCCGGTCACGGCGTTCGGATCGCGTGTCCCAGCGAGAATGTCGGCCGTCATCCACGCGGCACGCGGTTCGAAGACCCGGCGCAGATCCTGATCGTCGCCGTCCGCATCCGAGGCGATCTTGAGATCGACGGCGACACCGCCAGCGGCCAGTCCGGCATAGACGGTCACGAGGTCGCGCAGGCTGAGGCCGATCCCGCCGAGCCCGATCGCCAGATTGGCCGTCGTGTCGTCCGGCAGGACCGGTCGCGCACCGAGACGGCGCAGGCTCTGCAGCAGGCGCACCGGCCCGACCGCATCGAGCACTTGGACAGCCGGCACATTCAACGACAATTGCAGGGCGTCGCGCACCGTGACCGTGCCGAGATAGTCGCGATCGAAATTCGTTGGCGCATAGCCGGCAAATGAAACCGGCCGATCGTCGATCAGGCTCTCCGGGTGTGCCTGCCCGGTCGAAAACGCGAGCGCATAGACCAGCGGTTTCAGCGTCGAGCCCGGCGAGCGCACGGCCTGGGTCATGTCGATGAACCCGTCGGATCTTCGGTCGAAATAATCCGGCGATCCGACCGAGGCGAGCACATCGCCGCTGCGGATATCGGCGACCAGAATGGCAAGCGAAAACCGCTTGCGCGCTCGCTCGGCGACCTCGCGCGCAAGGTCCTCTAATCCGGCTTGCATCCGGGCATCGATGCGCAGCGCGATTTTGTCGACCGCCGGCTGGCGCGCCCGGGCCTGTTCGGCCAGATGCGCCGCCCGCATCGGCATGGCACGTCGGCCTGTCGGCACAGGTTCCGCGAGCGCCCGCTCATAGGCCCGCCGGTCGATCAATCCGGCCTCCAAAGCCCGGGCCAGAACCCGGTCGCGAGCGCGGCGGGCGACTTCCGGATGCCGATCAGGACGCCGCGCTTCCGGCGCTTGGGGCAAAGCGACCAGCAGGGCCGCCTCGGCCGCCGACAGGCGGGCTGGTTCTTTGCCGAAATAGGCGAGAGACGCCGTACGGACCCCTTCGATATTGCCGCCGAACGGCGCCAGGTTCATGTAAAGGCGCAGAATTTCCGGCTTATCGAAGCGCTCTTCAAGCGCCAGCGCCGACAGGATCTGATCGAGCTTGCGCCCGGCATTGCGGGTCGGACCGCCCGTAAGCAGACGCGCGACCTGCATCGTCAGCGTCGACCCGCCGGAAACTATGCGACCGTTCAGCCCCAATTGCAGGCCGGCCCGGGCAAGCGCCCGAACATCGACGCCGCGATGGTCGGCGAAGCGCCGGTCCTCGAAGGCGATCAGCATTTTCAGGTAATCCGGATCGACCCGGTCGGGTTCGGCCGGCAATCGCCAGCGGCCGTCGGCCACCGGAAACGGGCGCAGCAGCCGGCCCGAGCGATCAACCACCAGCATCGAGGACTCGATTTGCGGCACCGGCCCGGCAGCCTTGTCGACGCCGGACTTCAGCACCGCAACGGCCGCGAGCGGCGCGCAGAGTGCCGCGGCCACAGCGCCAACAAGCGCCGTCCTCCTCTTGAGACCAGTGAGAATGCCCGACACCGCTCAGGGCCTCACCGAAGCGGACCGATCACGTCCACAAAACCTGAACCGGTCCGCGCCACCCGCTCCATCCGGTACATGTCCTGGACGATCGCGGCCGGATGCGCAAAGCGGCCCGGCGAGACCGCCCGCACGACATAGGCAAGCACGACCCGGGCCTGATCTGTCTCGTTCCGGTCGATGGAGGCGATGAACCGGTCGGCCCGGAACTCCCGGTGTTTGACGTTGGCCGTCGGCTTCAGCCAGTCGAGCGCGGCGACATCGCCGCTGCGCAACAGGTTCGGATTGTCGATCTCAAAGCCGGCGGGCAGCGGATCGTCGACGATGATCTGGCCTTTCTGCTCATCGTTGAAGATGACGGTCACGACCGACACGAAGCGCTCGCCCTGGCCGATCGCGGCAAGGTCCACCGGCGCGCCGTCGAGCGCGAAATACCCGCGGGTGATCGAGGCGAACGTGCCGCCGGCCGGTTCCGGTTGCAGCGGCGCACCGCGCGCCGTGACGGCGATGTCGATCGGTTCGCTACCGCGATTGCCGATCGCTACGCCCTGCCCGAGCGCGTCGAGCCCGAAGCGCCGGAAGAGCGGCCCGTCATGCGGGGTTCCGTTCACCGAGAGCGCGGGTTTTGCGCGGCCCTGGGTGAGTGCGTGCACGGCCATCAGCGCCCAGGCCTCTTCCTGCGTGCTGTGCGCCGACTGGCCCCGCCACGCGTCGTCGAGATCCGTCGCCATCAGCGAGGCATCGACAGACGGCAGGCCGCTTTCGGCGGCAAGCGTCAGGATCGCCGCACGGTCGCGCAGCCGCGATCCGTAATCGGCCCGCCAGCCGCGTCGCTCGACCGGTTGCTGAAGCTCGCTGACCGCAACGCGGAACACCTGTGCGGCGCGGGTCTGGTCGCCGTAGAGCGCGAGCGCGGCCCCCATCTGCGCCTTGGCGAGCGGCGTCGCGAAGGCCTCAAGCTTGGCGGTCGCGTAATATCTCAGGTCGCTGATCGCCGCCTGTCCGTGACGCGCCAGCAGATAGAACGCATAGGCGATTGCTTCCCCGCCGCGTTCGAAATCCTGGATATAGGCAAGCCGGTTCTTCAGATTGTCGAGCGCCAGGCGGAAAGCCTGGTCCGGCACGACATAGCCGCGGTCCCGCGCCCGGCTGAGGAAATCGGTCACATAGGCCTCGACCCAGAGGTCTGCGGCACCGGGCGACCAGAGCCCGAACCCGCCGGACGAGGTCTGGTTGGCGAGCACCGACGCAATCGCCTTTTGCACCCGGTCGCGCACGCTTTCCTGGCCGGCTAGACCGGCCGCGAGAATAACCTCGTCGACATAGAGCAACGGCAATGCGCGGCTCGTCAGCTGTTCCGAACAGCCATAGGGATATTGGTCGAGCGAGCGCACGATGCCGGCGACATCGAGCCGTCCGGCCCCGGTTGCCGAGACCGTTACCGTGCCGGTGCCGGTTCGAAGGCCGCTGACCACATCCGGATCGAGCGACACGGTCTGGCCAGGTGCCAGCCGCACTTCGCTGGTGCGTGTGACCGGCGGTTCGTTGTCGCGAACGCCGTGCGGGATCGTGTTTTCGAATTGTGTTCCGTCGGCAAGCGACAGGGCCAGCCGGACCGTACCGTCCCCGACCGCATTCGCATCGACCGGCA
>JANQQB010000507.1 GCA_028285165.1 Rhodobiaceae bacterium
GGACTATGCCGCGGAGATCGCCCAGTCGGGCCTTGCCGACGGCGACCGCGCTTTCAACCTGACCTGGCACGACTGGCTCAATCTCGACAGCCTCGTCGGCGTGTCCCAGGTGATCGCGCTTGCGGCCCAGGGCCGAGAAGACAGCCGCGGCGCGCATTTCCGGGAGGACTTTCCGGAGACCGGCGCGCTCGAGACCACCGCCTATACACGCGTGCAGGAAGGGCCGGACGGGCTTTCGCTCGACATGGTGCCGGTGACCTTCGACATCGTGCGGCCGGGCGAAAGCCTGATCGACGACGAAGCCGGCGCGCCGCCCAATGCCGCCTGACCCGGAGTTTCTTTCATGATCGAAAACGCGACCATCGAAACAGCCGCCTACGAAATCATGAAAAAGGCGGCGATCGACATCCCCGACGATTACCTTTCCG
The DNA here is from genome assembly GCA_028285165.1 of Rhodobiaceae bacterium. Taxonomy (GTDB): domain Bacteria; phylum Pseudomonadota; class Alphaproteobacteria; order Rhizobiales; family JANQQB01; genus JANQQB01. The sequence goes on from JANQQB010000507.1 coordinate 429, forward strand.
GCATCAAGGGCATGATCGACCTGGAAACTGGCGATCTCAGCGCCTTTGTCCTGAAGGCCATGGTCGACAATTACGAAGCGGCAACCGAAGACCGGCGACCGATGTGCGCCGATACCGGCCTGCCGCGCTATTACGTCAAGGTCGGCAACAATGCCCGGGTCGACGAAGGCTTCGTCGGGGTCGAGCGCAGCCTGCGTTCGGCAACGGCGCGGGCAACGCTCGACGTACCGCTGAGGCCGAACCGTGTGCATCCGCTGTGGCGCACCGAACACAACAACAATGTCGGCCTCAACGCACCGGAAGTCGAATGGAGTTTTGAGCCGGACGCCGACTGGATCGACATCACAACGGTGCACAAGGGCGGTCTGTTCGGCACCGATTACCGCATGCTGTTTCCGGGCGACGGAGTCGACGGCATCAAGCGCTTCCTGCTCGACACGCTGATCGCCTTCGGCAAGCGCGGGCTTGCCTGCCAGCCGGCGATCGTCGGCGTCGGTGTCGGCGGCTCCAAGGATACCTGCATGCAATTGGGCAAGCAGGCGGCCTGCCTCCGGGTGGTCGGCGACCGCAATCCGGATCCGAAAATTGCCGAGCTGGAACTGGAATTCAAGGAACTCGGCAATTCGATCGGCATGGGCGCCATGGGTTTTGTCGGATCGTCCATGGTGGTGGATTGCCATATCGAGGCCGGCTTCACCCATACCGGCGGCATGCCGGTGAGCGTGCACACGTTCTGCCTGAGCTCGCGGCGGGCAACCGCGCGCGTACATGCCGACGGCCGGATCACCTATCGTACCGACCCGCAATGGTTCACCCCCTATATGCGCAGGGAGAGCGTCGCATGGCAGACGGAAAAAGCCGACTTAAGCAATACCGGCTGAGCCTTCCGGCCACGCCGGAAGACATTGCCCGGCTCGAACCGGGCGGCATCGTGTTTCTCGACGGTATTGTCTACACGGCACGCGAGGGCGTCTATCAACGGGTGCTCGGCGAGGGCTGGACACTGCCGGTCGAGAACCTTGCGGCCGTCAGCAACGTCAATTTTCACTGTTCGCCGGCCGCCGCACCGGAAGGCGACAGCTACCGCATCGGCGGAGTGACGGCGACCGCCTCGTTCCGGTTCTCCAAATGGATGGCCGAGTGGCTCGACCTGACCGGCACCAAGATCGTCATCGGCAAGGGCGGCATGCCGCGAGAGGACTACGAAAAGATCCTGGCGCCGCGCGGCGCGGTCTATCTGACGACGGTGGGATACGGCACCGGCGCCCTGCTCGGGCGCGGCGTCAAGGGCGTGGAGGCCGTGCATTGGCTCGACGATCTCGGTATCGCGCAGGCGATGTGGATGTTCCGCGTGGAGAATTTCGGCCCGTTCATCGTCGACAGCGATTTGACCGGCGCGTCGCTGTTTGCCCAGCACGGCGATGCGGTGAACCAGAAAATAGCCTCGCTCTATGACGGTCTGAAACCGCCGGCCCTGCACCGCTACGGCGAGACCGACGACCGAAAGCGCGAAGTGATGTGATCTGGCGGATCGCCATCTGACCGATGGACGTCAAAACCCTTTATGCGCTGCTCGCGGTCGCCGACCATGGCAGCTTCAACGAGGCGGCGCGGGCACTCGGCGTGTCGCTGTCGTCGATCAGCGTCCAGATGAAGGCGCTTGAGGACGAAGTCGGGCTGGTCCTGTTCGATCGCAGCCGCCGTCCGCCGCCGCTCACCGACGAGGGCCGCGATTTTGTGGAGCGGGCGCGCGACCTGATCCGGGACTGGGAGCGGCTGACAGCCTCATTGAAAAAATCCGGTGAGGACGGCTTGTTGCGGCTCGGTGCGGTGCACACTGTCGTGTCGGGCCTGCTGCCGAAAGCGCTTGCCGCCATGCGCCGGCAATCACCCGGATTGCAGATCCGCCTGACCACCGGCCTGACCCATGACCTGGAAGCGGCGCTGATCGCCGGCCGGATCGACGTGGCCGTCGCAACGGAACCGGCGACCCTGCCGGCCGGGTTCTCCTTTCACCTGTTCCAGGAGGAACCGCTTGTCGCCATCGCCGCAAAGGACGCACCGGGCGACGATTTCCGGACAGTTCTGGAGCGCAATCCCTATGTGCGGTTCAACCGGCAGGCGCGGGTCGCCGGCCTGATCGAAGCCTGTCTGACCGAAGCCGGAATCGCCATCCGCTCGGAGATGGAGATCGACACGCTGGAAGGCGTGATGTCGATGGTGAGCGCCGGCCTCGGCGTCTCGATCGTTCCGCTCGGGCGTGTCCGTTCGCTGCCGAAAAACCTCAAACACTTTTCCTTCGGAGAGCCGCCACTCACCCGCCGTCTTGGGGTGATCGCGCCGGCAACGAGTGCCAAGAGGCGGTTTGTGGAGCAGCTTCTTGGTGCCCTCAAGAAAGAAGCAGCCCGCGCGGGTTAGCATTTTCCGGGTCACTTGCAATGAAGCGAGTGGAGACGACCCAAGGATAGCGAGCGTCGTTGAAGGGCCTTGCCAACGGGGAGGAAGGGACAATCCCATTCCCCAATATGTCATCCGCCGGCGGGTCCGGCAGATCCAGCCTGCCGGGCGCCAACGTCAGCGCCTCTGGATCGCCCGGACACGCCGTGCGATGACGGACTATGGGGCTGTGCGGTAATACCTATACGGGCACGTGCGGAGCTCCTGAAAAAGAAGACGCCAGCCTGTCCTCAACACACCGTGCAATGACGGCGCATGACGTTAGGTTGGAGAGCCAATCCGGCACGCGCCAAGCCGCGAAAAGAAACTGCCAACCGTCCCCCAACACGTCATCCGACGGCTTGACCGGCGGATCCAGCGTGGCTGGTAATGCCGTCCGACAGGCCGGCGGATCCCGTGGCCCAAACAGCCCCGCACACCGACGACCGATTATGCCGGACCTTTCCACGCATCCCTCGGCAGCCCGAAACGCCTTTCCGCCTCCTCCCGCGCAGCCCCGACGCTATCAAACGCCAGGCCGACCCGGTTTTGCAGAACCGTCGGAGGATTGGCTTCGAACGTCAGCCTGAACCGCGCGCCGTCCCGCACGATTTCAAACCGGACCGAGCGGACAATGTCGGGAAACTTGCTTTTGTCCCAATCCTCCAGGCTCCTGTCGCCGGACCGGGCCGGACGATCCGGCAGGTGTTCGTACCGGTTGTTGCCGCGAAAAAGAATGTCCGCCTCCGCCTGCAGGCAGATCTCGCGGGGCCAGAGGTAATCCGCGGTCCGTGCGAGGCTTTGCCGCGTCTTTTCCAGCGAGGATATCGGGTTAAGCCGCCGCCCGCGGTGCCCGTCCTCCATGTCGGCGATGGCGCCTTCCGGATCGAGACCCTCCTTTTGGGCCACATCGCGAACCTTGTCGTGGAGACGCGCCAATGCCTCACGATACGTCGCCTCGAGGCGCGCCTGAAATGCCATCGATCCGGCCGAACGGGCCGATGACGGAGCATCGGTCATAACCAGCGCGCGCGCAGAATATTCGAGCAGCCAGCCTTCGAGCGACCCCGATCCGAGCAGCGGATCATCCTCAAGGCAGCCGAGCGCGAGCCGCGCCGTGTAGGGCGTCAGACCTCCCCAAAGAAGCAATGTGAGCAGATCATCGATGGTGAGCAGTTTGAGCGACATGTAGCGCAAGGCGTGCAGGTCGGGCAGATCGCCGAACGGTTCCGCATCACCCCAATCGTCATCCTCAAGATCGGTGAGAGAGGCATCGGGATCCAGTTCGAGCCGCGCGAGCCTGTCCTGCCATTGCCGATCGGGCCGTCGCCTGCTTGCCCAATTATCGGCCAGCGCACGGCAGTCGACCAGATCTTCCTCATCGCTCATGGCCGTCCCCCGAGCGTACCTTCGTTCCTGTCCGACCTTGCAGGTCGGCCCGGAGCGGGCGCATTCGCTTGCAAATGACCGGAAATTCTGGTCCCAAACGGATCGGCGGGGTCGATGTGCACGCGGTTCGAACCAGGGGTCTGACGGGTGAAAAAATCTGTACTCATTACGGATCTGGACAACACACTCTTTGATTGGGTTGACATCTGGTATCGGTCGTTTTCGTCAATGCTCAAATCGGTTGTCGATCAGACCAAGATCGACGAAGAGCTCCTGAAAACTGAAATACGCACCGTGCATCAGCTTCATGGTACGAGCGAATACGCATTCCTGCTCGAGGAAGTGCCGTCGTTACAGAAATATGCCGATGGAAAACCGATTACCACAGCGTTCGCCGATGCCATCGACAGTTTTCGCCAGGCACGACAGGAGGCCCTGGTGCTGTATCCGGGCGTGCTGGAAACGCTGGCCCTCCTGAAGAGCCGCGGATGCACGGTCATCGGATACACCGAATCCATGGCTTTCTACTCGGCCTACCGGGTCCGCAAACTCGAACTCGACGGGCTGATCGACTATCTCTTTTCGCCGGAAGATCACGCCCTTCCGGCCGATATCAGCCGGGCAGACATCCGGAAGTATCCGACCGAGCACTACGCTTTCAAAAAGACGGATCATCGGCACACGCCGAAAGGCGAACTCAAACCGAACCCGCACATTCTTCAGGAAATCATTCGGTCCGTTCATACTCCCGCGCACAAGTGCGTTTATGTCGGTGACAGCCTTCACAAGGACATCGCGATGGCCAAGGATGCCGGGATCGATCACGCCTGGGCGAAGTACGGCAAGGCGCAGGATCGCCCCGAATACCAGCTCTTGCGCGAAGTCACGCACTGGACCGACGCGGACGTTCAACGGGAAAAGGAAATTCACGAGCGCAACATGGTTCCCGACCACACGCTCGAAAACGGCTTCAAGGAAATTCTGGATCTCTATGACTTCGACGGAAAAGCGGAATGAATGCTGAAACGCCGCCCGACAAATTGAAATACACGATCGAGGCCTGGAAACAGTCGGTCGACGTGCAGCAGCACTTCAACGAAATCTGCATGAAAATCCGGAACTACTACATCACGGTGGTGACGGCACTTCTGGCCTTGATCGGCGTCATTCTGAGCCGGGTGACGGATCCTTACTTTGCCATCGGCCCCATTGAAGTGCACACCGCCCTTCCGGTTCTCGCGGCCATCGTCCTTGCAAGCTATCTGTTCTATTTCATCGATCGGCACTGGTATCACCGCCTGCTCCTAGGAGCCGTGCGAAACGCCCTGGAAATCGAGAACGAGATCGGCGAACAGGTGACGGGTATTAGACTGACCGGCAAGATCGGCGACGCCAGCCCGGTCGACGTTTCTTTCCGGGCACCTGGAAGCACACTCTTGTGGCTGCTTGGCCTTGTTTTCGGTGCCGACAAACGGGTGTGGACTGAGCGCAAGATCCATTCCGATGCCAAGATTGCCATCTTCTACAAAAGCATCGCATACATGTTTCTGGCCCTGTTGATCGCGCTCTGTTTTTTTGGCGGCATTGTCCCGGCCGGCGACGTCGCGGCGACCGGTCCGTCCGTTGTGCCGGCGCCGTCCGGCGGCACATGATCGGGCCGTCTCGGTCGAATCCGGATGGCCGGCCCGTCTGGCGACGGGCGCCCAGCAAGGACCTGATGCAAGCGTGTGTTGTGAGAGAAGATATGGTGCCGCTTGCGTGACTCGAACACGCGACCTCCGCATTACGAATGCGATGCTCTACCAACTGAGCTAAAGCGGCGCCGGGAAGGCTCATGCCATATTCGCGGCGTTTTGCCAATACGATTCTGGGCCGGCACCCGTGCTCGGCGGCTCTTTTGGCGGGCGGTTTGACGGCCGCGCGATCAGGAGAACAGGCTGAACCGCTTCGCTTCGGCCGGCTCGGCCTTCTTCTTGTCTGTGCCCGGATCGTCGGGGCGACCGGAAAACGGAAACTCCTCCGGTTTCGGGTCCTTACCGTTCGCCTTGCTTGCGTCATCCGGCGTTTCGGCTGACACCTCTTCCGAAGAGCTGTCGACCGCCTTGCGATCATCATTGGCCGCCACAGGTTCCGCCTTGGCCGCGTCGGTATCGACACTCTCGCTAGGCATCACGGAGGCGTCGGTTACTCCATCCGAGCCGGAAGCGGCGCCGGCGTCCTGTGCCGATCCGGCAGCCTTTTCAGGAATCGGATCGGCTTTCGGGGCGGCTGGCGCAGCGCGGCTTTCCACGTCGATCACCTTTTCCGTCTCCTCCGGCGAAATGACACGCGGCGGGGGCGGCAGGCTGTCCAGCAGGGAATCCTCGATCAGCGCGCCCGGATGATCGTCGAGATCCTCCAGCGGTACCTTCCATTCGAAGGCATCGAGCCGGCCGCTCACCGGCGAGATCGGCGCCCATTCGTCGGAGACGACCCCGTCCGCCGTCCAGACCGGGTCGCGCGGCGCGCGCACGGCGCGGCCGAGCCATTCGCGGACACGGCCGCGGTCGCCGTGCTCGCCCTCTTCCAGTTCCGACATCAGGATAAAGGCCTGCTGTGTCGGGTTGGAGCGCACGACCTTTTTCAACGCATCGCGTGCCATCGGCCACGCGCCGGCATCGATCGCCACGCGGGCGAGCGCCATGGCACCCTGGGGCGAGTTCGGCCGCAATTTAGCAAAATTCTCGACGCGCTTCAGCCGGTCCTGCACGGAATCGCCGGGCCGCACATACGCGTAACAATCGGCGAGGTCGGGATGCGGATCCTTCTTCCAGGCCGTTTCCAGGATCTTTGCGGCTTTGCGAATGTCGCCGTAGCGGGCAAGCAGACGGCTCGCGATGACAGCGGCCGGAATCAGTTCCGGCGCCAGACCGTGTGCCTCGACGGCCAACTTACGGGCACGATCCGGATCGCCATCCTCCAGTTCCTGGGCCAGCGCGGTCAGCAATACGGCGCGCTTGCGCCGAGCGACCTTGCGATCGATCAGTTTGGCGTGCTGGTTCTGCTCCAGCGTCTTCATCGCCGCTTCCCAATCGCGCTCGGCACATTGCATGTCGAACAGAGCCTGACCGGCCCAGGGCAGATGCGGCGCTTTCTCGAAGGCCTGTTCGGCATAATGTCTTGCCGCCGCATCCTCGCCCTGGTGACGGGCTTCCAGAAACAGGCCGTGCAGACCAAGCAGGCGGGTGCGGTCCTCGACCGTCAGGTTCTCGAAGATGGCGCGGGCGTCGTTCGCCCGGTCTTCCTGCTGGGCAACCTGGGCTTCGAGGAATTGCGTGACCGGTGCACCCTTCAGGTGCTTGCGAGCGTCCTTGGCATAGCGCTTGGCGGCAACCGAATCGCCGGACCCGAGCGCGATCAGCGCCGAGGACAAAGCCTCATATCCCTTGTCGCGCCGCCGGCGCCCGAAAAACCGGCGCAGAGATTCAGGCGACTTGATCGTAATCCGCAGAATCGTCCAGATGATCATCAGCACAACGAAAAACACGATCAGGCCAATCACCGCGACGACGGGATCGACGTCGACCTCCCGGTTGAGCCAGGTGATCGTGATGGTGCCGGGCTGATCGGCCAGCCAGGAGAACCCGATCGCAAAGGCGAACAGCACCGCGATTGTGACAAGAAGACGAACCATGATTGACCTCGGTTCCCCCGTTCGGGATCAGTTCGTTGTGCCGGAAACGGCATTGACGACGTCCGCCGTCACCGCTGCCAGCATGGAATCGACCGTCAGCCGCGCCGCGACCTGCTCGGCCCAATCGCCGGAAACGGCCTTGGCGGGTTCCGGCAGTGCCTCCCAGGCCGTGCGGATCTCGGAAAGGCTACCGGCCTTGACGGCGGCGGCCAGAGCGGCAATCGCCTCCGACGAAGGATCGCTCTCGCCGACGGAACGGATGCGTACCAGACCGCGCAGGCCGGTCAGGACCTGGTCAAGCGCGTCGTCGGATTGCGGCTCCGGCGGCGCCATGGCTTCATCGATCGCCCGCGCGACCGCAGGATAGGCCGCGATCAGATCCGCCTTTTGCGGCACACCCGCCTCGGCCCTTGCCTCAAGCGCGGAGAAATCCGTTGCCTCTCCCGTCAGGCTTTTGACGGCTGCCAATTCGGTGGCGAACGGCCGGCCGGAATCCACGGCGTCCTTCAACCGGGATGCCGCAACAGCCAACGCGGCGGCGTCGAGCGCGCCCGGCTGGTCGACCTTCGTTTCCAGTTCGGACAACCGCGCGACAGCGGCCTCCAGGTCACCGGCCAGCGCCGCCGTGGCCAGAGCCGAGGCATTTCCGTCGACCCTTTCGGCCAGCGCATCGCGGGCGGAGCGGGTTTCCTCAGCGAGCGCCGTCGCAGTCTCGTCGAGCGCAGCCAGCCGGGATTGCAGGCCGGCCAAATCGGCCGACAAGGCGGAAAGCCGGGGTTCCAGCCCGGCCAGTCCCCGAGCAACGGCCTCGTCGATCTTCGGTTCAGCCGGATTGATGGACCGCAGGGCCTCGGCAACCCGTGTCGCGATTGTATCGACTTCGGCCTCCAGCGTACCCAGTCGGCGCGCGACCACATCCACGCCCCCGGTCGATGCTTCCAGTGCCGCCAGGCGGGCATCGATTACAGCCGTCGACGAGGCCGCGGCGAGGGCGTTGACCCGGTCCCGCAAGCCGTTGATCGATTCCTCAAGCGAGGCCAGCGCGACATCGGATCCGGCAGCACCGGTTTCAACGAGTTTGCGCAGGTCAAGAAGGTCGGTCTGCAGGGCTTCGACCCGGTCGAGCCGGTCGCCGGCAAGCGCAAGGTCGCGCGTCACCGCGTTCAGACTGCGCTGACGGGCGCTGGTGCTCTCTTCGAGGCCGGTCAGGCGGTCGGCCATCAGATTGCCGCGCTCAGCCTGCGCTTCGGCACGTTCGGCGGCCTGACCCATAACCGTGTCGAAGGTGGATTGCAGTCCGTCCCGCGTATCGTTCACACTGACGGCCAGCGCGTCGACGGCCTGCTCCACCAGATCGATGCGATTGTCGACGGCGGTTGTGAAGACGCGCGCATTTTCGGCAACGATTTCCTGGGTTTCGTCAAGACGGCTTTCCAGGATCGCAACTTCGTTGCCGGATTCTTCGAGCGTGTTCTGCAGCGCTTCCATTTCCGCTTTCGTCACGATCGGCAGCGATCCGTTGACAAAAAGACCATAAAGCGCGCCCGCCACGACGAGACCGCCGACAAGCGAGGCCGCCAAGAGGCCGAAGACCCCGACGCCGCGCCGCGGTGGCGGCGCAGCAACGGTCGGCGGCGGCGGCGGCGGCGGTTCAGTGCCGCCCGTCGACGCCTTTTCTTCCGATTTGACCGGCTCGCTATCCTGTGAAGCCGTTGATTTTTCGGATTTTTCCGGCGAGGACGCGGACTTTTCAGCGCCGGACGAGGTCGCAGCGGGCTTTTGCCCGTCGGTCTTCGCCTCAGGCGGTGTTGCCGGCGCGGTCTCCGATTTGGTCTTGACCTGTTCGGTCGCCTTGCCCGCCGGGGCGTCGGATTTCTTTGCCGCATCCGGCTGACCTGACGAGGCGGCCGCCGTCGTGCTGCCGGATGCAATCGGTTCTTTCGGGGTTTCGGCTTTGGATTCTTTCGCAGCCTGGTCGCCTGTGGCCTTGGGCGCTTCGGCTCCGGAAGGTTTCGCGGCCTCCCCCGACGCCGGTTTTGCCTCAGTGGCGGTTTCCGTCGGTGCCTTTTCGCCCGTCGGGCCGGCTTGCTTCACCGGTTCTGTCTCTGCTGCGGGTTTGTCCGCTTTCGTGTCGGCCGGTGTCGACCCGGGATCACCCGCCTTGGCCGTGGTGCCCCAGGCCCGATTGCGTTGAGGATCGCCTGATGCGGACTGCTTCTTGTCCGCGTCGACCTCGGTTGCCTTGAGATCGATCGTCACCGGCTTTCGCTTGCCGCGCTTCGATGACCTGGAAGACCCGCTGCCGCCCGAGGAAGAAGATTTGTCATTGGCCATGGGCGTCTCTATCTCCACCGCTTCGATGCTTGTTCCGCGTCGCCGTGAGGCTGCGTCCGGACGATCGGCAGGCAATCGTGCAGAAGGTCAAAGCCAAGAAACGCGCCGACGCCCGCATAAACCCATCCTTCTTTCGATATACCATGTCTCACAACGCTGGGTACTGAAAATTCAGGGCCTTTAGTTCAAGAACGCAACGCCAAAAGACCGGATCCGGAAGGGTTTGCATGCGTTGTTTTGCATACGGATGGCAAACCTTCGGACCCGCGCCTCGGTTTTCTCCGGACCGTTCCTCAAAACGATCGGGTCAAGTATGGCAGCCGGGTGCGTCAAAATTGGGTTCGGCGTCCGGTTTTGCCGGATGCGATCCCGGCCAGTCCGAGCGCCTTCAACAAGGCCGGCTCGTTCGCCTCTCCGGCAACGATGACCTCCCGGTATCCGGAGGCACGGATCACTTCGGCGATCGGTTCCGACAGAACGCCGATACGCAAGCCGCCGACCGTGTCCGAAAGGCGGGATGCCTTGAGGGCCTCGACAAACGTGCGTGCCGTGCGCACCGAATAGAGCAGGACACAGTCGATCCGGCCGTTTCGTAGGTCATCGACGATCGGTCCGGGCAAGATTGGCACCGTCCGGGCCTCATAGACTTCGACGACGTCAACGTCGTATCCGCGGGCACGCAATGCGCCCGCCAGATCGCCGGTTCGGTCGACACCGGCTGCGTATAACAAGGCGAACGGGTCCGCCGGCATGTCGTCCGAAACAAGGGCAGCCAATTCGTCGACCGTGCCGGATGCCGAGCGAATGTCGGTCCAGCCGCACTGCTCTGCCGCTTGCGCCGTTCGATCGCCCACCGCATAGAGCGGAAGGGCGCGAAACGACGCTCCGTTTTGCTGGTGGACGAGGCCTTCGACACCATTCGCGCTGGTCACCAGGATCGCTCCATAGCGATCCGCATCAATATCGGGACAGGTTCGAAAGACGATTTCCAGCAAAGGCGCCATTGCCACCCGATGGCCGCGCGCCTCCAACCGCGAACGCGTCTTCAACGCCTGCGCAATCGGTCGGGTGACCAGGACGTGGATGGCACTCTCCTTCCGGGGCATGGCCCCGATGAATATGAACTTCCCGGTCGGGCCTCCGGCCCTCCTCGCCTCTTGGTATTTTGGCTAGGGCGTAAAAAAGTCCGGGCCGGCAAGAGCTTTGAGTTCAGCGCCGGCATCGCGGCCGAGGGCCTCGCCGTCGGACGCGGAGCCATTCCGGTCCGTGCGATGGACAAGCGTGCCGTCGGGTTTCACGATCAGGGCGTCGAGATGCATCTGACCGGCATCGAGCCGGGCGTGGCCGGCGATCGGCGTGCGGCAGGATCCGTCGAGAACATGAAGGAAGGCCCGTTCCGCGCGGACCCGTGTCTCGGTTTCGGCGTCGTTAATTAGCGAGACCCGTTCCAGCGTGCGGTCGTCATCAAGGCGGGATTCGATGCAGATCGCGCCCTGGGCGACGGCCGGAACAAAGTCGTTCGGATCAAGCAGCGACGTAACCACTTCAGACAGTCCCATGCGCCGCAATCCCGAATAGGCCAGCAATGTGGCATCGGCCACGCCATCCTCCAGTTTTTTCAACCGGGTCTCGACGTTGCCGCGAAACTGGATGACCTCCACGTCCGGCCGCAGGGAGCGGACCAGCGCGGCACGGCGCAAAGAGGAGGATCCGACCACCGCCCCTTCCGGCAGGTCTTCCAGGGTCTTTGCCGCCCGCCCGATAAAGGCGTCGCGGACGTCCTCGCGCGGCAGAAAGGCGGTCAGGCCGAGACCGTCCGGCAGGACGGTCGGCATGTCCTTTGCCGAATGCACGGCCAGATCGATGCGATGATCGAACAGCGCTTCCTCGATCTCCTTGGTGAACAGCCCCTTGCCGCCGATTTCCGACAACGGGCGGTCACGAATCCTGTCGCCGGTGGTCGTGATCACCACAATCTCGAACGCGTCTTCGTCCAGACCGAGCGCCTTCATCAGGCGCGATCGGGTCTCCCGGGCCTGGATGAGTGCCAGCGGGCTGCCCCGCGTGCCGATGCGAATGGGCTCTGATTGCACGATGACGGTCTCCAGTGATATGGCTCTCGGCCCGGAACAGGCCGCATTCGGCTTAGACCGGAACCCTAAGGGATATCAAGGCGGTTTGACCAGCCGGCCTTTTGCGGACGCGGTCGCATCGCTGCCGTCGACGCATCGGACCGTCGACCGAAGATAAGGGCGAGAAACCCACAAGAGGCGCGGAGGGCCGGTAGGCCCGACAGGGAAGTAGAAAACATCGCGGACGGCCGCAGGCCGGACAGGGAATGTGAAGAATGCAGGTTCTCGGCATCGAAACCAGTTGCGACGAAACGGCCGCCGCCGTCGTGGCCGCCGATGCGACGTCGGCCGGGCCGGGCGCTATCCTGTCCAACGTCGTGCTCAGCCAGATCGAGAAACACCAGGCTTTCGGCGGCGTCGTTCCGGAAATCGCGGCACGCGCTCACGTGGAAGCGCTCGACGGCATCGTCGCGGCGGCGCTTGGCGACGCCGCGACGGAATTGGCGGATATCGACGGCATCGCCGTAACCGCCGGACCGGGCCTGATCGGCGGCGTCATTGTCGGCGTGATGACGGCCAAGGCGCTTGCCTTTGCCACCGGCAAGCCGCTGATTGCCGTCAACCATCTGGAAGGGCACGCGCTGACGGCCCGCCTGACCGACGGCGTGCACTTTCCGTTTCTCCTGTTCCTGGTCTCCGGTGGCCATAGTCAGATCCTTCTGGTGCGCGGCCTTGGGGATTACGAACGCTGGGGCACGACGATCGACGACGCAATCGGCGAAGCTTTCGACAAGACCGCCAAATTGCTGGATCTCGGATTTCCCGGCGGGCCGGCGGTGGAACGCGCCGCCGCCGACGGCGATGCGGGCCGCTTCGAGCTGCCCCGCCCGCTGCTTAACCGAGCGGGTCTCGACATGTCGTTTGCCGGCCTGAAGACAGCCGTCCGTCTCGCCGCGGAACGGCATTCCCCGCTCGACCGGCGGGCCGTTTCAGACCTGTGCGCCGGCTTTCAGGAGGCGATCGCCGACATCCTGGCGCACCGGTTGGAGCGCGCGATCGCGCATTACCGCTCGCACTATGCCGGATCGGCGCCGACGATCGTGCTTGCCGGCGGCGTGGCCGCCAATCAGGTGCTTGGTGCCCGCCTCGACGCGGTTGCGTCAGAGGCCGGCGCGCATCTGATCGTTCCCCCGCAAAACCTGTGTACCGACAATGCCGCCATGATCGCCTGGGCCGGCGCGGAACGGCTTGCCCGCGGCCAGGATGACGGTCTCGGCTTCGCGCCGCGGTCGCGCTGGCCGCTCGACGAAACGGCGGCGCCGGTGCTCGGACACGGCAAACACGGCGTGAAAGTCTGAGATGGCTCGGTCGCGCCCACTCGATGCCGAAAAGGCCTATGTGTACATCCTGCATCGCGGCCGGCTTCTGGTCTTTCGGGAGCGAGCGCACCGGGATTCCGGCGTGCAGGTTCCCGGCGGCACGCTCGATCCGGGCGAAACGCCGGAAACCGGGGCAAGGCGCGAAGTGGCGGAGGAGACGGGTCGCGACGACCTGATCATCGACGGCTATGTCGGCAACCACATCTGGACATACCAATGGCGCCATGTGAGCGGCCGCTACCGCCGACACTTTTTCTTCGGCCGGTTCGCCGACACGGCACCGGAAACCTGGGAGCATTGGGAAATGACACCGAGCGACGGCGGCGATCCGTTCACGATGCGCTTCTACTGGGTGCCGTTCCTGAATGCCCGCCCGCGCCTTGCACATGGATATGGCCGGGAACTGACGACGTTGCGGCAAAAACTGGCGCCTGAACCGGCGTCGATGGAGGACATCGCCTAGAATCCTTCCGGTTTCAGGACGGATGCAGGTCCGGATCCTTTTCCCGGGGCGCGGGAACCGGCGAAACCGCCTCCTCGGGCACGGTATCGGATGCCCCTTCCAGATCGTCGACAATCTGGTCTTCGTCCGTGTCCGGTGCCGGCATGAAGGAACATTCGTGGAAGACGCGCTTCGTACAGGTTGCGCAGATCGTCCTGTCGAGCTTGGGCACGACGGTCGCGATCGCGACCTGCTTGTCGATGAAGACGTGATCTTCGCCGATCGAGCGATAGAGCCCGAGGCGCCGCAGCCGTGAGATGAAATGCGGCGCCTTGCTGATGGCATAGAGATCGCCGCCGGTTTCCTTGCGCCGGCGCGCCTCGCGGATGATGGAATCGACCCCGGCAAGATCGATGTCGCCGACACCCTTCAGGTTGACGACGATGTGCTTCTGGCCCGGCCGTTCCACGGCGATCCGCCGGAACTCGGCTTCGAGAAAGTCGATCGACCCGAAATAGAGCGGGCCATCGAAACGGCAGATCATGAATTGCGGGCATTCGGGCAGATTGAAGGCCTCGGCGTTGCGGAAGGTCCGCTGGCTGATCGACCGGTCGGGGGCACCGACAGCGAATTTCGGTTGCATGGTGCGGGAAATGAAGGTCGCAAAGGACAGCATGACCCCGATGAAGATGGAGAATTCGAGTTCCACCAGGATACCGGTGAGGAAGGTGATCGCCAGAATGGCGGTCTCGCTCTTGCTGGTCTCGATGATGTGGCTGATTTCCGCGGCATTCACCAGGCGCCAGGCCACGTAAAGAATGAGACCCGCCATCGCGGCGATCGGGATATAGGAAATCAGGGGCGCCACGGCGAGCAGGATGAGCGCAAGCACGCCGCAGGAAAAGACGGCGGCCAGCGGCGTTCGGGCACCGGATTCGTAATTGACGCCGCTGCGCGTGAACGAGCCGGAGGCCGGGTAGGCCTGGAACAGACCGCCGGCAATGTTCGACAGACCCTGGCCGACGATTTCCTGGTTGGCGTCGAACCGGGTATGGGTGCGGGGCGCGAAGGACCGACCGATCGCGACGGCCTCCAAGAGGCCGATCAGCGCGATGGCGGTGGCGCTCTGCATCAGGTTGCCGATTTCCTCCAGAGAAGCCGAAGGCGGCGAGAAAGACGGGAATACGGACGGCAGCGAGCCGACGGTCGCGATGCCCACGTCCGGTCCGCCAACCCAGAAATAGGCGGCCGTTCCGACGCCAAGCGCGATCAGGAAGTTCGGCAGACGCGCCGCATAACGCGTCAGGACAACGACCGTAACCAGCGTGACCCCGGCGATCAGCACGGATCGCCAGTCGACACCGGCCGAGGCCGAAACAACAATCGCGGCAATCCGGTCGTAGACTGATCCGCCGGTCGAGGCCTCGATGCCGAGCGCGCCGCGCAACTGGCTGACCCCGATGAGCACGGCGGCCGCGGCCGTAAACCCGATCATCACCGAATTGGAGACAAACGCGGCGAGGCGGCCGACGCGGGCGAGGCCGAGGCCCAATTGGATGGCGCCGACGAGGATCGTCAGCAGCAAAACGGTCGCGATGTAATCCTGTGTGCCGGCCTCGTGCATCGGCGATACGGCGGCGAGAACGACGGCCGAGATCGCCGTCGTCGGGCCGGAAATCATGATCATCGACGACCCGAACAGGGCCGCAATGATCGGCGGGATCATCGCCGTGTACAGGCCGTATTCGGGAGGCAGGCCGGCGATCGCGGCAAAGGCAACGCCCTGTGGCAGCACGATGGCGGCATTGGTGATTCCGGCGGACAGGTCGGCGCGCAGGGACGCAGGCGTAACCTTCGGCCCCCAGGTCAGAAACGGAAAGACATCTGACCAGGTCAAGTGAGGCAGGCGGTATGCGGGTTTACGCACGAACACGTCCGTTTTGCCCCTGAGCCGCGGACCAGCCTGACCGAAATTGGTGCTTCCCGGCATCGGGTGGCGACCGATGCCCCAATAGACGGCGCGCCATATCCGCGCGGCGTTTCCAGGCTCAAGGAGTGTTTTTCCCAAAAGATGCCAGCGAGACCGGCTTGTCAAGGCAACCGGAGAGTGGTGAACGTAAAGTGAAGGTCGGCTTCATGGGATGCGGATTCGCGCCGTCCATCTGACCGATGGCGGATCCCGTCCGGGCGCCGGACGGTGCATTGGCGCGCCGACAAAATGCTGTAGAGTGCAGCCACCCCTTCGGAGATCCGCCATGACCGTCGCCGCCCCTGTCCTGCACGAAGCAGAAGATCTCGATGCCGCGCTCGCCGATGCCCGGGCGCGCTACGCCGACACGCATCCGCGGTCGCGCGCTGCCTTCGACGAGGCAACCGAGGTCATGCCGGGCGGCAATACGCGCACCGTCCTGTTCCATGGCCCGTTCCCCTTCCGGGCCGAAAGCGGCAGCGGCGCAACGCTGACCGATGTCGACGGGCATCGTCTCATGAACCTGCTCGGCGAGTACACGGCCGGCCTCTTCGGCCATGATCATCCGCGCATCCGCGCGGCGATTACCGCGGCGCTGCAAAACGGCATCAATCTCGGGGCCCACAACACCTACGAACCACGTTTTGCCAGACGCGTCTGCGAACGCTTTTCCGCCATCGACAAGGTGCGGTTCACCAATTCCGGCACCGAAGCGAACATGATGGCGATCACCACCGCGCGGGCGGCGACGGGCCGCTCAAAAATCATGGTGTTCGAGGGCGCCTATCATGGCGGCGTCTTCCTGTTCAAACCAGGCATAGAAACAAATGCGCCGTTTCCCTGGATCCGGCTGCCCTATAACGACACGGAGGCAGCGCGGGAGGCGATCCGTGCGCATGGCGACGATCTGGCGGCCGTGCTTTTGGAGCCGATGCAGGGCGCATCGGGCTGCATTCCGGCCACGGCTGACTTCCTCGCCTGCCTCCGAGAGGAAACCGAGAAGGCCGGAGCCTTCCTGATCTTCGACGAGGTGATGACTTCGCGCCTCGGCCACGGCGGTGCGCAGTCCTTGTTCGACATCCGACCGGACCTGATGACGCTCGGCAAATGGGTCGGCGGCGGCATGTCCTTCGGGGCTTTCGGCGGGCGCGCCGACGCGATGGATCTGTTCGACCCGCGGCGACCCGATGCCATCGCCCATGCCGGCACGTTCCAGAACAACGTTTTGACCATGGCGGCCGGTATCGTCGCGCTCGAAGAGATCTATACGCCGGAGGTCGCCGTTGCGCTGACGGAACGCGGCGACCGGCTGCGGGAGCGGTTGAACCGGCAGGCAGCCGATCTCGGCGTTGCCGTTCAGTTCACCGGCATGGGATCGCTGATGAACCTGCATCCGACGGACCAGCCTGTTGCGTGTATGGCCGACTTGCAGGCGGCCGACGACCGGGTGCGCGAATTGCTGTTCCTTGACCTGCTTGCGGCCGGGTTCTATGTCGCGCAACGAGGCTTCATCGCGTTGAGCCTGCCGCTTGCCGACGCCGATCTGGACCGGTTTGCAGCGGCGCTTGAACAGATCCTCGTCTCTCGCCGGGCCTTCCTTCACCGCTGACGGCCCGGTTCCGGATACACTTGGCGCGATCGGGCTCACCGGGCTCCACGCCCTCCCCTCTTCAATACGGAAAGGTGCAGATGGCATATTGGCTGTTCAAGTCCGAGCCGAATACCTGGTCCTGGGACCAGCAGGTCGCGGAAGGCAAAAAGGGTGCGGAATGGGATGGCGTGCGCAATTACCAGGCGCGCAACACCATGCGCGAGATGAAAAAAGGCGATCTTGGCTTCTTCTACCATTCGGTGAACGAAAAGCGCGTGGTCGGCGTGGTCAAGGTGATCGCCGAAGCGCATCCGGATTCGACCGACGGCAGCGGCACGTGGGAATGCGTCGACATCGCCGCGGTCGGCGCTTTTCCCGAACCGGTGACGCTCGACCAGATCAAGGCCGACCCGAAGCTGGAGGACATGGTGCTCGTCAAGAATTCGCGCCTGTCCGTACAACCGGTCAGCACAGCGGAATGGAAACGGATCTGCAAGCTTGGCGGCTATGACGGCTGATCCGGTGCCCTATCGCGCGCCGGTATTCGTCGACGGCGGCGGCGGCACGCGGATTGCGACCTACGAATTCGGCAATCCGGACGGTCCGGCGGTTCTCCTAATTCACGGATACAATCAATGTCACCTGTGCTGGCACCGCCAGGTTAGCGGGACGCTTGCCGAACGCTACCGCCTGATCGCATTCGACCTGCGCGGCCACGGCCGGTCCGACAAGCCGCTCGAGGCCGAGGCCTATCGGGAGCAATCGGTCTGGGGGGCGGACGTCGCGGCCGTAATCGAGGCGCTCGCCATCGACCGTCCGGTGCTTGTCGGCTGGTCGTATGGTGGGCATGTGATCAACGCGTATCTGGAAGCAAAGGGTACGGCGGCACTTGCGGGACTGGTCTATGTCGGCGCGATCACGGTTGCCGGCAACGAGAAGGCCGGCCCGCTTTACCTCGATGAACAGCGCGCCGTGGCGGCCGGCATGCTCGACGACAACATTTATGCGGCTAACGACGCGACCCTCGCGTTCATCGATCGCTGTTTCGAAGCGCCGCCCGGCGACGCGGAGATGCGCAGGATCATCGCCTACAACATGCTGGTGCCCGTCGCCGTGCGCCAGGCGATGCGTAGCCGGACCATCGACGCCGATGCCGTGCTCGCGGCAATCGATGTGCCCACCCTGGTCATTCACGGTGCGAACGACCGGGTCGTCCTCGCTGAATCCGGACGTCGCATCGCGGCATTGGTGCCCGGCAGCACTTTGACCCTTTACGACGGCATCGGGCACAGCCCGTTTGCGGAAGCCCCGGAGCGTTTCGATGCCGATCTCGACGCGTTCATGCACGCGCTGAACCGGTGACATCCGCCATGACCGCGCCCGACGACCCCAGTCGGTTCATTCTCGACAACACCAGGCTCCTGCCGGTGCCGCTGGTGCCAGAAATCCGCCTGCATGTCGCCGACGAAGCCGTCCCGATCTGGCAAAAGACCGAGGAGGAACTCGGCGAGATCGGCCTGCCGCCGCCGTTCTGGGCGTTTGCCTGGGCGGGCGGCCAGGCCTTGGCGCGCTTTCTCCTGGACAATCGCGACCTGGTCGCGGGCAAACGGGTGATCGACTTTGCCAGCGGCTCCGGGCTGGTGGCGATCGCAGCCTGCCTTGCCGGCGCGAAAACCGTGCTTGCCACGGAAATCGACCCGTTCTGCCGGGCCGCGATCGGACTGAATGCACAGGCCAACGACGTCGCCATCGCGATCGAGATGCAGGACATTACCCGCGAGCCGGTGCGCGATGCCGATCTGATCGTGGCCGGGGACGTGTTCTACGAAAAGGACACGGCAGACCGCGTTACCGACTGGTTCGCGCGGCAGGCCGGCGCCGGCGTTCCGGTGCTCGTCGGCGATCCGGGACGCTCCTATCTGCCAAAAGCCCGCCTTACGCACCTTCAGGAGTACAGTGTGCCGGTCACGCGCGAACTGGAAGATGCCGACATCAAGGCCACGTCGGTCTGGCGGTTCCTGTCGCCGCATGCCAAAGAAGGGGAAACCGGTCGTACGGAATAGACAAGGGGGAGGTCATGGACGCCATTGCACAGATTACCTGGATCACCGTTCTGGCCGCGGCGATTGCAGGCTATGTCGTCGGCGCCGTGTGGTACGGCGTGCTCGGCGAGCGCTGGCTCGCGGCCATTGGCAAGACGAAAGCCGACATATCGGACGAAAGCGGCCGACCCAAAACCTATGTGCCGTTCGTGCTTGCCTTCCTCGCCGACATCGTCATGGCCATCATCCTGTCCGGGATCATCTATCATGCCGGCGACGTGACGATCCGGGCCGGTCTGATCAGCGCGTTTCTTGTCTGGGCCGGCTTCGTGCTGACGACGCTTACCGTCAATACCGCGTTTTCGATGCGGTCCTGGTCGCTGATCTGGATCGATGGCGGCCATTGGCTGTTCGTGCTTCTCGTCATGGGTGGTGTCATTGGGGCACTGGGCCTTTGAAATTCCGGGATTCCGTCTTCGCCTTTGTTCTCAAGACTAAAGTTCGAGCCCTTCTCGCTTTACGTTCCGGCACCGCATTCGCATAATGCGCACGACGTCAGCGTCCGGTCCGCACCGGAGCCGTACTGCAATTCTGACACGATCCTGTGTCCACGCTCAGGAGCAGCTTTGAATCGGACGCGGCCCTCAGAAACCCGGCACAGACCGGGGGTTTGCGCGCCGCGCCCAAGATGAAGAAACCCGTCGGGAGGAAGCAATGACCGATAACCTCTACCCGGTCCCGGACGCGATCGCGCAGGCCGCCCATGTCGACAACGACAAATATCTCGAACTCTACCGCCAGTCCGTCGACGACCCGGAAGCGTTCTGGGGCGAACAGGGCAAGCGCCTCGACTGGATGACGCCCTATACCAAGGTCAAGAACACCTCCTACGACCCGCATAACGTATCGATCAAATGGTTCGAGGACGGTGTGCTGAACGTGTCGGCAAACTGCGTCGACCGGCATGCGGCAACGCGCGGCGATCAGGTGGCGATCATCTGGGAGGGCGACGACCCGAGTGTCGACAAGTCGATCACCTATGCCGAACTGAAAGACGAAGTCTGCAAGTGCGCCAACGCGCTGAAAGCGATGGGCGTCAAGAAGGGCGACCGGGTCACGATCTACCTGCCGATGATCCCGGAGGCCGCCTATTCGATGCTGGCCTGCGCCCGGATCGGCGCCGTGCATTCGATCGTCTTCGGCGGGTTCTCACCGGATTCGCTGGCCGGACGCATCGTGGATTGCTCCTCGGAATACGTGATCACGGCCGACGAGGGCCTGCGCGGCGGCCGTTCGGTGCCGCTCAAGACCAATACCGACAAGGCGCTTGAACATGCGCCCGGCGTCAAGGGCGTGCTCGTCGTGAAACGCACCGGCGGCGACGTACCGATGACGGCGGGACGGGACATCTGGTACCACGACGCCGTCGCCGAAGCGTCGACCGAATGCGCGCCGGAACCGATGAACGCCGAGGATCCGCTGTTCATCCTCTATACGTCCGGGTCCACCGGCCAGCCGAAGGGCGTCATGCACACGACCGGCGGCTATCTCGTCTATGCGTCGATGACGCACCAATACGTGTTCGACTACCAGCCGGGCGAGGTCTACTGGTGCACCGCCGATGTCGGCTGGGTGACCGGACATTCCTACATCGTCTACGGGCCGTTGGCGAACGGCGCGACCACGCTGATGTTCGAGGGCGTGCCGACCTATCCGAGCCCGTCGCGGTTCTGGGACGTGTGCGACAAGCACAACGTGTCGATCTTCTACACCGCGCCGACGGCGATCCGGGCCCTGATGGGTGCCGGCGACGAGGCCGTCACCAGCACGTCGCGCAAATCCTTGCGCATTCTCGGCTCGGTCGGCGAGCCGATCAATCCGGAAGCCTGGAAATGGTATTACGAGGTCGTCGGCGAAGAGCGCTGCCCGATCGTCGATACCTGGTGGCAGACGGAGACCGGCGGCATCCTGATCACACCGCTGCCCGGTGCGACCGCCCTGAAACCGGGCTCGGCGACGCGGCCGTTCTTCGGCGTGCAGCCGGCCGTGGTGGATGCGGAAGGCAACGTGCTGGAAGGCGCCACGGAGGGCAATCTCGTGCTCACCGATTCCTGGCCGGGCCAGATGCGGACCGTCTACGGCGACCACGAACGCTTCGTGCAGACCTATTTCTCCGCCTACAAGGGCTATTACTTCACCGGCGACGGCTGCCGGCGCGATGAGGACGGCTATTACTGGATCACCGGCCGGGTGGACGACGTGATCAACGTGTCCGGTCACCGCATGGGCACGGCGGAAGTCGAATCCGCGCTCGTCGCCCATCCCAAGGTGTCGGAGGCCGCCGTGGTCGGTTATCCGCACGACATCAAGGGTCAGGGCATCTATGCCTATGTCACGCTGATGGCCGGCGAGAACGCCGACGATGCCCTGAAGAAAGAGCTCGTCACCTGGGTGCGCTCCGAGATCGGTCCGATTGCCTCGCCCGACCTGATCCAGTTTGCGCCGGGGCTGCCGAAGACCCGGTCGGGCAAGATCATGCGCCGCATCCTGCGCAAGATCGCCGAAGACTCGTTTGAGAATCTCGGCGACACGTCCACCCTTGCAGAGCCGGCCGTCGTCGACGACCTGATCGAAAACCGGCAGAACCGGTCGGCCTGACCCGAACTCTCCCAGCGGGGCTGGCGCTGCTGTTCTGGCGCCGCCATGCCCCGTCCGCCGCCGGACTTTGGCGTTTTCCCTTGCGCCCCCTTAAGGGGAAGGTTCAGGCGGCCTCTGGCCCGGTCCCAGACCGGG
The DNA here is from genome assembly GCA_028285165.1 of Rhodobiaceae bacterium. Classification (GTDB taxonomy): domain Bacteria; phylum Pseudomonadota; class Alphaproteobacteria; order Rhizobiales; family JANQQB01; genus JANQQB01. The sequence continues at coordinate 22,549 of JANQQB010000507.1, forward strand.
CCTTTTTTGCTGTTTGGCCTCCCTGTACTAAATCGGGTCCCATGAGCCGGAAATGCCGACCGTTCCGGCCAGATCATTCCGTTCTGGACGCAAGGAGCGCCTCATGGGTCCCGTCATCCGCCTCGATTCCCTCTCCCTGAAACCGCACGGCCACGGCGAGACCTTCCAGGCCGAGATGGCCAGCCTCGCCGCGCCCGTCGGCGCCAAACATCTGGGGGCCCGGCTGATGCGGGTGCCGCCCGGAAAGAAGGCCTGGCCGTTCCATGCGCATCATGCCAACGACGAAATGTTCGTCGTATTGTCCGGCTCCGGCACGCTGCGGTTCGGCAAGGACCGGCATGAATTCGCGGCCGGCGACGTCCTGATGTGCCCCGCCGGCGGCAAGGAAACCGCGCACCAGATCCTCAATACTGGCGAAGAAGACCTCACCTACATCGCGATCTCGTCGATGCGCGAACCGGACGTCATGGAATACCCGGATTCCGGCAAATGGGGCGCCTTCGCCGGCTCGCCCCCCGGCGCCAAAGCGGCAGACCGCACGTTCGCGCATTTCGTTTCGGCGGATGCGGAGGTGGATTATTGGGAGGGGGAGAGTTGATTGCCAGGCGTCAGCCCTGGCTCAGCAACCGGCTTCGCTATTGAGGCGGTCGTCAGGCGGAAACCGATCTGGGCAATCGGACCGCGGCGGGATCTTGACCAGACGAAGCGGCGGTCCGTTTTGGTGAAGCCGAGGCGGTGCAGGAGAGTGGCTGAGTTTTTGTTGTCGGCGGCGCAGGTGGCGGTGACCTGATGGACGCCGAACCGGGCGACCGCGAATTTCAGGACGGCGGTCGCTGCTTCACAGGCCAATCCCTGGCCCCAGGCAGGCGGGTCGAACCAGAAGCCGAGTTCGCCTTCTGTGCAGCCTGATTGTATCGGGCGGATGCCGCTGATATCCGTGCAGCCGATCAGAACCCCGTCCTTGAGGACCGCGAAGCGGGCCGCGCGGCCCTCTTCCCATTCTGCCCCGGAAGCGATGAGCCAGCCGCGAGCCGCCGGCACCGGATAGGGCAGACAGATGGCCCGGATCATGCGGCCGACTTCCGGCCGGCTCAGGATTTCCGAGACGCGTTCGGCATCGGCCGGCTCCAGCAGCCGAAGGACGAGGCGTTCGGTCTGCAGGATCGGTGGGCCATCGTCGTTGTCTTTTGTCGATCGCATGCCCTGGCGATGACATTTCAACGTTGCAGGTTGATGTCGGCGGGTTGATCCTGCAGGCCGCATTCTCCGTACTATCCCATAGTTTTGGCTATACCCGCGCCCTGCATGACCCGCTCCCTCCGACACACCGATCCGGTCCACGTGGTCTGGTTCAAACGCGACCTGCGTATTGCCGATCATCGGGCTTTGTCGCGCGCCGCGGCGCAGGGACCGGTGCTGCCGCTGTTTGTGGTCGAACCGGACTATTGGCAATTGCCGGACAGTTCCGGGCGGCACTTCGCCTTCCTGCGGGAATGCCTGGAGGACGTGCGGGCGGCGCTCGCCGAAATCGGCCAGCCGCTCGTCGTTCGGACCGGATCGGCGACGGACGTTCTGGTGGACATCGCGTCTGAAACCGGCATCGCGGCGCTGTGGTCGCACGAGGAAACCGGCAATGCCTGGACATTCGCGCGCGACCGCGCCATCGCCGATTGGTGCCGCACCCACGGCATCGTCTGGCATCAGGAACGCCAGACCGGGGTGATCCGCCGGCTCGGCAATCGGGACGGCTGGGCGGGCCGATGGGATAAGTTCATGGCGGAAGAGCGCACCGCGCCGCCGGAGGGTCTCAAACCGCTCGACAATTTCGAACCGGGACCGATTCCCTCAGCACAGGATCTCGGGCTCAAGCACGATCCGTGCCCGGAACGCCAGATCGGCGGCCGCAGGACCGGCTCGGAAACCCTGGCGAGTTTCCTCAACCGGCGCGGCGAACCCTATCGCAAGGCCATGTCGTCGCCGGCCGCCGGCGCTGCGGCCTGTTCCCGTCTTTCGCCCTATCTGGCGTGGGGCGCACTTTCGATGCGCGAGGTGGCGCAGGCGACCTGGGACCGGCAACGCGCCCTGAAGGCTCTGCCGCGGGACCAGACCGGAAGCTGGCGCGGCGCGCTGGTGTCGTTTTCCGGCCGGCTGCACTGGCACTGCCATTTCGTGCAAAAGCTCGAAGACGAGCCGCGCCTGGAATTTGCCAACCTGCACCCGGCCTATGACGGGTTGCGCCCGGCCGATCCGGACGAGGTGCGCCTCGCGGCCTGGCGCAACGGCGAGACCGGCCTTCCCTTCGTCGATGCCTGCATGCGGTGCCTCGCCGCCACGGGCTGGATGAATTTCCGCATGCGGGCGATGCTGATGGCGGTCGCCAGCTATCACCTCTGGCTCGACTGGCGGGCGCCCGGCGAGCACCTGGCGCGGCTCTTTACCGATTACGAACCGGGCATCCACTGGCCGCAGGTGCAGATGCAATCGGGCACGACCGGCATCAACACGGTACGCATCTACAATCCGGTCAAACAGGGATACGACCAGGATCCGGACGGGTCGTTCGTGCGGCGCTGGATCCCGGAACTCTCCGCCGTTCCGGACAAGCACATCCACGAACCCTGGACATGGGAGGCGGCCGCGACGGTTCTCGATCGCACCTATCCGTTCCCGGTGGTCGATCACCTGAAGGCCGCGAAAGACGCGCGGCAGGCGATCTGGGGCGTGCGGCGCGGCGCGGAATTTCGCTCGGCCGCCTCGGCCATCCAGGACAAACACGGCAGCCGCAAGAGCGGCATGCCGATGACAGGGCGCAAGCGAAAAGCGAAGCCGGCAAAGGAGCAGCTTTCGCTGTCCCTTGGCGCTCCGGGCGATGCATGACGATGCGCAAGAAATCCGACCTGCCGACAAAAGTCTGTCCTGTCTGCAAACGCCCCTTCACGTGGCGGCGCAAATGGGCCAAGAGCTGGGAAAATGTGCGCTATTGCTCGGAACGCTGCCGCCGGTCCCGGTCGAGTGTCTCCACATGATCGTTGCTGAGCGCAAGACGGATCGGGCCTCGTGCCGTCCGGGGATCGACGGCAGTCCCTTTCTGGGTGACGACGATCCTACCGGCATCCGCGAGCGCGGCAGCGACCGCGCGAACCTCCGGCATCAGGGTGCGCCACTCGTCTTCGGACGTGCAGAGCGCGCGCGCCGCCTCGGACGGACAGATCGTTGCGCCCGCTCGACGCGCCGCGCAAAGCCTCAGGATGCACTCCGCGATATGCGCGTGGTCCGGTGCCGCATCTTCGTTCATTGAAAAACCCTATCCCAACTCGCCGAGCCCAGACCAGTATGAAAGCCGAAACCGCACCCCGCCTGCCACTTCTCGATGATCCCGACCCGACGCGCTGGCCGGCCACACGGGCCGAAGCAGAACACCGTCTGAAGGCGTTCCTGCCGCGCGCGGGCCGCGCCTATGCCGCAACCCGCAACACGGATTTCGGCCCCGACAAAAGGGACAACGTCTCGACGCTGTCGCCCTGGATCCGCCACCGGCTGATCCTGGAAGAAGACGTGCTGAAAGCCGTGCTTGACCGGCATGCGCCGTCGTCGGCGGAAAAGTTCATCCAGGAAGTCTATTGGCGTGCCTATTTCAAGGGCTGGCTGGAACAGCGGCCGCAGATCTGGCGGCGTTATCAGGCGGAGCGGGATGCGGCGCTCAGGCATCTGGAAACCGATGCCGCACTGGCCGATGCCTTTGAGGCGGCGGTTTCCGGGCGCACCGGCATCGCCTGTTTTGATGCCTGGGCCCGAGAGCTCACCGAAACCGGCTATCTGCACAATCACAGCCGGATGTGGTTTGCCAGCATCTGGATCTTCACGCTCGGCCTGCCCTGGACGCTCGGCGCGGACTTTTTCCTGCGCCATCTGCTCGACGGCGACCCGGCCTCCAACACGCTCAGCTGGCGCTGGGTTGCCGGATTGCACACACGCGGCAAGACCTATCTGGCGCGTGCCTCCAACATCGCCCGCCACACGGACGGCCGCTTCAATCCGACGGGCCAGTTGGCGACGACGGCCCCGGCCCTGCAGGACGACGGGCCGGGTCCGGTCATGGGGATGCCACGCGGAGACGTGCTTCCGCGGACCGAACCGATCGGTCTCCTCATAACCGAGGAGGATTGTTCGCCGGAAAGCCTCGACTGGCAGGCTCCGCCACGCGCCGCCATCGGGTTGACCGCAACCGCGGATCGCTCGCCGCTTTCCGTCGGTGCGCCGGCGCGCGCCTTCGCCTCCGCAGCCGTCGGCGACGCGCTCGAGCGGAGTGCCAAAGCCTTCGGGATCGAGACCGAGACCGGATCGCCGGAAGAATGGGGGGCTACGCTGATCGACTGGGCGGATCGCATGAAGGTGCGCACGCTCGTCACAGCCTATACACCGGTCGGACCCGTGGCGGACCGGCTGGCAT
>JANQQB010000508.1 GCA_028285165.1 Rhodobiaceae bacterium
CGGCCGTCGGACCGGTTCGGTTCAACGGAGCGTGCGGATAATGCCAAGAATTGTCGAACAACACTATGGCATCTTTGCAATGCTGCGAAAGAATCGTGCCGCGTGTGTGCCCTACCTGGCACACCGCGACAGGTCTCGTGCCCGACGGGCACTGGCCGCCAAGCACGCTTCCGGTCTGCCGGGACCCGTTCGGCGCCTGCCGATCAGCTGCTGCCGCCGGCAATCGCCGTAATCGTCCGCCGGTTCTGAGCCCAGCAGGATTCGGCATCGCAGACCGATTCAGGCCGTTCCTTGCCGAACGAGATCGTGTTGAGACGCGAAGCCGGGATGCCCTGGCTCACCAGATAGTTTCTAGTGGTTGTCGCGCGCCGCGCGCCGAGCGCGAGGTTGTATTCCCGCGTGCCGCGCTCGTCGGCGTGACCTTCGATCGTGACCTGATACTTGTCGTAAAGTTTCAGCCACTTCGCCTGGTTGTCGAGGATGGACCGGCCCTCCGCGGTGAGCTCGGAACTGTCCACGGTGTACAGCACCCTATTGCCCACATTGACCTGAAAGTCCTGCACGGATCCGGGCGTCGCGTTGCCCGTCAGGTTCGCCGTCTTGGAATTCTTGGAACAGGCTGCCAGCCCGATCGCCATGAACAGGACGATCGCAAGCTTCACGATGCGTCCGTCGCTTACGCCACGTACCATTTTTGAAAAACTCCTAATCGATCCCGGCGGGATATGGTTATCAATTCTGCACCGGGTTACGTTAAGCCGGGGTTCCCAAAGGCGGTTAATTCCCGGTAAATCCGGCAGTTCCGTGCGTCCATCCCGCTGGCTTGGGGCGCGCGTATGAAAGCGATCTGTGGCGATTCCATGGCGGACCGGCCATCGCCACACAGGATACGATCGATGCGTAACCCGTTACTCCGAAAGGCGCGGCGACCAGGCCGGGTCGGAAGCGAAATTCGGCGTTTCCACGCGTCTTTCGTTTCGCCCGGTCAGATCGACGGTCCACAATTGCGGGCCGCCATTGGCGCCCGGCACATCCCGGAAGAACATCAGGACGCGTCCGTTCGGGGCCCATGTCGGCCCTTCGTTGTGGAAACCCTCGGTCAGGATGCGTTCGCCGCTCCCGTCCGGTTTCATGACACCGATCAGCCATTTGCCCGGTAATTGTTTCGTGAACGCGATCAGATCGCCGCGCGGTGACCAGACCGGGGTCGCGTATCGGCCTTGTTTGAAACTGATTCGCTGCGCATTGCCGCCATTCGCGCTGATCACATAAAGTTGCTGGGAGCCGCCGCGGTCGGACTCAAAGACAATCTGCGAACCGTCCGGCGAATAGGACGGACTGGTGTCGATCGCGCGGCTGCGCGTCAGCGCGCTCAACTGCCCCGACCGGATGTTCATCACGTTGATGTCGGCATTGCCGTTTTCATCCAGCAGGCTCATCACAACCCGGCTGCCATCGGGCGAAAACCGGGGTGAGAACGTCATGTTCGGGAAATTGCCCAGCAATTGCCGGCGTCCCGATTCGACGTCAAGCAGGAAGACCTGCGGCTGGCCGGTCTGCGGATAGGCCATATAGGCGATCTGCTGGTTTGTCGGGCTGAAGCGCGGCGTCAGCACAAGGTCCGACCCGTCGGTCAGGTAGCGCACGTTGGCACCGTCCTGATCCATGATCGCCAGGCGTTTGGCCCGGTTCTTCTTGGCCCCGGACTCTGCAACGAACACGACGCGGGTGTCGAAATACCCCTTCTCGCCGGTCAATTGTTCATAGATCGTATCGGCCACGAGATGGGCCAGGCGCCGCACATTGTCTGAGCGGGTGGTGAACTGCCAGCCATTGCCGATCTGCTCGCCGGCAAACACGTCCCAGATCCGGAAACCCGCCTGCACCCGTCCGCCACCGGCATTGGTGACTTCGCCGACGACAAGCACCTGGGCATTGATCGGACGCCAGTCGGTGAACCGGGGCGGTTGGGAAACGCTGGCATCGCGCTGGATGAACGCTGCGGGATTAACCGGCTTGAAAAGGCCGGACCGTTCCAGGTCCGCCAGCGCCACGGAGACCACTTCCGACCCGATATTGGCATCGGCGCCGGCAAAGGTCGGCATGGCGACCGGGATCGGTTCCACGACGCCGCGCGTCACGTCGATTTCGATCAGCGCCGAAGCCGGACGCGGCGTCAGGACGAGCGATAAGGCGGCCACCAGCGCTGCAAGGGCGACGAGCTTGCACAAGGCGGATCCCAGATGTCGAAGCGCATGCTTTCGATAGATCTGCATTCCCTTACAATCCTTCCCAGGGCTGTTGCTCTTTCCGGTATCAGCACACATCGCTCTCGTGTCGGACGACGCCGAATCACGCGACACAGTATCGCGGCCAAAAGGCCGATCCCGTGTCTTTTTTGAGGATTATCCCCCGAACATCTCTCTCGGATCGAACGTCACCTTGACGTCCTGCCAGGCGTCGTACTTGTCCGGCGGCAGCGAATAGGGCTGGCAGCGCAATATCGCGCGCCGGGCGCTGTCGGCCGCCGGGCGGAACGCCGGATTGGCATTGTGATTGAGGATCCGCGGCGGGCTGTCCACGGTTCCGTCGCGGTTCAGTTTGAAT
>JANQQB010000014.1 GCA_028285165.1 Rhodobiaceae bacterium
TTATGTGCCCGCCGGAGTCATAAGCCGTGCGCCGGTCGGCGCGGAGCGCCGCCTGGGGAAACCGTACGAGCTCGTGGGCGAGCGCAATGGCTGCGTCAAGCGCTTCGCCGCGCGGCACGATGCGTTCGCAGAGGCCGATGCGTTCGGCTTCCTCGGCCGGCACCTTGCGGCCGGTAAGGATGATGTCCAGCGCACGGCCAAGGCCGACCATGCGCGGCAGGCGAACCGCCCCGCCATCGACCAGCGGAATGCCCCAGCGCCGGCAATAGACACCGAAATAGGCGTCTTCGGCCATCACACGCAGATCGCACCAGAGCGCGATTTCCATGCCGCCGGCGACGGCCGGGCCTTCGATTGCCGCGATGACGGGTTTCGACAGGTCCAATCGCGTCGGGCCCATCGGTCCGGGCGAGGACGTTGTGTCGTCTTCGGGAAAGGCGTGCGGTTCGATGACTTCGGATTCGAACCGGGCACGGTCGGTCAACGTCTGGGCAAAGGCAAGATCCCAGCCGGCGCAGAAGGCGCCGCCTTCGCCATAAAGAACGGCGCAATCGGCCTCCGGGTCCGCGTCATAGGCGAGTAGCGCGTCGTAGAGCGCCTTCGCGCTCCCCGGATCCATCGCGTTGCGGGCTTCCGGCCGGTTTCGGGACAGGATCAGCACGCGGCCGTCGCGTCTGGTGGTCAGGGTCATGAGCGTGTTCCTCGTTGTCGGTCGATCCAGCCTACCCCGCACTCCTCACACCTGCCTCGGTCTGCGTCGCTTTCAGGCGTTCGTCCTGCAAGACGCGACACAAAACTCCATTACACACGGAGTCGGGACATGGCTGCCGGATCGGGTATGTTGCCGGCTATGAGAATCGGCCGTCCCCTCCACTCACCCGCCGTCCAGCTTCGCTCAACGCCTTTGTCCTTCCCACCGGTTCCGGAGAGCCCGCCATGCAGCTTCGTCAGATCTATCGCCATCCGGTAAAGAGCCTCGGCACGGAAGCCCTAGAGAGCGTAAGCCTTGAGCCGGGAAAACCGATGCCCGGCGACCGGCTCTATGCGATCGCACACGGCAACAGCGCGTTCAACGGCGATGCACCGGCCTGGGTGTCATGCGGCAATTTCCTGCGGGTTGCCAACGTGCCGGCGCTCAGTGCCGTGCGCCTTCAATTCGAGCCCGATTCCGAGACGATCCGCGTCGAACACGATAAAGCGGAAAGCTGTACGGCGGACCTTTCGACGGCGACCGGTGCGGCCGCCCTCCTGGATTGGGTCGCGCCGTTTGCAGAACCGGTCGTGCCGGGTCCCTATCGGCTTGCCGCCGTGCCCGGTCAATCGCTTACGGACAGCGACCAGCAAGTTCCCTCTCTAATGTCGCTTTCGAGCCTCAGGGCGCTCAGCGCGCGGGTCGGCGCCGAACTCGATCCGCGGCGGTTCCGGGGCAATTTCTGGATCGACGGGGACGGGCCGTGGGCGGAAATGGACTGGGTCGGCAAGGAGATCTCGCTCGGATCGGTGCGCTTCAAGGTGCTCAATCCCATCGAGCGGTGCCTGGCGACGGCCGCTAATCCAAAAACCGGTCGGCGGGACACCGATCCGCTGCCGGCCTTGCGCACCCTGTTCGGCGATCCGCTTTTCGGCATGGAAATCGAGATCGTCTCGGGCGGCACGGTTCAGGCCGGAGATCCAGTGACGGTCGCCTAAGCGCTGCGTCCCCATTGTGTCTTCAGGCGATGGTCGAAATTGCGCTGCCAGACCGGCGCCACGCCCGGGTGGCCGGCAACACGGTGGGTGAGGGCGCGGCAGCCGGCGAGATCTTCCAGCGCGTCGTGCCGGTCATGCCAGGCACACAGCATGGCGAGATAGATGTCGGCGCCGGACATTGTCTCCCCGCACAGAAACGTTCCGGACTGCACTTCCCGCTCCATGACCAGGAACGCCTCATGATTGCGCCGGCGGGCGGCCTTGACGACCCCGGCTTCGCCCTCCTTTTCGGTCGTGTAGCGGTCCGGATAGATGAGGCGCAGGACGCCTTCGTAGATGTTGACGCTCATGAAGACCGTCCAGCGCAGAAAAACGGCGTGTTCGGATGTACCGCGATCCGGCCCTACGCCTTCGCCGGGAAACGTGTCGGCGATATGAATCAGGATCGCGCCGGTCTCCGTCATCATCGTTCCGTCCGGCAGGATCAGGGTCGGAACCTGGTTCCAGGGATTGATGGACCGGAAGCTTTCCAGCAGCACGGTGCCGGGCTCTGAATCGAGCGCTTCGAGATGAAACGGTGCACCGGCCAGTGTCAGCGCGGCTTCAACGGCGAAGCCGCCCGAGCCGTAGCGGTTATAGAGCGTGTAGGTCATTGATGTCGGCTTTCCTGGCAGGGTTGCGGGCGGCTGTGCAATTCATGTTCGCTGCGCATGAATGAAGTGCGCGTGATCGTCTTTATCCAACCTAGTCAATCCTTTATGCGATGGGGCGATCCCAGTCAGGCCCGGGCGGACAGTTTGCCGACCCGACACAAAAAAGCATGACGCTCGCCCAAGATGAAGGAAAACCCATGATCGATCTCAAAGGCAAGACCGCGCTTGTCACCGGCGCGAGCCGCGGCATCGGTGCCGCAACGGCGGAAAAACTTGCGGCCTATGGCGCCAGCGTCGTGTTGGCGGCGCGCAGCACGGGCGACATCGAGACGGTGGCCGCCCGCATCCGGCAGGCCGGCGGATCCGCAGAGGCTTTGGCCTGCGATGTCAGTCGATACGAGGACGTGGCGGCGGCGGTGCAGGTCGCCATCGACCGGTTCGGCCGGCTCGACATCCTGGTCAACAATGCCGGCCTGATCGAGCCGATCGCCCGGCTTGCTGACTCCGATCCCGAACACTGGGCGCGTGTCGCCGACGTCAATTACAAGGGCGTCTATTTCGGTCTCAGGGCGGCGATCCCGGCCATGTTGGCGACCGGCGGCGGTACGATCGTCACCATCAGTTCCGGTGCGGCCACCAGCGCCCTTGAAGGCTGGAGCCATTATTGCTCCTCGAAAGCGGCCGCCCTGTCACTGACCCGTTGCGCGGACAAGGAATACCGCGAACAGGGCATCCGGGTGGTCGGTCTCAGTCCGGGCACGGTCGCGACCGACATGCAGGTCGCGATCAAGGCGTCGGGCATCAATCCGGTGAGCCAGCTCGATCCGTCCGTGCACATTCCGCCGGACTGGGCGGCCGAAGCAGTGGCGTTTTTGTGCACGGCAGAGGGCGACGATTATCTCGGCACCGACTTTTCGCTGAAGACGGAAGAAGGACGAAAGCGCGTCGGACTGGCCTGAAACCGGGTTGGTCAGATCTCGCGCTGTTTGAGGATCCTGCGGATGGACCGGGCGTTGATGCGGGCGCCGGTCATCTGGGGGTGGACGACGAGCGCCGCTTCGAAGGCCGTCAGCGCGCTTTCCAGGTCGTTGCGCTTGATGTGCACGAGGCCTCGGCCGGAGAGCGCTCCGAAATGGCGCGGTTCACGGGAGAGCGTCTCCTCGATGTCGGCAAGCGACTCCTCCAGGTTGTCGAGCAGGTAATGCACGGTCGCCCGCTTGTTCCAGCCTTCTGCAAAGTCGGGTGCGGCCTCAATCACCGCGTCGAAGCTTTCCAGGGCACCGCGGTAATCGCCGCGGTTCATGCGGTCGATGCCGGTCGTCAACAGCATGTCGATCGTGGGATCCGGTATTTCGAGCCAGATGGTCCAGATCTTTTCCTCGGTGGCGCGCGCATTGACCGCGTCGCCGACATCCTGCAGGCGCTCGAACAGGGCGTCGAGGCGCGGGTCCGTCTGATCGGCATGGGCTGCAAGACCCGTGACGCTTACCAGCATCAGGCAAGCCGCTCCCAGACGGGTCGCCCGGCGGATCAGGCCGGTGAGGATGGGCACCGCAGCGCGGCGTAGAAGCGAAACCATGTCGTGTGCCTCCGTTAGCGCCAGCATCATAGACATGGATATTAAAGGTTGAAAATCCCGGAACGTGTACGCGATATCCGACCCTACTTGATTCCGGCACGCATGAAACTCTGCACGAATTGCCGCTGGAACAGCAGGAAGGCGATCAGGAGCGGGCCCGACGTCATCAGGGTTGCGGCATTGATCACCGACCATTCGATGCCGGAATCGATCGCCGAAAAGATCGAGAGCCCTACCGTTACCGGGCGGGTCTCGACCGAATTGGTGATGATCAACGGCCACAGGAAATTGTTCCAGTGGTGGCTGACGGAGACGAGGCCGTAGGCGAGATAGGTCGGCTTGGCGAGCGGCACATAGACCCGCCACAGGACGCCGAGCGGCGAGGCGCCCTCGATGCGGGCCGCCTCGTCGAGCTCGCGCGGCACGGTCATGAAAGTCTGGCGCAACAGGAAAATGCCGAAGCCGGAGGCGATGTAGGGCAGGGCAATCGCCGGGATCGTGTCGACGAGACCGAGCGCACGGATCGTCTTGTAGTTCTCCACGATCAGGATGTCCGGCATGACCAGCAATTGCAGGAGCACCAGCGAGAACAGGATCGAACGGCCCGGGAACTGGAAACGGGCAAAGGCGTAGGCGGCGAGCGTGCACAACACGAACTGGCAGATCAGGATCATCGTTACCAGAATGAACGTGTTGAGGAAATACCGGGCGAACGGCGCGGCGCCCCAGGCGGAGCGGAAGTTTTCCAGCGTCAGCGGCGCGGTCAGCACGAACCGGGCCTCGAATTCGGCCGGGTGGATCGCCGTCCAGATCGCGTAGAACAGCGGCAATACCCATAGTAGGGCGAGCAACCACGCGGCGGCTCCGTTCAGCCAGACATCGAAGCGGAACCTTCCGTTCATCGGTAATGCACCTTGCGGTCGAACAGGAAGAACTGGCCGATGGCCAACAGGCTGAGGAGGATCAGCATCACCACGGTCAAGGTCGCGCCGTAGGCCGTGTCCCAGAACCGGAAGGCGGTCTCGTAGATATAGAACAGGAGCAGCGAGGAGGCGTTGTCCGGGCCGCCGCCGGTCAGGATGAACAGGTGGTCGACGAGGCGGAACGAATTGATCACCGCGTTGATCGAGACGAACAGAGTGGTCGGCATCAAAAGCGGAAAGACGATGCGGCGGAAAGTCGTCCAGCTTCCTGCGCCTTCGATCCTGGCAGCTTCAAGAAGCGAGGGCGGGATCGATTGCAGGGCGGCCAGGTAGAAGATCATGAAAAACCCGGCCTCCTTCCAGATCGTCACCGCCATGACCGCGACAAGCGCGGTATCCGGACTGCCGAGAAGATTGGTCTGGGCAAAGCCGAACAGGCCGAGGATCTGGTCGATCAGACCGAAGCCCGGTGTGTAGAAAAACAGCCAGATGTTGGCGACGGCGATCAGCGGCAGCACGGTCGGCGTGAAATACGCCATGCGCAGGAAGCCCCGCCCAAAGAACTGCTGGTTGACCCAGAGCGCCATGGCGAGCGCCAGGATCATCGAAAGCGGGATCGTGCCGAGCGCGAACCACAGATTGTTGGTGAGCACTTTCCAGAAGATCGGATCGTCGAGCAGGCGTTCGTAATTCTCCCAACCGATGAACCGGGCTTCGCGACGGCCGCGCGGCGTGGAGAAAAAACTGTCCCAGAAGGTGGCGACCGCCGGGATATGCGTGAACAGCGCCAAAAGCGCAAAGGCCGGCAGCAGCAACAGCCATCCGTAAATCCATTCGCGCCGCTGCATGGGCCGGTCGCTTCCTTTGGCCTGGGTTGGAATGCGGACGGGGACCGCAACGATACCCGTCCGCTGGCGTTCAAGTCCGGCGGATCACGATCCGCAATCCGCGCCTAGTGGTTCGAATCTAACAGTTCGAACCACTAGTCCGTTTGGTCGATGGATCAACTTGTCGAAATATTTGAATGACTTGCGTCGCGCGCTGTCACAGATGCGGCGGGATTCAAATGTTTCGGTTGATCCACTAGCGGTATTCGGACAGAACCGCGTCGGCTTGCTCCTGGGCTTCCTTCAGGGCCGTTGCGGCATCCTTCTGGCCGGTGATCGCGGCCGACAGGGCGTCGTTCAGAATGCGCGTGACGCGCTGGTTCTCATAGGTCGAGAGCTCGGCCACGGCGTGTTCCAGCTGGTCGCGGGCAACGAGTGCCGGCGGGAAGTCGGCCGTGTAGGCCTTCATCGTCTCGGTTTCCCAGGTGTCGGGACGCGGGGCGACATAGCCGGTGGCGATGGTCCACTTGGCGGCCTGTTCCGGAGCGGAGATCCACTTGATGAAATCGAAGGCGGCCGCCAGTTCCTCGTCGCTCGATCCCTTGAACAGGTAGAAGTTACCGCCGCCGGTCGGGGCGCCGCGGCGCTTGTTGGCCGGCAGCATCGCCACGCCGAAATCGAACGGTGCGTTGGTGCGCACGTTCGTCAGGTTGCCGGTGGTGGTCCACATCATCGCGGTCTGGCCTTCAAAGAAGGCTTTCGGCGTCGCGCCCCATTCGATAATGCCCGGCGCCATGACGCCGTGCTCCGTGCTGAGCGAGATCAGGTATTCCAATGCTTCCACGACCTTGGGGTCGTCGAAATTGGTCTTGTTGCCGTCGCTGTTCGCCAGGATGACGTCGTTCTGGGTGGTCAGGCCCTGGAACAGCCAATAGGGGAAACCGGAAGTCGGAATGCGCACGCCCCAGCGCTCGACATTGCCCGCGGCATCTTTCTTGACGAGCTTCTTGCCGAATTCGACCATTTCTTCCCAGGTCGCCGGCGGCGTGTCCGGATCAAGGCCGGCTTCGGCGAAGGCTTCCTTGTTCCAGTAGAGAACCGGCGTGGAGCGCTGGAACGGAATGCCGTAGGTCTTGCCGCCCGTCTGGCTGTTTTCCATGAAGGCCGGATAGAAGGCGTTCAGCCATTCGCGGTCTTCGTCGGTCTTGACCAGATCATCGAAGGGCATGATCAGGTCTTCGTCGATCAGCGTGAACATGTCGACGGACAGGATCACCGACAATTGCGGAGCGTCGCCGCCGCGCGCCGCGGTCAGCACCTTGGCGACCGTGTCCTGATAGGATCCGGCATAGACGGCATCGATCGTCACGCCCTGATTGGCGGCAACATAGTCGGCGGTGAGTTCCTCGATCGTCTGGGCGGCCTTGCCGCCGACAGCGACGGGGAAATAGAATTGCAGGTCGACGGCGGACGCCGAGGTCAGCGACCCCAGCGCAAACAACGACCCGGCACAGGCTGTTTTCAGGATTCTGGCAAGCATTGTCTGCTCCTTTGCAAGTCGGAATGCCCCGTTCCGGGTTTTCCGTGGTTCCGTGTCCCGGTCGGACACGATCAGGGAGATCCGAGCTCGGCCGCGACCGCCGCATGGCGGTCGTCGCGGCGCAAGCCGGTCGCAAGGTCGAAAACGTGAAGGTCGGCGGCATCGAAGCCGAAGGTGACCGCGGTGCCGACGGACAAGGCACTGGTGCCGGCGGTCCGCGCGATGAAGTTTTCCCCGCCGGCAACGCAGTCCAGCAGCATGTCGGCTCCGAGAAACTCGACGCCGGTCACCTGCGCCTTGAGCGGACCGTCCGGCTGAAACGTCAGCGCTTCCGGACGCACGCCGATCAGCGAGGACAGGGCGTCGGGGCTTTTCAGCCGGTCGCCGAACGCGCCGGCAGCCAGAATGTTCATCGGCGGTGTACCGATAAAGCGGGCGGCGAAGGTGGAGGCGGGTTCGGCATAGATGGTGCGCGGGTCCGCAGCCTGTTCGATGCGGCCGCTGTTCATCAGAACGACCTGATCCGCCATGGTGATCGCCTCGACCTGATCGTGGGTGACATAGACCATGGTGAAACCGAGCTGGCGCTGCAGCGCGCGGATTTCGGTCCGCATGTCGTGGCGCAGGCGTGCATCGAGATTGGACAACGGCTCGTCCATCAGACAGACGGGACGCCTGGAAATGATCGCCCGTCCGAGCGCAACCCGCTGCTGCTGGCCGCCGGACAATTCGGCCGGTTTGCGATTGAGCTTGTCGGTCAGTTCGAGAAGGGCGGCCACTTCACGCAGGCGCTCGTCCTGTTCGGCCCGTCCCACGCGACGCACCTGAAGTCCGAAGGCAATGTTGTCGGCAACGCTCAGATGCGGGAACAGGGCATAGGACTGGAAGACCATCGACAGGTCGCGCTTGGCCGCCGGCAGGTCCGACACGTCGCGGCCGCCGATCTCGACGCGGCCGTCGTCCACACTTTCCAGACCGGCAATGATGCGCAGCGTGGTGGACTTGCCGCAGCCGGACGGCCCGAGGAGGACGGTGAAGGTTCCCGCCGGAACTTCGATGGAAACGCCGTCGACGGCTCGTGTGTCGCCCCAGCTCTTGGACACGTCCGAAAGCCGGATCGTCTGTCCCGACATGTCGGCGCGCAAGGCCGCGGTATCATGGCCGTCGACGAGTGTCATGGCTCCGTCCCTTCCGCGGTTTCGAGTGAGACATTGTTCGCGGCCAAGAAGCTGGCGATACCGGCCGGCACGTCGCGGTCGCAAAACACCGCGTCGACATCGGTGATATGGCCGCCCCGGACGTGGGCGCGCCGGTCGAATTTCAGGTGATCGAGCACCAGGAAGGATTGGGTGCTGTTTTCCAGGACAGCGCGCCGGGCCGTGACCTCGTCTTCGTGGAAATCAAGCAGTGCGCCGGCCTCGTCGACGGCGGCAACACCGAAAATGCCGAAATCGACCTTGTAGCCGGCGAAGAAGGCCTCCGCCGCGGCCCCGATCACATCACCGTCGCCGTGGCGCAAACGGCCGCCGGGGACCGTGACCTCGAAACTGGCATTGTCGAGTGCGCGCATGGCGACATGCAGGTTGTTGGTGAAGATCCGCAGGTCGCGGTGGTCGCCGAGCGCTTGCATGACGACTTCCGGAGTCGTGCCGATCGACAGGGCCAGGGATGCACCGTTCGGGATCCGTGCGGCGACAAGCGCCGCGATCCGTCGTTTTTCGGTCAGACGCAGAACGCGGCGCATGCCGTAGACCAGATTGCCGGGCGAGGCCGGCTGTACGCCGCCATGGGTCCGCCGCAACAAGCCGAAGGAGCACAAGAGGTTGACGTCCTTGCGGATTGTCTGCGGGCTGACGGAAAACCGTTCGGACAGATCGTCGATCGCGGCAAAGCCATTGGTGCGCACGATCTCGGCGATTTCCGACTGGCGGTCGGATATTTCGGCCGGTTCTGCAGGCTCCGGATTGTCGCGCACGTGTTTCATATGAAACCCGTATCTTTCGATTATGAAAGTATGATCACAGACTCATGAAACGCCGATGTCAACAGGTCGCCCGGTGCTGCTCGACGGAGCGGGCGTCGTCGCTGCGAGATCTAGCAAATACCGATTGACGACGGCCGGCTTTGCCATCAAGAGAGCCGCTGCACGGCCAATGGCACTCGTTTCGCGGGAGCAGAGCCGATGGCGGTCTGCGCAATGTCCTGACATTCCGCGCAGGCAGAACGGCGCTTTATCCGGGAGACGGGCGATGAAACTGGCAGACCTGAAAGTTTTCGTCGTTGGCAATCCGCCGCCGCGCAAGGGCGGGCGGTATTTCATTTTCGTCAAGCTCACCACGGCCTGCGGCATTACCGGCCTCGGCGAGGTCTATGCCGCGACCTTCGGGCCGGACACGGTCCGGGTGATGATCGAAGACGTCTTTCAGCGGCACTTCGAAGGTGCGGATCCGCACCGGATCGAACACTTATGGCGCCTTGTCTACGGATCCGGCTACACGCAGCGCCCGGATGCCAGCCTTGTGGCAGTCCTGAGCGGGCTTGAAATCGCGTGCTGGGACATCGTCGGTAAATCGGCCGGCAAGCCGGTCTACGACCTGCTTGGCGGCCAGTGTCGGGAGCGCATCCGGTCCTATACCTATATCTATCCGGCGGAAGGGGATGCCTATCCGGAAGAGGACAAGGGAAACTGCTATTCCGATCCGGATGTCGCCGCGGAGCGGGCGCTCGACTATGTGTCGCAGGGATTTACCGCGCTGAAATTCGACCCGGCCGGTCCCTATACGATCTATGACGGCCGTCAGCCCGACCTTGAGGCGATGGTCCGCTCGGAGGCCTTTTGCCGCCGCTTGCGCGAAGCCGTCGGCACGCGCGCCGATCTCCTGTTCGGCACGCATGGCCAGTTCACGGTATCCGGGGCGAAGCGTCTCGCCCGGCGGATCGAGCCCTACGATCCGCTCTGGTTCGAAGAACCGGTGCCGCCGGAAATGCCGGAAATGATGGCCGAGGTCGCGCGCGCGACCGCGATCCCGATCGCAACCGGAGAACGCCTGTCGACGAAGTACGAATTCGCACGCGTGCTCGACACCGGCGCGGCATCGATCCTGCAACCGGCGCTCGGACGCGTCGGCGGTATCCTGGAGGCCAAGAAGATCGCGGCAATGGCGGAACCGCGCTATGCGCTGATGGCGCCGCATCTTTACTGCGGTCCGGTTGAGGGCGCGGCGAACGTGCAGTTCGCGGCTTGCATTCCGAATTTCCTGATCCTGGAAAGCATCGAGCAATGGGGCGGGTTTCACAGCGAAATCCTCTCCAAGGGAATCCGCTGGGAAGACGGTCATGTGATCCCGTCGCGCGAACCGGGTCTCGGTATCGAGCTCGATGAAGCGGTCGCCGAAGCGCATCCGTACACCGATGCGGCGCTGCACCTGGAAATGGCACCTGAAGCGCCCTGAACTGTAACAATAGCCAACAGCGCTCCGGAACTCTTTGTTTCCGAAACAGCGCCGGACGTTCGGACAATCACCGCTCCGTCATCGCTGCGACCGTGTTGCAGGGCGCGGCTGTGTTGAAACTCATGCACCGCGCACGCGAAGTTTAGGCCCGCATCCCGAATGGCCCGCAAACGGGTGGATTTCGTGCAAAAGTCATTATGACACACTTGCTATCAAAGGTAGAGAGCTGCGATACTATTACTCAATGGTGGTAGATGCCTTTGCGCGATGCGTATGTGTTGCCGGCTTAAGGGGGTCCGAAAATGGTTTTGCAGGAAGCCACCTTCGACGCCAAAGTCATGCTGGTTGAAGATGATCCGGACGATGCCGAACTGATTTGCCGCATCATCGACCAGTTTCCTCTTTCCGTCGAAACGGTGCTGCAGACAAGCGGCGCGGATGCGCTGGCCTATCTGAGGTCATGCCGGACAGAGGCGGAGCAGTTTCCGGAACTGGTGCTGCTCGACCTGAACATGTCGGCCATGGACGGCTACGAGTTTCTCCGTCTTCTGCGTCAGAATTCCGACTATTCTGCAATCCCGGTCTGCGTGTTTACGACCAGCCCGGACAACGCGGCTGTCAAGAAAGCCTACGCGTTCGGCGCCAATGCCGTCGTGAGCAAGGTCGGATCGATGGAAGGCATGCGTCGTATTCTCGGCACAATCCTGGACTTCTGGTTCAAGAGTGCCAACCGATACTATCTCGACTGAACCGGAACGGTCTAATACCAACGGTGAAGACTTTTGACCCATCTGATGGTCTCTCTCGGTCCGCTGGCTAGGCGCGTCGCGCAGAGCGATCACAACGGCGATGTTTCGCCGTTGTTCTTCGCTTAGCAAATCGGAAACATCCGATTTGCACTGCATC
>JANQQB010000019.1 GCA_028285165.1 Rhodobiaceae bacterium
GCGCCGCGGTCGCCCGCATGGTGCATCGGCCGGAGGATCGGCGGGCCTTCTGGGCGCGTTTCTTTTCCGGCAGCGTGTCGCATCATGCGCTCGGCGGCGACCTGGACCGGGCGCGGTCCGAAGCGAACCGCCTCCTG
Source organism: Rhodobiaceae bacterium (assembly GCA_028285165.1). Classification (GTDB taxonomy): domain Bacteria; phylum Pseudomonadota; class Alphaproteobacteria; order Rhizobiales; family JANQQB01; genus JANQQB01. The sequence continues at coordinate 138 of JANQQB010000019.1, forward strand.
AATGCCGGCACCACACGGTCCGGCTTCGTCTGGCTCGTCGGCGCCGGTCCGGGTGCGGAAGACCTTCTGACACTGCGTGCGCAACGCCTCCTGCAAGAAGCCGATGTGATCGTGCACGATCGCCTGGTGCCCGATGCCGTGGTTGCGATGGGGCGACGCGACGCCGAACGCATCGCCGTCGGAAAGGCCAAGGGCGCGCATTCGGTCCCACAGGACCGGATCTGCGAGATCCTGGTTGAGGAAGCCCGCAAGGGACGCAATGTGGTGCGCCTCAAAGGCGGCGACCCGATGGTTTTCGGACGCGCGGGCGAAGAGATGGACGCCCTGCGCGAGGCCGGTATCGGGTTCGAGATCGTGCCCGGCGTGACCGCCGCGATCGCCGCCGCCGCTTCGCTGCAATTGCCGCTGACCTTGCGGCGCGTTGCCTCAAGCATCGTGTTTGCGACCGGTCACGACGTGAATTCCGAGACCCTGCCGTCATGGGCCGGCCTTGCGCTCCAGGGTACGACGGTCGCCGTCTATATGGGCAAGAGCGTCGCCGCGTCGGTGGCCGATCGCCTGGCCGATGCCGGGCTCGATCGCACCACGCCGGTGGCCGTGGTCGAAAACGCTTCGCGGTCGGACGAACGGGCATTCACCGGATCACTCTCCGATCTCGCCGGCCTCAGCGACCGCGGTGACATTGCCGGCCCTGTCCTGATCGTGATTGGCGCTGTCGTCGCCCATGCCGCGCTCGATAAAGCCTTGCCGCTTCTGGTTGCCCAAGCCGAAGCCGCCTGACCGTCCAAGAGGATCACCATGCACGCCATAACCGCAAACCGTCTGACCGATGGAGAAGTCGTCTGGCTCGCCGCCCACGATCAGTGGATCGAGACGGTCGACGCCGCCGCGCTCTTTGAAACCAAGGCCGACGTCGAGGCCGCTTTGAAACGCGCCGCGGATTGGGTGGACAGGCGCGTCATCGTCGATCCGTACGCCATCGCCATCTCGACCGAATCCGGTCGACCGGAGCCGGTACGGTTCCGCGAAAAGATCCGCGCGCTTGGCCCGACCGTGCGTCCGGATCTCGGCAAACAGGCCCGGGCGACGCGGTCCGCGGCCTGAACCGCCCATCCGATTTCCATTAATCGCCCCCGTTTGAGGACAAGACCATGTACCGGTACGACGAATTCGACAGGACATTCGTGGCCGAGCGCGTCACGCAGTTCAAGGATCAGGTCACGCGCCGGCTGGCCGGAGATCTCACCGAAGACCAGTTCAAGCCTCTGCGGCTGATGAACGGCGTCTATCTGCAATTGCATGCCTACATGCTCCGGGTCGCGATCCCTTACGGAACGCTCGACAGCGCGCAGATGCGCCGGTTGGCACATGTGGCACGCACCTACGATCGCGGTTACGGGCATTTCACCACGCGCCAGAACATCCAGTACAATTGGCCGTCGCTGGAAGACATCCCGGCCATTCTGGACGTCCTCGCCGAGGTCGAAATGCACGCGATCCAGACGTCAGGGAACTGCATCCGCAACGTCACAGCGGACCATTTCGCAGGAGCGTCGGCGGACGAGATCGCCGACCCGCGGCCCTATGCCGAAATCCTGCGGCAATGGTCGTCCCTGCATCCGGAATTCTCGTTCCTGCCGCGCAAGTTCAAGATCGCCGTCACCGGCGCTCCGCACGACCGGGCGGCGATCCAGGTGCACGATATCGGCCTGCAAGTGGTCCGCGACGAGGCCGGCCGGATCGGCTTTGCCGTCTATGTCGGCGGCGGCCAGGGCCGCACACCGATGATCGCCCGCAAGATCCGCGACTTCGTTCCGGAAGCGGATCTCCTTGCCTATTGCGAGGCAATCCTGCGGGTCTACAACCTCTACGGCCG
>JANQQB010000023.1 GCA_028285165.1 Rhodobiaceae bacterium
AGCCCCTAGAGTGCGCAAATCGGAAACATCCGATTTGCGTGAGGCCGGATTTTCGACCGCCCTGACTGCGTTGCGCACCGCTTGCGGTCAGGGAGACCGCGGCGCGGCACGCGCCTTGTCAGCCCGACCGAAAATCCGGTCAAAGTGGCACAGAATTCATGCAAACCGCTCTAGTGAAACAGAGCCATCCGGGCGCCGCTCGGCAGGTCCGCGGTCGGGTCGCTGGCGTCCTTCTCCGCTTCCAATTCGATTTCTTCCCAAAGCGCGTCTTCCATCGCCCCGTCTTCGTCGGCGATGACGACGGTTTCCGCGGTATCGGTCTCTTCTTCGCCGTCGTCTTCCAGCGTATCAATCGCCTCACTATCGGCCGCGGTTTCGGAATCCTCCTCCGCCTCCTGAGCGGCTTCGAATTCCGCGACTTCGAAGACATCAGCGCCTTCAAAGACATCGGCGGCACTCAATCCCTCGACGGCGTCGTCATCGGCATCGTCTTCGGCGTTCGCATCGGCCTGCGTTTCAGACACCGCCGCAAAGACGTCGGCGGCTTCGTCATCAACCGGATCCGGGATGCTCTCGATTTCAGGTTCCGTGTCTACGACCGCCTGCGGATCGGAAGCATCGTCGTCCGGTTCGGCATCGGCGAAATCCAGATCGTCTTCCACGAGCATCAATTCGCTCAGATCCACCTCTTCCGGAACCGCTTCGTCCTGTTCCTCAAGGGCTTCGGCTTCGAAGGATTCCAGGTCTGCGGGCGCTTCGTCCAGCGTGTCATCCGGCAGATCGATCTCTTCGCCATCCTCAGCGATGGCGTCCTCCGCGGTTTCGGCCGCAACAGCCTCGAAATCGGTTTCCGGTTGATCTGCCGCGTCTATGCCGGCCTCCGGCGAACCGTCGTCACTCGCTTCCGCATCGACGCCTTGCGATCCCAACGCCTCGGCCTCGAAGGCATCAAGATCCGGTGCCGCGCCTGCGTCGTCGTCGCCGAAGGACTCGAATTCGGTCTCGACGGCCGCACTTGGATCGTCCGTAGACATCAGCGAATCAATGTCGGTCTGGTCGACGCCCTGGCCGTCGAGTTGCGGCCCGTTCAGCAGATGGGCGTCCGGACGTTTGTCCTCTCGCACAGTGGTGTCGGCAACATCGCCAAGGTCTTCTTCCGGCATGTGCCAGATCTGAATCATGGAATGCACGCGGCTTTCCAGATAGCGCAGAACGTGAACGACTTTTTGCGTCCGTTGACCGGTCAGATCCTGGAACGAGCAGGACATGTAGATGTTGGTCGTCAATTCCTCGAGTCGGTCGCACAGGGCTGCGTCGACGCCAGCCTCACGCATCTCGAATGCGAGCTCCTGAACCGTTTCGGCAGTGCTCAGAATTTCCTGCGTTGCCGTTTCTGTATGCTCGACGATGGCATCCAGTTCGTTCGAAGCCTGGTCGATATGTCCGCCTTCCTCGCTTTGCGCGGCGATCTGGGCGATTTCGTCCTTGGTGCGCTCGATCGCGCTGGCCATGTCGGCGATATCAAGCTTGATCCGGTCGATGTTCGGAACGACCTGGTCCCGCTTCAGGTTCTTTTCCAGCTTTTGGATCGCATCCAGAAGCATGCCGGTATCGGCCGACCGGTGGCGCTTCGCATATTCGGCCAGGAACCAGCGGCCGCGGGCGGTTTCCATCACGGCAGCTTCGATCGCCTCGAAGTCTTCCTGTCGAAGGGGTGTCAGCGAGGTCGAATCTGTCATAGGTTGCTGCCTGCATCTCGATGGCGCGGAGCCGGCGGCCCGCACCATCCCGCGGAACGCGTATTCCGTGCCCGATCGTTTAACGCAATACCTAAAGAATCTTTAAGCCCAGTCTAACCTCTGCACAATGGCAGCCCTAACCCAAGTCTATCTTGGAATATCCACATTTTTTGCTGTGAAGTTTTTCGCAATCGGCATTTTCATGCCGTTTTTTCCAGTTGTTCTGGCCAGCCGCGGTCTGAACGGGGCTGAGATATCGGCCATTCTTGCCGTCGGGCCGTTGGCGCGAATCGCCGCCGGACCATGGCTCGGCAGCCTGTCGGATCGGTTTCAGCACCGCAAACACAGCATCCTGGTTTATGCCGCACTCGGCACCGTGTTCATTGCACCGCTTCCCTTTGCCGATTCCTTTTCGACCCTGCTGATCGTCGCCTCCCTATCGGCGCTTTTTACGATGTCGGTCTTGCCGGCTGCCGACGCTTTGGCGATCGTCGCGTCCAAGCGATTCGGCCTGCAATACGGGCATCTGCGATTGTGGGGATCGCTCGCCTTCATCGCGGCAAACTTCTTCGCGGGTTGGCTGCTCGACGTCTCCGGCCCGGATTTCGTCGTATGGATGATCGTTGCAACGTTTGCAGCGATCGCACTTGCAGCGCTCGCGCTGCCCGAAGACCAATCGAAAGAGGCAGAGCCCCGGCAAGCCCTGTGGTCGGTGCCTGCCGTCCGTCTGATCCTTGCCGACCGTCCCCTCGCGGCGGCGCTGTCCGCCTCCGTATTGGTTCAAGGCGCGCACGCCATGCTGTACGGGTTCGGGACGATCTACTGGCAGTCGCTGGGGCTGACCGGCTTGCAGATCGGCGCGGCCTGGGGACTGGGCGTGGTTGCGGAGGTGGTGCTGTTCGCCCTTGCCGGACGGATGTCCCGGCCGCATGCCGGCGCGCTTCTGATCCTTTTCGGCGCGCTTGCCGGCGTGTTGCGCTGGGGCGCGACGCCGCTTGCCGATACGCTGATACCGATCCTCCTGCTGCAGGTGTTGCACGGCCTGACCTTCGGGGCGACCCATATCGGTGCCATGCGCATGATCGGCGAACGGATCCCGGATAATCATGCCGGCGGTGCGCTCGGCTTGTTCACGGCAGCGACAGGTTTGGCCATGTCCGCCGGGTTTGCGCTTTCCGGGTGGGCGTATGACGAGTACCAGGGCTACGCGTTCTGGCTGATGGCCGGCTTCTGCCTGCTTGCAGTTGTCGTCGGGTTTTTCGGCGGCCTCAAACGGGACAACGAGCAGCCGGCTTGAACGCCTATCCCCAAAGCTCGGGGAGGGGCGGATGCACGGTCGATCCGTCGTAGGTCAGACCCGGTTCGCGATCGCGGGCCAGCAGCAACGGACCGTCAAGATCGACGAAGTCCGCGTCCTGTGCCACCAGCATCGCCGGCGCCATACCCAGCGACGTTCCCACCATGCAGCCGATCATGATCTTGAAATTCCGTGCTTTCGCTGCGTCCAGAAGGGCATGGGCCTCGGTCAGTCCGCCGGTCTTGTCGAGCTTGATGTTGATCGCGTCATATTTGCCGACGAGGTCGTCGATTTCAGCGCTGGTATGGGCGCTTTCGTCGGCGCAGATCGGCACAGCGTGGGAACAAGAACGCAAGGGTTCGTCGGCGCCAGCCGGCAGCGGCTGCTCGATGAGGGCAACGCCCGCCTCGCGGCAGGTTTCCAAGAGCCGGTCCAACTGGTCGACAGGCCATGCCTCATTGGCGTCGACGATCAGGCGGGAAGCCGGCGCCCCGCGCCGTACCGCGCGGATCCGGTCCGCGTCGCCGTCGCCGCCGAGCTTTATTTTGAGGAGCGGCCGGGCAGCCGATTCCGAGGCCCCCGCCTG
>JANQQB010000035.1 GCA_028285165.1 Rhodobiaceae bacterium
ATGGTGTTCCAGTCCTACGCGCTCTATCCGCACATGACCGTCGCCGAAAACCTTGCGCTGCCGCTTGCCATGCGTGACCTGAACTGGGTCGAGCGCCTCCCCTTCGCGGCAAAGCTCAACCCGCGTGTTCGGGAAAAGCGGAAGGCGGCGCTCGAAATCGTGCGGGCCGCGGCAGACAGTGTGGCGTTGACGGAATATCTCGACGCGCGGCCCAAACAGCTCTCCGGTGGACAGCGCCAGCGCGTTGCGCTTGCGCGTGCCCTTGTGCGCCGGCCCAGACTGTTCCTGTTGGACGAACCGCTCTCCAACCTCGACGCGGCGCTGCGCTCCCAAACACGGACGGAAATCGTGGATCTTCAGCGCAGGCTCGATGTGACCACGATTTACGTCACGCACGATCAGGTGGAAGCCATGACGATGGCCGACCGGATCGCTGTAATGATGGACGGCGACATCGTGCAAGTGGGCAGTCCGCGCGAGCTGCACGACCAGCCGACCGACACACGGGTGGCGCGCTTTATCGGCACGCCGGTCATCAACATGCTGCCGGGACGCCTCGACACTGACGGCACCGTCCGGGTGAAGGGGCTGGAGAAGCCGGTGGCAAGGGCACGACCGGTTACCGCACCGGGTGATGTTGAGGTGGGTGTGCGCGCTGAACACCTTCGCCTTGGCCCGCGAGATGGTCCGCAGACATTGCCCGCGCGTGTGCGAACTGTGGAATATCTGGGAAGCGACGCGCTCATTCATCTCGGCACGAATATGGGAGACGAAGAGCGCGTGTTGGTCGCGCGGGTCTCGTCAGACGACCTTTCCCTCGGCCCGGGGATGCCGGTGGGGCTCACCGCACCGACCCGCGTCCACGTCTTCGGCGCCGATGGTCGGCGGATTCCGGCCGAGGCCGCCGCTGTTGCTGCACCGCTGGTAGCCGCGCCATGACGCTTGCCGTGACAGCTGCGCCGCACGCACGCATTCGAGTCCCGCGCCTTGCGGCAACGCTGGTCGGGTGGTCCATGGCGCTCCCCTTCGTCGTGGGCATGGTCCTCTTCCTCGTCCTGCCCTGCCTTGCCGTCCTGGCCATGGCCTTCACGGACTGGAGCCTGGGTGCCCGGGAATTTGGCTTTGTCGGCTTCGACAATTTCGCGACATTGTTTGACGACCGGGTGTTTCAGCGCTCGCTGACCAATACGCTGATCTTCGCTGCGCTGGTGACGCCCATTTCGGTCGCCATCGGATTGTGGCTCGCGGTGTTGGTGGAAGCCTCGGTCCGCGGTCGTGCATTCTTCCGCTCCGCGCTGTTTCTGCCGGTGGTCTCCACCACCGTTGCCATGGCTATTGTATGGGAATTCCTGCTGCACCCGACGCTGGGTCCCATCAACACGATGATCGCGGCAATCGGCCTTCCGCGCCAGGGCTTCCTTGCCGATGCCGACACCGTGCTGGCGACGCTTGCTGTCATCGGCATCTGGGAAAATGCGGGTTATGTGATGGTCCTGGTCCTGGCCGGCCTCAAATCCATACCGTCCGACCTTTACGATGCCGGCGCCATCGACGGCGTCGACGAGGGCTGGTCCCGCTTCTGGGCGATCACCTTTCCCATGTTGGGACCCACGCTGGTCTTCGTGGTCATCATCTCATTGCTCCGCTCGCTGCGCACGTTCGACACCGTGGCTGCGCTCACCCAGGGTGGACCGCGACGATCTTCGGAAGTCCTCCTGTGGACCATCTATCAGGAAGGTTTCATGTTTTTCCGGGTCGGCTATGCGGCGGCTCTCACGGTCGTCTTTGTGGTGCTCCTTCTGGTCGTCACAATCGTGAAGTTCCGCGTGCTCGACCGCGCGGTCCACTACGGTTAGCGCCATGAAAGGTGTGCTGCGCTGGACCGTCTTGCTGGTGTTTGTGGCGCTGTCGCTGCTGCCGTTCGTTTACATGCTGGCGTTTTCGCTGAAATCGGCCAGCGAGATTTTCTCCGGCAGCCTCGGAATTCTCCCTCAGTCCGTTGAGGGCCTCAACAACTATCCGGCAGCGCTGCAGGCGGAGCCGCTCCTGCGGTATCTCCTCAACGGCGTCATCGTCTGCGCCGGCATCCTCATCTTCCAGCTCATCTTCGCGATCCCGTGTGCCTACGCAGTGGCAAAACTCCGGTTTGCCGGCCGCACGCTTGTGTTTGGACTGGTTCTGTTCGGCCTTCTCATTCCGGTCCAAGCGACCGCTCTGCCGATCTATCTTGGCCTTGCCGGCGTCGGGCTTCTCGACACTTACATGTCGCTCATCGTTCCTTTTGTGGCGTCCGCATTCGGCATCTTTCTGTTTCGCCAGTTCATCAAGACGATACCAGACGAGCTTTTGGATTCAGCGCGGCTTGACGGATGCAACGAGTTTTCGGTGGTGCTGCGCGTTGTGGCGCCGCTCACACTGCCGACCGCAACCGCGTTCGGCATCTTCTCCGTGGTCTCGCACTGGAACGATCTGTTCTGGCCGCTCATTGTGCTGCGGTCCCCTGAATTGAACACGCCACCGCTCGGCATTCTCGCCTTCCGCTCGGCCGAGGCCGGGGACCGCTATGGCGAGTTGATGGCCGGGACGGTGATCATCACAGCGCCGCTGGTGGTGGCGTTCCTCCTTGCCCAACGCCGCTTTGTCGAGGGTTTGAGCCTCGGCGCGCTCAAAGGATGACACCGATGAAGATCATTCAAATCACCGATACGCACCTTGTTCCCAACGGTGGAACGCTGTTTGAGAGCGACCCGGCCGAACGATTGCGCGCCGCCGTTGTTGACGTGACCGCCCGCCACGGGGATGCCGATCTGTGTGTGCTTTCCGGCGACCTTGCCCATAACGGCGATCCGGACGCGTACACCCTCTTGGCTGAAATACTGCAAGACCTGCCGGTCCCGCGCCAGCTTATCGTAGGCAACCACGACGACCGCGCCCGGCTTCGCGACGCGTCCCCCGAGATCGAGGCGATGCCGGACGGCTTTCTGCAATCTTACCGCGACCAGGACGGGATGCGGCTTGTCTTCCTCGACACCGTGGACCCGGGCGTTCACACCGGGGCGTTCTGCGCGGCGCGGGCCGCCTGGCTTGACCAGGTGCTCACGGACGCCGGCGATCTGCCTGTTCTCATCTTCATGCACCACGCACCCATTCGCATCGGGATGCCGCGGCTTGACGCGTATCGGATTCTGGATCCGAAACCATTGGAGACCGTCCTCACCGCCCACAGCAACGTTCGGCACATCTTCTTCGGCCATGTTCACCGGCCCCTGGCGGGATCTTGGCACGGGATACCGCTTTCGGCGCTGAAGGGAACCAATCACCAGACCGGGCTCGACTTTTCGGAGGGCGACGCCAATACGGTGACGCTCGAACCCGCATCCTACGCCGTCGTTTTTGCCGAACCTGAGACGATTGTGGTCCATTTCAATGACTTCGCAGACGACAGCAGGCGCTTTCTGTACGACCCTCACGCCCCGGAGACGGAGCAGATCAAACCGCTCAATTGAAGGATCGAACGTCGGCTCGCTTCGGGCGATTACCGTGAAGGGCCGGTTTGCGGATCAGACCGGCGGCAACAGATCCCGCGGCCGGCGCTCGTCGTCGCGACGTCGGTAGTTTCCAAGATCGAGAGGCAAGCCGATTTCCCGGCCGCCGGATTGCGGGTAAAGCAGCTCGGTGGCTCCGAACACAGCCTGTTCGGCTGCACCGTCAAGCGTGGAAAACAGGCTGGTCTGACTTGCGTAGGCCAGTGCCGACAAATCCCCGACCGGTTGACGGGGTGCCAGGGGATCGGTTCGGTAGAGGCTCTCGAAAGCCGTGCGCGGCGCTTTGGCATTGAACGGCGTCGCAACCGGATCCTTCGGCAACACCCCGGCCGACCCCGCCAAGAGCGCGACTGTGCTCGACGCGGTCACCGGAACCGCAGGCGGTGTCTCGCGCCGCGGGGCGTCGGGTGACCCGTCGCCGCTGCGCCCTGCCGGTTCCGCCTGCGCATACCGCGACCGCCGGTCGGCGACGGTCGGATCCACCAATGCCGGCGCCACGGCCTGGGCGGCAATCTTGAGCGCGTTCGCCACATCAACCGGTTCGTCACCGGCAAGCGCGACATTCCAGGCGGTGGCAACGCGGTCCACGGCCGCAACCGGCGTGGAATCGATGTCGGGTTTGGCAACGGGCAGAACGGTGGCCACAGCCCGCGGGGCGATGTTCGGCTTTGGAACCGGTTGTACCGAGGCGAGCGCGGCACCGATCATTTGCGTGCCGTCATGACGGTTGATCAGGTTCTGATAGACCGCCTGTGCCGATCGTCCGGCGCCGTTCGCATCATAAAAGATCGGTTTGTTGGCCCGCGCCTGTTTAGAAAACACCGCGCTCGCATCGGCATCGGGAGACGATTGAGCGAGCCCGATCAGCCGTTTGGCACCGGATGCGCCCAGGAAATGCGCGATGTACAATTCACCGTCGCTCGGTGGCCGCCCGAGATAATCCTGAAGGACCGCGGAATTCTTCCGGGTCAGCGCTCCCGCCATCAGGGCCGAAACCTCCGGATCGTGCCGGAGGTCGAGAATTTTCTGACGCATCGCCGGGTCTTCCACCACGTACCGGCCGCTTGACGTGCGTTCGATCTGGTCGGCATAGCGTTCAAGGCCGAACCGTCCGCCGGACTGCTTGAGCGTTTCCAGCCATGTCCCTTCGATAAACTGGAAAGTCCCGGCCGCGGACGACGTGGCGGCCTTGGCCTGGGGGTCGAGATTGCTCTCGCGAATGGCGGTCTTGACCAGATAATCGAAAGACGTTCCGGTGGTCGAGCTGGCAACCTGGAACGCCCTTTCAATGCGGTCGTTTACGGACGGCTGGCCGGCTACCTGCATCGGCAGGGCTCCCACGGAATCGGTTGAGCAGAACAAGGTTAACCTGCATCAACCTTGGTTAACGACAGGTTAATCCGGTCATGGCGGAGCCGCCTTGGGCGATCGGCGATGATTTGACATTGCGACGCCGGACGTATCCTTTGCCCGGGCGGCAGACGGGAACGGTTCAGCCCCGAACCCGCCGCAGGCGCGACCGCCCCAATCAGACTGGCCCAATCAGACTGGCCCAATCAGACTGGCCCAATCAGACTGGAAAGACCATGCCCGGCCTTCACTTCGAGGATTTCGAAATCGGCAAGACCTACCGGCACGAATTGCGCCGGACGGTTACCGAAATGGACAACATGCTGTTCTCCAACATGACCCTCAATCCGCAACCCCTGCATATCGATCGGCACTTTTGCGAGACCGAGACCGAATGGGGCGAGCCGATTGTCAACAGCCTGTTCACGCTCGGCCTGATGATCGGCATTTCGGTCAATGACCTGACCATCGGGACGACGATCGCCAATCTCGGCATGACGGACGTCAAGTTTCCCAACCCGGTGTTTCATGGCGACACGGTAAACGTCACCTCGGAAATCATCGGCAAGCGGGAATCGCGATCCCGCCCGGATGCCGGGATCGTGGAAATCGTGCACCGGGCCTACAAGCAGGACGGCAAACTCGTCGCCGAATGCACCCGCCAGGCCTTCATGCGCAAACGGCCGGTGTGATCCGATGCGTTCCCTGCTCTTCGTTCCCGCTGACAGCGATCGCAAGCTCGAAAAGAGCCTTTCGAGTGACGCAGACGTCATTATCGTCGATCTTGAGGATTCCGTCGCGCTTTCTGCAAAACCGGAGGCGCGACGCATTGCCTGCGAGTTTCTGCAGAACCGCGCGGCTACCGCATCCCAAAGCCTTTTCTATGTCCGGATCAACGATCTGAACTCCGGCCACGCCGAAGCCGATCTCGATGCGGTCATGCCCGGTGCGCCGGATGGCATCATGGTGCCGAAAACCGCAAGCGGCCGCGACATCCAGAAGCTCCACGCCATGCTGGACGTTCGGGAAGCCGAGGCCGGTCTCGCGGACGGCGCAACCCGCATCATTCCCGTCGCAACAGAGACCGCCGCCTCCGTCTTCGGGCTTGGAACCTATGCCGGTTCGAGTGAGCGGCTCGCCGGCATGACCTGGGGTGCGGAGGACCTGTCCGCCGATCTGGGCGCGGCGGTAAACCGCGATACGGACGGCCGCTTCACCGAGCCCTTTCGCCTCGCTCGAAACCTGTGCCTGTGTGGCGCGGTTGCCGCGCGCGTCGCACCCATCGACACTGTGTTTACGGCCTTTCGCGATCCGGAGGGACTGGCCGAGGAATGCCGGGAAGCCGAACGGGACGGATTCACAGCCAAGCTTGCCATCCATCCCGCGCAGGTGCCGATCATCAATTCTGTCTTCACGCCCTCCGACGCCGCGGTCGAACGGGCGATGCGCATCGTGGACGCCTTCAGGACCGCCGGGGATGCCGGCGTTATCGGCCTCGACGGGGAAATGCTCGATCGGCCGCACCTGAAACGCGCGCTGGGCACGCTGGCGCGCGCCGGGCGTTCGGTCGAGGACGTTTGATTCGTTTGCCGCTCAGGCCGTCGGCCGCGCCATGGAAAACACCGAATCCACCACCGTATAGTCCCGGTATCCGAGCCGCGCGATCGGGCGGATCCGGGTAATGTCGACCATACCGTCCTCGATGAAGGCATCGTCGATATGGATCCGGATCACCTGGCCGAGCACGATCGCATAGGTCGCCTTGACGCCGTCGACATCGGACAGATCGACCGTCTTCAGATATTTGCATTCCATGGCAACCGGCGATTCCTTGACGCGCGGGACGGCGACTTCGATGGATGGCACCGGCGTCAGGCCGGCACGCTCGAATTCCGACACACCGTGCTCAAGCGGCGCCGCTGTGGCGTTCATGGCGTCGCGCAGGTCCCATGTCGCCAGATTGCACACGAATTCGCCTGTCGCCTCGGCATTGATCTGGCTGTCCTTCGGGCCCTGGCTTGCGAACATAACGATATGCGGATTGTCGGAAATCCCGTTGAAGAAGCTGTAGGGCGCGAGGTTCAACTGTCCGGTTTTGCTGATTGTCGAAATCCACCCGATCGGACGCGGCGACACCAGGGTCTTGAACGGATCGTGTTTCAGGCCGTGTTTGTTGGTCTTGGCATCATAATGCATGGAATGTCGTGTCCTGGTATGGTGGTTCAGTCGGTCCATTCGGTCGTGATCATGTCGAGATCCGGCCGCGGCCTTTCGAAGGGCGGCTCCATGGCCGTGCCGATATGGATGAAACCGGCGAATTTTTCACCGGTTTCAAGACCGAGCACACGGCCGGCTTCCTCGTCAAAGGCATACCATTCCGTCAGCCATTGCGCGGAAAAGCCAGCCGCATGGGCGGCCGTGAGCAGATTCATGCAGACCGCGCCGGCCGACAGGACCTGTTCCCATTGCGGGATCTTGGGGTGCTCGGCGGCGCGGCTGACGACGCCGACGACCACTGGCGTGCGGGAAAACCGTGTGCGCTCCAGATCCAGCCGGTCAGCACCGGCGTCCGGCTCCCGCTCCTGCCACAGGGCGGCAAGGCGCATCCCGGCACGCGCTCGGTGCTCGCCCTGGAACAGGATGAACCGCCAGGGCACCAGTTTTCCGTGATCGGGCACGCGCGCGGCCGCCGTCAAGAGAGTGTGCAGCGTCTCGGCGGTCGGTCCGGGTTCGCCGAGATTCTTCGCCGGGATGGAGCGCCGCTTCAACAGCAGCGTCAACGCGTCGTTCATGATAGAGCATCCAAATCGGGATCGGGCGGGCTTTCAGGCGACCGGCCGGATTGCGGGCAACGAGTTCGATCAGCGAGTCATTTACGGCAAATCGCGCTTGAAACAAGCAGCTAAAGGATTTCTTATTGCGCGAATCGGCATGCTGTGACCGCACGTCTGCATGCATCAGGCAATTGCTGTCTTGAAAAAACCGGATTTTGCGACACGATCGCGAACATCGGCAAACCCTGGGAACGAGTATGAAACGCGGCTGCAGCGACCGACACCGCCGCTTCCTTTGGCAGGCCCTGCGGGCTTGGCTGGTCATGATATTGCTTGCCGGCCTGCCGGGCATCTCGTTTGCCGACGTACCGCGCCCTCCGGCAAAGCCGGGAGCCGCTGAAACCGAAGCCGACGACGGTGCAACGCCGACAACGCGCGGATTCCCCGCCGAACAAACCGCGCCCGGAACATCGGGCCCCGTCCCCGTGCGGGACGGCGTGGTCTATCTGGTGGCCCGCCTGACCGATACCGGCGCTCCGCTCGACAGCGGCATCGTCTGGCGCATCTTCAATGAAACCGGCGATGCGGCGTCCCCCTTGTCGCTTATTGAATCCGCGACCGGCGGAGAAGCCAGATTTCGCCTGCCGACCGGCGAATATGTCGTACATGCCGCCTACGGCCGCGCCGGACAGAGCAAGCGCGTGCGGATCGATGGCGAAGCCCGCACCGAAAACGTGGTGCTCAACGCCGGCGGCCTGCGGCTTTCCGCGGCCATTGCCGAGGATCTTCCGATCAGTGCCAGCGAAGTGACCTATGACATCTTCCATCGCGACGAATCGGTAACCAACGGCCGTGAAGTCATCGCGGCCAATGCCCGGTCGGGCCAGATCTACCGATTGAATGCGGGCACATACGAAGTCGTCAGCCGCTACGGCGACGTCAACGCGGAGATCCGCGCGGAGATCACCGTACGGCCTGGAGAATTGACCGACGCCACGATTTATCATCGGGCCGCGGAGGTCACTTTGAAGCTGGTCAACGAGCCCGGCGGAGAGGCGCTCGCCAACACCGCCTGGTCGATCCTGGCCGGCGAAGGATCCGTGGTTTTTCAGGAAACCGGCGCGTTTCCGACCGTCATTCTGGCCGAAGGCGCCTACAACATCGTCGCCAAACACGAAATCGGCACCTTCACGCGCCGGTTTTCCGTAGAAGCCGGACATTCCCGCGACGTGGAAGTCCTCACGGTCACGCCCGAAGCGCAATAGGCCCGCCCCCCGCCGGACGGCTATCCCAGGCACACGACAGGACGACGCTGGACCCGGGCCTCTGACTCCGTTATAGCGGCGCCATCGTCAACCCGCTTACCTGCATTCGTAAGCAGTGAGTGAGCCGGAGAGCACACCATGATCCACCTTACCTTTCCCGACGGATCCGTCCGCGATTTCGAACCCGGCATCAGCGGTGCCGAGATCGCCGCCGGCATCTCCAAATCCCTGTCAAAGAAGGCGGTCGCCATGACCGTCGACGGCGAACTGACCGATCTTGCCGACCCGATCGTCCGCGACGCCCGCGTCACCATCGTCACCCGCGACGATCCGGCCGCGCTCGAACTGATCCGGCACGACTGTGCCCATGTCATGGCCGAAGCGGTGCAGGACTTGTTCCCGGGCACCCAGGTTACGATCGGTCCGGTCATCGAAAACGGCTTCTATTACGACTTCGCACGCAACGAACCCTTCACTCCGGAGGACTTTCCGGCGATCGAAGCCAAGATGCGCGAAATCATCCAGCGCAATCAGCCGTTCAGCAAGCAGACCTGGACCAGGGAAAAGGCCAAGGCGGTCTTTTCGGAGAAAGGCGAACAGTTCAAGGTGGAACTGGTCGATGCGATCCCGGAAGGCGAGGACGTAAAGATCTATGCGCAAGGCGACTGGTTCGACCTGTGCCGCGGCCCGCACATGGTATCGACCGGCCAGATCGGCAACGCCTTCAAGCTGATGAAAGTCGCCGGCGCCTATTGGCGCGGCGATGCCAACAATCCCATGCTGACGCGCCTCTATGCGACCGCCTGGCAGGACGAAAAACAGCTCAAGGCATACCTCGTCATGCTGGAGGAAGCCGAAAAGCGCGATCACCGCCGCTTGGGGCGGGAAATGGACCTGTTTCACTTCCAGGAGGAAGGTCCGGGTGTCGTGTTCTGGCATCCCAAGGGATGGACCCTTTACCAGGAACTGATCGGCTATATGCGGCGGCGGCAGAAGAAAGCCGGATACGTCGAGGTCAACACCCCGCAATTGCTCGACCGCGCCCTTTGGGAAGCGTCGGGCCATTGGGACAAGTATCACGAAAACATGTTCATCACGCAGACCGAGGATGAGCGGATCTTTTCGTTGAAGCCGATGAATTGTCCGGGACACGTGCAGATCTTCAAGAACGGTCTCAAATCCTATCGCGACCTGCCGATGAAGGTGACCGAATTCGGTGCCGTACACCGCTACGAACCGTCCGGTGCCTTGCATGGGTTGATGCGCGTGCGCGCCTTTACCCAGGACGACGCGCATATTTTTTGCGCCGAGGACCAGATCGAAGAGACCGCGGTCGATGTGCACCAGTTCATGATGTCGATCTACGCGGATTTCGGCTTTACCGACCTGGTCGTGAAGTTTTCAGACCGGCCGGAAAAGCGGGTCGGATCCGACGCGATCTGGGACAGGGCCGAGGCCGCCCTCAAGGGCTCTCTGGAAGCAACCGGCCAAGACTGGGAGTACAACCCCGGCGACGGGGCGTTCTACGGTCCGAAACTGGACTATGTGCTGCGTGATGCCATCGGACGCGACTGGCAATGCGGTACCAACCAGGTGGATCTGAACCTGCCCGGACGGCTTGGCGCTTTCTACATCGACCCGGCCGGCGATAAAGTGACGCCGGTGATGATTCACCGCGCCATGTTCGGATCGCTTGAACGCTTCATCGGCATCCTGATCGAACACTATGCGGGTCACTTTCCGCTCTGGCTCGCGCCGGTCCAGATCGTCGTGACCACGATCACATCCGACGCGGACGATTATGCGCAATCGGTGTTCGATGCCCTGGAACGAGCCGGCCTGCGGGCAGAGATCGACCTGCGGAACGAAAAGATAAATTACAAGGTCCGCGAGCACTCCCTGCAGAAAATTCCGGTCATCCTCGTTTGCGGCAAACGCGAGGCGGAGGAAGGCACGGTGAACATCCGGCGCCTCGGATCGAAGGACCAGAACGTACTGTCGCTGGATGCCGCGATTGCCGGCTTCGTCGACGAGGCGACGCCACCGGACATCCGCCGCGCCCGCGAAAATGCGGTAGCCGCATAGCGTCGTGAAAAGAGCACTTGCTTCAAGGTCCGGTCGCTGAAAGGCGACCGGATCGCATAAGATTGACATTCCGGTCGGGTTTGCCTACCTGCGGCATGCCGAGTGCGGGCAAATACGCACACGTTTTGGTTCCGCGTCGCGTTCGTTTTTAAACTGTCACATTTCCGATCGTATGACGTGGATCCACGTTTATCCGGCGTCTCGTTCGGATCGCTCACTCAGGGGCAGACCATGCGGTTTCAAGAATTGTCCTACGCTTCGCCGGACCAGCCCTGGATCAAGCGCCAGGTCATCCGCAGCATCGAACGGTTTTCCAACCGTCGGCATCTGGAGGATCTCTACGAGATCTGGCAGGAGACGATTGTCGGCCGTTCGGACCGCATCATGACCGACCTGCTCGGCCTCTTGGATGTCGACATGAAGGTGACGGCCCGCGAATGGCCGCCGAGCAACCTGCCCGACGGCCCGCTGGTGATCATCGCCAACCATCCCTTCGGCATCGGCGACGGAATTGCGATCCTGTCGATTGCCGAGGCGCTCGATCGTCCGTTCAAGATCCTCATCAACAAGGATTTGCTCAAGGTTCCGGAGATCCGGTCCTACTCGCTGCCAGTGGATTTCGACGAGACCCGCGAAGCGCTTGAGACCAATCTGCGCACCAAGCGCGAGGCCATTCGCCTTCTCAAGGAAGGCTACACGATCGTGATTTTCCCGGCCGGCGGCGTCGCGACGGCAAAGAAGCCGTTCGGCAAGGCCGAGGACCTGCCCTGGAAACTGTTCCCGGCGCGCCTGATCCAGCAATCGAAGGCCACCGTGCTGCCGGTCTACTTTCAGGGACAGAACAGCTGGATTTTCCATTTGGCCAGCCAGATCAGCGAAACCTTGCGGCTGTCCCTCCTGGTCCGCGAATTCAGCAAATTCGCCGGCTCGATCGTGCCGGTCCATATCGGCGACATGATCCCCTACGACGATTTCGCCCAAATCCGCGACCGCAAGATGCTCACCGACTACCTCTACGATCGTGTATTCGGCATGGATCCGACCGTCGCCCCGGCCTGATCGTCCCGTCGGAGCCCATCGGGGCTATTGACCGCACCGACCTTCGATCTTATTGACAAGGCTTGTCGCCTGACACGCGGTCGGCCACGTCGTGGCCCGACATTTTCCGATCAAGAAAGGTTGACCGACCGTCGGGGACGCGTTCCCGTTTGCAATCGGCTTTGGAAAGACAGGTTGTGGGATTGCTGACCGCGCTCAAGAGTCGCTTGATGAACACGCGCCCGTTCAGGAAGGTCTGGAATCACGCGATCGATGCCGCTCTGGCCAACGTTGTCGAAGAACGGCGTCAGGCCGAGGCCGCCCAAGAAGCGCACCTTCGCGATCACCGCCTGGCGCTCGCAGATGACAGCCGGTCACGCGCCCAGGCCCTTGCGGATATCGAAAAACGCATAGAGAACTGCCGCAAACCAGTCTGATCCGGGCTTGAGCGGACGCCATGCACTAGAGCGGTTTCACTCCGGCTTCGACGGCAGGCGCCAGACACCATAGCGCCACGGCGTATACCAGCGCCCCGCCGCGGGCGGCGTTTCCGGGACCGGGTCATATCCCGAAGAACCGAGCGGATTGCAGCGCAGGATCCGGGCAAGCGCCATCCACATACCGATCCAAACGCCGTGCCGGTCGATCGCTTCGTCGGCGTATTGCGAGCAGGTCGGCAGATAACGGCAATGCCGGCCGATAAAGGCGGAAAGCGTCAGTTGGTAAAGCCGGATGGTTCCCCGAGCAAGCGTACGCCCAATCAACCCGCTCTCCCTGTCGGACCGGATCCGACGCCGCCGCGACGCCCACAACGCCGCCCGAGACCGGTCAATGACGGCGATCCGGGATCGCGCCGGCCTTGCCTCAAACGGGTTCCGGCTGAGGATTGCCGGCAAGCGCCTTTTCCGCCGCCTCGAGCGTTGCATCGAAGGTCAGGAGCGTCGAGGCGTGCCGGGCTCGATAGTCGCGGACCGGTTCGAGGAATTTAAGGTCCGCCCATTTGCCGGTCGGCGCCGGCCCGTTTTGCTTCAGCATGGCCTGCATCTCAGCACGCACGGTTCTGAGTTCCGCCACGCTCGATCCGATCGCCAGACGCGCCATGATCGAGGACGAGGCCTGCCCGAGGGCGCAAGCTTTCACTTCATGGGCGAAGTCGCTGACCACATCGCCGTCCAGCGTGACGTCGACCGTCACCGTCGATCCGCAGAGCTTGGAATGGGCGGTTGCGCTGCCGTCCGGCTCTTCCAGCCGGCCAAGCCTCGGAATATTGCCTGCAAACTCCAAGATCTTGGTGTTGTAGATCTCGTCAAGCATGCGCATGCCCTCAAGAAAGTGTTAGACAGACGACCATACCAAAGTCGGGACCGATCATTATATAGTCGGTCGTGGTCATTCTGCGATAGTGCCTTGATGATCCTGTCTAACGAACGATGGAGATTGTCGCAACAATGCCTTATTGATTGTCGCAGAATGCCGTATTGAAAGCCCATGTGATGGCATGGTCACCGTGCTGCTTGTCAGCCCCGGAGCCAGCCGACCCGCCGATGATGAGTTTGGCGACGGCGCTGTGGTCCGAATCTAGTGTCTCGCCGTACGCAGAAACGCGTAGTTAATCGACGGAGGTCCGCATGGACGCGATCGTTAAGAATATCAGACCGGCCCGCGAAGAAGTCCGGGTTCCGACCCAGCGTCCGAGCCGGGAGGAAGCCGAGGCTGCCGTGCGCACGCTTTTGTTGTGGGCGGGCGACGATCCGGCACGCGAAGGCCTTCTGGATACGCCCAAGCGCGTGGCCAAGGCCTATCGGGAATTGTTCGGCGGCTACGAGGTCGACGCGGCGGAAATTCTCGGTCGCACATTCGAGGAGGTCGGCGGATATGACGACCTCGTCGTGGTCCGCGACATCGCCTTCCATTCCCATTGCGAACACCACATGGTGCCGATCATCGGAAAGGCGCATATCGGATATCTGCCGGACGGCCGGGTTGTCGGCCTGTCGAAACTCGCCCGGGTGGTCGACGTGTTTGCCCGTCGCCTCCAGACCCAGGAGACGATGACCGCGCAGATCGCCTCGACGATCGATGAATCGTTGAAGCCGCGCGGCGTCGCGGTATTGCTTGAGGCGGAGCACATGTGCATGGCCATGCGCGGGATCCGCAAATCGGGATCGACGACCCTGACGACGACGTTTACGGGCACGTTCAAAGACGAGCCGGAACATCAGGCGCGCTTCATGACCGCCGTGCGCATGTAGCGCCCGGACCGCCCCGGCGCTGTGCCGGCCGGCGTGGTGGTCCGTTGCGGCTGCCCCTGCCCCGTCCGGACGCCGCCATTTACAAAATATGCAAACCTTGCGGGTAGTCTCTTTCCGGGATCTGCCGGTGACAACCTGACCGATCGGGACAGGTCATGATCCAGCGGGCCTGCGGCGTGTCTGGGGTCGAACCGAAAACGGTGCCGGCGCCACACCCGCAAACGCAGCGATGACCGGCGATCCCATTGGATCTTCGGCATCAACGCCGATCGGGAACAGGACAGTGTTCGAAGTCGTGACAAAACGGCTCTCCGGTCAACGGGGCGAAGGTGTTGAGGACGAAACGCCTTCGGGCCATCCGCACCGGCCTCGAATCGGCTTGGCGCTGGGCGGAGGCGCGGCACGCGGCTGGGCGCATATCGGCGTACTCCGGGCGCTCGACGAGGCCGGGATCGTGCCCGACGTCGTCACCGGGACATCGATCGGCGCCGTCGTCGGCGGCTGCTATCTGGCCGGCCATCTCGGATCGCTCGAAGAATGGGCGCGCTCGATCACGCGGCGTAAGATGCTGTCGCTTCTTGATGTCAGCTTCGGCGGCAGCGGCCTGATCTCTGGCTCCAAACTGGTCTCGCTTTTGGAAGGGACCCTGCAGAACACCGCGATCGAGGACCTCGACCGTCCGTTTGTATGCGTCGCGACGGAAATCGGCGCCGGGCACGAGGTCTGGTTGCGCACCGGGCCGCTCGCACCGGCGATGCGCGCCTCGTTCGCTCTGCCCGGCCTGTTCGAGCCGATTTTCCTCGACGGGCGCTGGCTCGTCGACGGTGCGCTCGTCAACCCGGTCCCGGTTTCCGCCTGCCGGGCTCTCGATGCCCGCTGCGTTATTGCCGTCAACCTTCATAATTCCGTGTCGGCGCGCGGCACGACCGTGCTCGGCAGCGACCCGGGCGCCCTCTCCCGTCCCCCGCAGGCCGATACGACGCCAAAACCGAAGAATGCGCGCACGCTGTGGCGCAATCAGATGATGGGGCGCAACGGTTTGCCGGGCATTCCCGGTGTCATGATCGAGTCCTTCAACATCATCCAGGACCGGATCTCGCGCTCACGGCTCGCCGGCGATCCGCCGGACGTGCTGATCACACCGCGGGTCGGCTCTGTCGGTTTGTTCGATTTCCATTGCGCCGCCGAAGCGATTGAAATCGGCTACGAGAATGCGCGGCGAATGATGGATGATATCCACGCGCAGGTCGAAGCGCTCGCCGAGTAAACGGCGGTCTCCCGGCCAGGCGGCAAAGGGCTCTGAAGCTTGTTAAGCTGAGGCGATGTAGGACCGCAATTGCTCGGCATCCGCCTCGATCTGAGCGATCTTCGCCTTGACGATGTCGCCAATCGAAACCAGTCCGACCAGGTGGTCGTTTTGCGTGACCGGCACGTGCCGAAACCGTCCTTCGGTCATCTTGCCCATGACATCGTTGATCGAATCCGCCTCGCGGCACGAAACCACTTCCACGGTCATGACGCTGGAGACCGGCTGATCCAAGGCAGCGGCGCCGTTCAGCGCGAGCGCCCGCACAACGTCACGTTCTGACAGGATGCCGGCAATCGTTTCGTCGTCGGCCAGCACCACGACGGCTCCGATCTTCTTTTCGGCAAGGACGGTACATATGTCGGCAATCGAATCGGTCTTTGACGCCGTCGTCACCGTGCGCCCTTTCGCTGCGAGGATGTTTGCAACCGTCATAGTGAAATTCCCTTCCCTACCATCTTGTCTGACACGGGCGGTCGACGCCAAGACAACGACGGGCAGTCGAATGGATCCCGTTCGTTTCGCGGGATTTGTTGTCGACAGCCGCTTGAGGGCTCGGCGGTCGTGGCCTGCGGGACCGATGCCTGGTGTCCGCATACGACGACAGGGGCCGCCAGATCATCGGGTCAGTCTGCCACAACTCACAGGGATGTGAAGCCATTTTGTGACGCCAGCATGGCAGTTCTGCACCCAAGAATAGGCCATGGTTAAGCCGGTTTCAGGCGGCAAAGCGATCCGGCCGGTGGATTGACGGTCCGCTCGGTCGGTGATTGACCGGGTCAAAAAAGCGAAACAGCAGCAGACCGCCCAGAAACCCGCCGATATGGGCCTGCCAGGCGACGCTCGCACCTTCGCCGAC
>JANQQB010000065.1 GCA_028285165.1 Rhodobiaceae bacterium
ACTGGAATGTCGAAGGGCCGCAGTTCAACACGCTGCACACCATGTTCGAGACCCAGTACACCGAACTGGCGCTGGCGGTGGACGAAGTGGCGGAACGCATCCGAGCGCTCGGCGAGCCGGCCCCCGGCAGCTACAAGGCCTTCGCTGCCCTGTCATCGATCGATGAACAGGATGGGCGGTTATCCGCGGACGAGATGATCCGGGACCTCGTGTCCGGTCAGGAGGCGGTGGTCCGTACGGCCCGCTCGGTCTTCCCCACGGTCGAGGCCGCGAATGACGAACCGACCGCGGACCTGCTGACGCAGCGCATGCAGATCCACGAGAAGAACGCCTGGATGCTGCGCAGCATGCTGGCGGAATAGCGGCAAGGCCGGGCAGCCGGTGACGGTTGCCCGGCCTTTCGCCCACGGGGACTAAGGGACATGATCGAGGAACTGGTGCTGCTAATCGCGGCATGGCCGACAGTCGTGCAAGGAACGGTGGCCGGAGTTTTCGCCGGGCTTCTGACCGGAGTGGGCGCCTTGCCGGTTCTGTTCGGCGGCCGTCTCGGCGCCAAGACGCAGAATGCGCTGCTGGGGTTCGGGGCGGGCGTGATGCTGGCGGCGACGGCCTTCTCACTCGTCTTGCCGGGACTGGATCACGGCACGGTCGTGTATGGCAGCGCAACCTGGTCGGCAATGGCCGCGGCGGTCGGGATTCTGGTCGGTGGCCTGGCGGTCGCCGCGCTGCATGCCGTGTTGCCGCACGAGCATTTCGTGACCGGCCGCGACGGTGCGGATAGTGCGCAACTCCGCCGGCTCTGGCTCTTCGTGTTCGCGATCGCACTCCACAATTTTCCCGAAGGACTGGCCGTCGGTGTGGGTTTCGGGGGTGGGGACGTTGCCAATGGCCTGTCGCTGACGCTCGGCATTGGTTTGCAGAACATGCCGGAGGGGCTCGCCGTGGCGGTTGCATTGTTATCGGTCGGCTATACGCCGGTTCGGGCATTATTGATCGCGGCGGCGACCGGTTTGCTAGAAGCCCTAGGTGGCCTCGTCGGGGCCGGCGCGGTGACGCTTGCCGCGCCATTGCTGCCCTTCGGGCTGACCTTTGCGGCTGGCGCGATGCTGTTCGTGATCTCGAACGAAATCATCCCCGAAACGCATCGTAAAGGGCATGCGGCCCAAGCCACCGGCGGTCTGATGATCGGATTCGTGGTGATGATGCAGTTGGACGTGCTGTTCGGTTGAGGGTGCCGGATTTGGCGGAATCCGCTATTTTCGGGCGATCACAAACACGTTTGTTCGCTTTTGACGAATAATCCGTAGGATGTCGATCGGATCGAATAGAGAGGGATGCCGCGATGCTTCTTCGAGTCAGGAAAGGGTGGGAACTGCCCGAATCCGCCGCCACGGACGAAACCGTATTCCGGCAACGGCGCGAACTGGTCAAATCGATGGGGCTTGGCTCCGTTCTCCTCGCCGGCGGCGGGATGGGATTGCCCGCGTTGGCGTCGACCGGCGGTGATCCGTCGGCGCATCTGTACCCGGTCAAACGCAACGAGAAATACACACTCGACCGCGACCTGACCGAGGAGAAATACGCGACCACCTACAACAACTTTTATGAGTTCGGCAGCCATAAGAAAATCTCAGCGGCGGCGCAGGAACTGGTTATCCGTCCCTGGACGGTCAAGATCGACGGCGCCGTGGAGAAGGAACTCACCGTCGATATCGACACGCTGCTGAAGCAGATGCCGCTCGAAGAGCGCCTCTATCGCTTTCGTTGCGTCGAGGCGTGGGCGATGGCGGTCCCATGGAGCGGTTTTCCGTTTAAGGCGCTGGTCGATTTTGCAAAACCGTTGGGCTCGGCCAAATATGTCCAAATGGAAACGCTGGCCGATAAGAAGACCATGCCGGGGCTTAAGCAATTCTGGTATCCCTGGCCTTACCTTGAGGGGCTCAGCATCGAGGAGGCGACCAACGATCTGGCGTTTATCGCGACCGGCATCTACGGCAAGCCGATGCCCAAACAGAACGGTGCGCCGCTGCGCTTGGCCGTTCCCTGGAAATATGGTTTCAAGTCGATCAAATCGATTGTCCGGTTCACCTTCACGGAGAAACGGCCGATCAGTTTCTGGGAGAAGACCCAAGCTAGGGAATACGGGTTCTGGGCGAATGTGAACCCGAAGGTGGACCATCCCCGATGGAGCCAGGCCACCGAGCAGCTTTTGGGCCAGTCCGGTCGCGTGCCGACTCTGCTCTACAACGGCTACGCAGAGCATGTCGCGCATCTATATAAGGATTTGGAGAAATCTGAAGGTGATCGGCTGTTTCGGTAGTTCGCCTTATACGTGCTTAATGGAAACGGTGAAGCGTCTTAAGTTGCTGTGCCTTCGCCGTAATTCGTTGATGTGCACATAAAAAAGCCGGGCCTACGAGGGCCCGGCAGAGTAAACAGGGAGGCTTCACGTCTGGGAGACGTCAAAGCCCGGTCGATAGTCGATATGGCGTCACCGCCTCGACGGTCGACCGGTAGATCTATTGCGGCTTTGCAACAATCTGCTTATAGAGATAGTAACTGGACCGACGCATGACTACGTCCATTTTTTCATCACAGTTATGCGTTTGACGCATAGCCATGTCTGGCCCTTGTAATTCCTGGAATTTCCGAAACATCGCGTCGATTTGCGGCGTGCGAATTTTTAGAATTGATGTTCTGCGATCTTACGGAGGAGGAAATCGCGGAAAACGCCGATCCGTTTGGAATGGCGCAATTCTTCCGGATAGACGAAGTAAGCCTGAAAGGATGGCCCGTTGATGTCCGGTAGCACGCGGCGGAGATTCGAGTCGCCCGGGACCGCATAGTCGGGCAGGCCGGCCAGACCCAGGCCACTGCGGCAGGCGCGGTAGATTCCGTAGATATTGTTGACGCGCAGGACCGGCCGGCGCTGTGACTCCGGGTTCGCGCCCAGTTCCAGGATCCAGTTCACATGCGGTACCGGGGCCGGCCATTCTTCGCCGTAGACCAACAGACGGTGTTTATCCAAGTCCTCGGGCGTGGCCGGCGCGCCGAACTCCTCGAGATACTCGACCGAGCCGTAAAGATGGGTGTGAACCGTCAGCAGCGGCCGTTGGATCAGATCCGGCCGGGTCGGCGGTTGCAGGCGAACCGAGATATCGGCTTCGCGCATGCCGAGGTCGAGTTCGGTGTCGGTCAGGATCAGGGTAACGTCGACTTCTGGATAAAGCTCGATGAACTCCTTGATCCGCGATGTGAGCCACAACGACCCGAGTCCGATCGTGGTGGTGACCTTCAAGGGACCGGACGGCCGTTCCTTGTTTTCGCTCAGAAGCGATTCGGTGATCGCCAGTTTGTGGAAGACGTCATGGGCGGTGCGATACAAAAGCTCGCCTTGTTCCGTCAGGATCAACCCGCGGGCATGGCGATGGAACAATGTCGTCTTCAGGCTTTCTTCCAGCGCGCTGATCTGCCGGCTC
>JANQQB010000070.1 GCA_028285165.1 Rhodobiaceae bacterium
ACGCCCTGCTCGACCGCGCGGTCGAAAAGCTCAATACGATTTCGTCCATGATCGACGAAAAAGTGTCCGACAAGGCAGCCCTGCTGGCCGAACGCCTCGACAGCCAGACCGAGGCGCTCGATGCGTTGCTTGGCGAACGCAGCGACGAGATCGCCCGCCGTATCGACACGACGGGATCGGCCCTCGTCGGCGCCATCGAAAACCGTGGACAGTCGATCACCGAATCCATCGCGAAACAGGGGGTCGAGGCAACGCAATCGCTCGACGGCGCCAAGGAACAGATTGCCGCGCGCGTCGCCGATGTCCTGGAGCGGATCAATGTCGCCACCGGCGACCTGCAATCCATCCTGTCGGCCGCCGGTTCCACGCTGGTCGAACTGGAAACCAGCGTTCGCAAGCGCTCCGAGGAATTGCGCACCACTGTGGATGTCGCTGCCTCGGAATCGGAGACTGCCAACGAAGCCATCACCAAACAGGTCGATGCGCTCCGCGACACGGCACGCAGCGCCATGTCGGAAGCCTCCAACCTGTCGCAGATCTTCGACGAGCAGACGCGCATGCTCAGCGATACGCTCAGCGAGTTCGGCTCCACAGGACAATCCATCGCGGCGTCCATCGACGGTCGGCGTATCTCGATCGAATCGCTCAGCAAGGATCTCTACGACAAGTCCCGTGAGATCGAAGAGCGCATGGAGCGGTTTGCGCATATCGTCGGCACGACGCTGGAAGACACCGAAGGCAAGGCCCGCGAGGCCGCCGCCACCCTCACCGGTGCCGCGGAGAACGCGTCGCAATCCGTCGCCGACCAGTTCCAGTCGCTCCGGGTCACGGCCGATCTGGAAAGCCAGAAGACGCAGGATACGCTGCGGTCCACCCAGACGAAGCTCCTGGAAGACATGACGACCGCGCTCGACGATGTCTCCGGCCGCTTCACCGAAGCCACGAGCCGCATGAAAGAGGTGTCCGAGGGCCTGCGCCGGGAGCTGGAGGATACCCGCCAGGACCTGCAGCGCGGCATTCTCGACCTG
This sequence comes from Rhodobiaceae bacterium, assembly GCA_028285165.1. GTDB lineage: Bacteria > Pseudomonadota > Alphaproteobacteria > Rhizobiales > JANQQB01 > JANQQB01. Next base: position 1,029 of record JANQQB010000070.1, read on the forward strand.
CCGCGCGAGACCGAGGAATCGACATCGGCCATGCGCCGGGTCGTCGCCGACCAGATCCGCGCCCTCAACGAATTGTCGGAAATCGTCTCGCGCCAGACCGGCGGACAGGACATGGCCCGACCGGTTACCCAGGCGCCGCGGGAACCCCAGGCTGCGCGTCCGGCCGAGGCACCGCGCTCTGCGGCACCGGCACCGGCTCCGCGCCGGGAACAGCCGCAGCCGGCCCGCCGCGCCCAGAGCGCCGCAGCACCGGCGCCGAAAGCACCGGCCGAACCGGCGCGCCCTGCCCCGACCAGCCGGTTCGACAATGTCGACCTCGACTTCACACGGCGCCGTCAGGAACGCGGTGCCCAGCCGGCCGAGGGCGGAAGCTGGGTCTCCGATCTGCTGCGTCGCGCCTCTGAGGACGATGCGGAGCCGCAGGCAACCGATGCCCGTCAGGCCCCGGCACGGGTTCCGCCGCCGATCACCGACCTGAACCAGAACCGGTCGCCCGAGCCGCGCAGCCCGACGGAAATCGTGGAATCGCTGAATTCGCTCGCCGTCGACATCACCCGCACCCTCGATGAGGCGGAGTTCCCGAACCTGTGGCAACGCTACCGCGCCGGCGAGCGCGATGTGTTCACCCAGCGGCTCTATTCGCTCCAGGGTCAGCGCCTGTTCGACGAAATCCGGCAACGCTACGGACGCGATGCCAAGTTCCAGCAATCGGTCGACCGGTATATCGGCGATTTCGACGAACTGCTTGGGCGGATTGCCGAAGCCGACACGGACGGCGTGCTGTCGAACACTTATATGTCGACCGACACGGGCAAGGTTTACACCATGCTCAGCCATGCAAGCGGCCGGGGGCGCTGAGGCGTCAGACGTGAATTGCCACTGAATGCAAAACCGGCGGCTGTCTCAGGACAACGGCCGGTTTTCCTATTCTGAGGATCGGTCTGGAGAAACTCTCACCGTCGATCGTGGGTGAACGCCGTTACCGGCATTGCAATACCGTCAGGCTACTGGAGCAGCCACGCATGCCGGCGGAAACTGTCCGGCCCTGATCAGATCCGCGAAAACACCCATTGAACGAGGTCCCGAGCGGCATTGCCGAAGGCGGCATCGAGCGCCCGGACCGCGCCTTCCGTACCGGCTCCAGCCGACACAGATTGCTCGAAACTGCGGCTCGCCAGCACCCGCCCGTTGCTTTCGTTGAGGATTCGCGCCGCGATCTCCACGCGGGCCAGACGGCCGCCATTGGCCTGAATGCCGAACTCGCGGATGGTCAGACGCAGTGAGTAGTTGATGAACAGCCCCTCGCCCGGCGTCCCGACGGCCCCGACCCGATCGGTTTCCTCCAGCGTCTCCACCACACGCGCCTGGATCAGCCTCGGCAGGCTGTCGGCCCATTGACCGCCGGCGATATAGCCAAGCGTGGCATCGCCGGTCCGGATCGCGATCTGGTTGGTGTTGAGCGCCTGCACGGCGGTTGGTTCGGGCACCAGAACCTGGGCGCGGGTGCCACCGCTTACGGCACCGGACAGGTCCGGCGCGGAAATGTCGTAGAGGTCGACAACCTTTGCACCCGTGGCGAGCGAACAGCCGCCAAGCAGAACGGCCAGAAGCGGACCGAGCGCGGCGTTGCCGAGCCGCGTGGCTTGCTTTCGAGAAGTCACTTTACGCACACAGGCCTCGCTTTCACAGGTCCGCCCCCTGGATTCGCCGCAAGCCCCCGACGCCCGCCCGAAGGCGACGACCCGGCGAACCCGGACACTTGAGAACAGCGGCGGCCCGCGCGAACACCTGCAACGCCGTTGCCCTACACCCCCTTTTGTACCGGGCCTGACCGTCCCGGCTCCCCCAGCGTCGCATAAAGGCAGACAACCTGATCGTTTCCAATGGTTTATGGATCACACTCGCAGATTATTTTGCGAAGGACCGAAAGTTTTGCTGCTTGGCGCTGTTTGCAGCTCAAAAATAACGCCCGCGCTGCTGGAAAAATCAATTCGTACAACCGTAACAGCGCCAGCGCACCCGCATTGCTCCGACGCCAGCATGACTTTTCAACAGGCTATACGCGGCTTCACCCGGTTCGGCCCACAAAGCGGTACGGCGTGTGCGCCGGGAGGCATTGCCAAGCCACGTTCTGGGAGAGGGATTGAAGGACTGACTAAGCCGGAGGGACGCGACCTGCCACGCCGCTGTCCCTGCTTCTTTCATACGGCCACAGACGCGATCCGGTCTTCGTCAGAATGCCGGCATTTCGACCGAGTAGGCCGCTGGCGCTACCGCCGATTGCCTCCGACCTGCCGAACTTGCGGTCCGCCGAAGATGATCTGTTGCGGGTTCTGTTCCAGCTTCTGCACCGAGCGCTCGATCTGCCGCAGCGCGCGCTGGCCAAGATCCAGCAATTCCTCGAATTTCGATACGCCCGACGTTGTCAGGCGGTCGACACCGCGGGATATGCGGCCGGCCCGGGATTCGAAGGCTTCGGCAATGTTGGCGATCGACGTCGCCGCACGCCGCGCCTCGGAAATCAGGCCGCCCGTCTCCGCATCGCCCAGCACGCCTTCGGCCGTGCCCACGAGGCTTTCGATGCGCACCGACACCGAATTCAGCCGCTTGGAAAGATCCAGCGCCTGGTCGACGATCGCCCCGACCTCTTCGTTCTTGGCCGCCAGCGCCCCGGTAAAGCTTTCGACGTTTTCCGTCGACTTGCGGGCGCCGGTGATGATGGCATCGATGTCGTCGCCGCGTTCGGCAAGCCGTCCGGTCAGGCTTTCCACGTTTGCGACCGTCCGGTTGATCTTGTCGGCCTCGATCGCCTCGGCGAGCTTGCGCACTTCGTCGAGCGCGGCCCGGATATCCGTGGTGATCGTCGGCAGAGACGTGCTTGCCGTCTCCACATTGGTGATGATCGTATCGACGGAGCCGCGGCGGGCATTCAGCGTGGTGGTCAGTTCCTGGACGTTTTTAGCGGCAATGGCGGCTTCGCTCAGCGCCACGGACGTATCCGTAATGATCTTGTCGACGTCGTCGGTGCGCGCGGCAAGCGCTCCGGTGAGTTGATTCACATTGTCGACCGTCCCCTTGACCGCCTCCGGATCGATGGCCTCAACGATGCGCCCGGCTCCCTCGGCGGTCGATGTCAGGCTTTCCGTCAGCGCACCGGCATTCTGGACCGCCGTGCGGGCCTCGACGATGATGCCCTCGATGTCGTCGGCCCGGTCGGCGACCCGTTTGGTAATGGCATTGACGTTGCCCATGGCCTCCCGAGCATCCACGATCAGCGCGCTGACATCTTCCTGGCGGCCCTTGAAGGCGCCGGTCAGGGCTTCCAGGCCGTCGATCGTGCTGGCCACTTTCTCGCTGTCGACCGCGGCAATGATCCCGTCGACACCTTCCAGGCTTTGATTGAGGCCGGCCGCGAATGTGCGCACCTCGTTTGCGGCTTCTTCGGCATTTGCGATGATCGTGTCGATCTTGCCGGATGCGTCGGCGAGCTGTTTGGTCAGAACCGAGGCATCTTTCAGGATTTCCGAGACCACCTCCGGATCGACAGCGGCAAGCACCGGATCCACGCGGTCGACGAGCTGTTCCAACCGGGCCGACAGGCTGGCAAACGATTTGCCCGCCTCGGAAATGTCGGCCAGGAAGGTCGACACGTTATCGGAATTGTCGGCCAGCGCCTGGGAGAACGATTCGATGTTGGCCATCGTATTCGTCAGCGGCGCGCGATTGTCCTTCAACAGCGTGTTGATTTCATCGAGCGTCACATCGGCCTTCGACATTACGCCGCGCGCGGTTTCCAGAATGTCCTGAAAGGCTGACGGATTGGCGACGATGACCGGCAAGGTTTCCTGTTCTTCCCCGAAGAGATAATTGTCCGGGCCCGCCGTTCCGCCCTTGAGCTCGATATGGGCGACCCCGGTCAAACCCTGGAAACCAAGTTCGGCCGTCGTATCGGTTTTCAGCGGCGCCGTCCGGTCAACCGTCGCGAAGGCCCGGACCCGACCCGGATCGTTTTCAACGAACTCGATGCGCGACACGTTGCCGATCTTGATGCCGTTGAAATAAACCGCCGCGCTCTTGGTCAGGCCGGTGACCGTACCCTCGAACTCGACCACCAGCTCCGATTGCTGGGTCGCTTCGCCGGACGTCGCAAGCCAGTAGAGCGAGCCGAGCGCCAGGCCAAGGATGGCGACAACGAAGACGCCGATCGCAATGATGTTGGCACGGGTTTCCATTTGGGCGGTTCCTTACGCGTTCAACCGAATAGACCGCTCGCCCCTGAAATAGTCCTGGACCCAAGGATGCGGGTAATCCAGGAGCTTTTCAAGCGGTCCCTCGACAAGCACCTTGCGGTCGGCGAGCACCGCAATCCGATCGCACGCCTTGTGCAGGCTGTCGAGGTCGTGGGTAACCATATAAACCGTCAACCCCAGCGTGTCGCGGAGTTTCATGATCAGGTTATCAAATGCCGCGGCTCCGATCGGGTCGAGACCCGAGGTCGGCTCGTCGAGAAACACGATTTCGGGGTCAAGCGCCAGGGCCCGCGCGAGCGCCGCCCGCTTGATCATGCCGCCGGACAATTCGGAGGGAAACTTCGTGGCCGCATCGCGCGGCAGGCCGACCAGCGAGAGCTTCAGAAGCGCCAGGTCATTCATCAGCGATTCGCTGAGATCCAGGTATTCGCGCATTGCGACCTGGATGTTCTGCAGCACCGTCAGCGACGAAAACAGCGCCCCGTGCTGGAACAGGACGCCCCACCGCTGTTCCACCAGCGACCGTTCGCTGTCCGACAGCCTGTCGAGGTCGAACCCGAAGACGCTCACGGTACCGCCGCGTTTCGGGATCAACCCCAGAATCGCACGCATAAGCACGGATTTGCCGGTCCCGGACCCGCCGACAAACCCGAGGATCTCACCGCGATACACCTCCAGATCGAGGTTTTCCAGGATGACCTTGCGGTCGAAACCGACGGTAACGTTGGACGCCGACAGGATCACGTCGCGGGCTGGTTCGACGGTTTGCGCAGGTGTGTTCATCCCGGCCTCCTACCACCCGAGCGCAGCGAAAAACAGGGCGAACATGCCGTCGACCACGATGACCATGAAGATCGATTTGACGACCGACATCGTCGTGTGCTGGCCGAGCGATTCCGCGCTGCCCTCGACCTTCAGACCTTCCACGCAGCCGATCAGGGCGATGATGAGCGCCATGAAGGGCGCCTTGGCAAAGCCGATCGTGATCGAGTTCGGATCCCACATCAGCGTGGCGTGCAACAGGTCCAGATAGGCCGGCGGCGAAATCCCGTTATACATCCACAACAAGAGGCCGGCGCCGGTAAGGCCGGAAAAAATCGCCACGAAGGTCAGGATCGGCATGGCGATGACGAGCGCGATCACCCGCGGCAGAACCAGCACTTCGGTCCGATCCAGCCCGATCACGCTGAGCGCGTCGATCTCCTCGCGCATCTTCATCGAACCGAGCTCGGCGGTAAACGCGCTGCCGGAGCGGCCGGCCACCATGATCGCTGTCAGGAGCACTCCGATTTCGCGCACCATCAGGATGCCGACGAGGTCCACGGCATAGATGTCGGCACCGAACCGGCCGAGATAGAAAGCACCTTGCTGGGCGATGATGGCGCCGATCAGGAAGGACATCAGCGCCACGATCGGCACCGCGCCAATGCAGATCTGGTCGAACTGGTTGAGGATTGCATTGCCGCGCATGCGGGACAGACGGATCAGGCAGGTGGTCAGGCCGATGCCGAACGCACCCAGGATGTGCAGGACGCAGATGATGTCCTCATAAACGTGCATCATCGTGCGGCCGACCCGCTCGAACGCCAGTAGGATCGGATTGCCTGGACGCGGCGGTGACCAGGGCGGCGGGCTGTGGCGCTCGATCTCTTCAAACAGCATGCCGTAGCGTGTCGGCACACCTTCGAACGCTGCGCGCGCGCCATGAATTTCAAATTCGGCACGCATCCGGTGCAACAGCCATGCGCCCGCCGTATCGAGGCGGATCAGGCCGCCCAGATCGACCGTCACGGCGGAGACCCCGTCCGTGGAGAGATCGCGGACCTGGGTTTCGGCAATGTCGGCCTGTTCGATCGTCCAATCCCCCGACACCTCAATCGCCAACACGGAGCCTGTCCGGGTCTCGCGCAGAACGGGTGGATTCTTCACGGTTTGCAGGGTCATCGGCTTCTCCCTGAGGTCTGTACACCGGGTCGCCCAAGCGCAGCGATCTTCGACCTGCGCACACATGATTCCGCACCCTACCCCACAAATCTGCAGGCTGCCATGGGCGCGACATCGCAATCAGGCCGTAGCCAGTGCCCCAAATACACGCTAAATCGGACACAATCGGGCGGCGGACACGCCATCCGGTCCCGCCAGGAAGACAACCCCGGGGGCCTCAGGGCCCCGGTCGACGAGTGAGGCCCCATGGAAATCCAACACCCCTATCTGCTGTTTCTGGGTGACGTCGCCGATGCGCTGGCGGCCAAGACGGCCCTCGGCATCGTCGACTGGCGGCAGGACTGGTGCGTCGGACAGACCCGACTGGACGGCTGCCAGGCCGACACCGGCCTTCCCGACATGACCATCGCCGAGGCCAAGGCCGCGGGTGCGCGCACGATGATCGTCGGCGCCGTCAATGCCGGCGGCGTGTTGCCCGACCATTGGATCGCCTCGATCGTCGAGGCGATCGAGGCCGGCATGGACGTGGCCAGCGGCCTGCATACGCGACTGGCCAGCGTGCCGCAGATCGCCGAAGCGGCCGAACGCGGCGGCCGCTCGCTGTTCGACGTGCGCCACACCTCGGAACGGTTTCCGACGGGCAAGGGCACCAAGCGCACCGGCAAACGCCTCCTGACGGTCGGCACGGATTGTTCGGTCGGTAAGAAGTACACCGCGCTGGCGCTCGAAAAAGGCATGCGCGAACGGGGCTATTCGGCGGATTTCAAGGCAACCGGTCAGACCGGCGTGTTCATATCGGGCCGCGGCGTGGCAATCGACGCCGTGATTGCCGATTTCATCTCCGGCGCCGTCGAATGGCTGTCGCCGGATGCGCCGGAGCACCACTGGGATATGATCGAAGGCCAGGGATCCCTGTTTCATCCCTCCTTTGCCGGCGTGTCGATGGGCCTGTTGCACGGGGCACAGCCCGACGCCTTCGTTGTCTGTCATGAGCCGACGCGCACTGCGATGCGCGGCGTCCAGACGCCGTTGCCCGGTATCCAGGAAGTGATCGACCTGACGATCAGCTGCGGCAAGCTGACAAACCCGTCGATCCGGTGCGTCGGGCTTGCGGTCAACACCTCCGAACTGAACGAGGAGGATGCCGTCCGCACACTCGACGGCCTCACCGAAGCCTTTGAATTTCCGGCAACCGATCCGATCCGGTTCGGCGTCGATCCCATCGTTGACCAGATCGCTCGGGACTTTCCCAACCCATGACCGTGTCGCTCGACATCACTGTCGAAACCTTTCCCGTTGCCGGCACGTTCACGATCTCCCGCGGCAGCCGAACCGAGATTTCCGTCGTGCGGGTCAGTGTTGCAAGCGGCGACCATCAAGGTCATGCCGAATGTGTGCCCTATCCGCGGTATGGCGAAAGCGTCGACGGCGTGGTCGAAGCAATTCGTGCCGCAACGTCCCTGATCCGGGCCGCCGACCCGCTTAAGGACCTGCAGGCCGGCATGCCGCCCGGAGCCGCCCGCAATGCGCTTGATTGCGCGCTTTGGGATCTGCAGGCCAAGCAAACCGGTATTCCCGCGCATCGCCGCTTCGGCCTGGCAAGCGTCCATCCGGTAACGACCGCCTATACGCTGAGCCTCGGTACGCCCGACGCAATGCAGGCG
>JANQQB010000072.1 GCA_028285165.1 Rhodobiaceae bacterium
TGCCATGGTCGCTCTCCAGTGCGTGGCCCAATAGGGCATTGCTCATGAACCCGTCTTATAGGCCCAGGAGAGCGACCGCCGGAATTACGCTATGTATTAGAGCCGATCTCCTCCACAGCCTGTGCCGGCATCGGGCCCGAAACCCGGTCGGACGATCCGTCTATCGGCAGCTGCCAAATAGCCGTGCGTTACGAGAAACGGCCGGCGCCTCCCGACTTCGTAAAACTCAAAGCGATCCGCCCTTGGCTGCGCGTCTATAGATCCACGGCCTGTGCGGCGTCTTCCCCCTCGCAGGCGCGGCAATAGAGCCGCACCGTTTTTGCCATGCCGTAGATCAGGCAATCAGCCGTAAGGCCATGGCCGATCGACACCTCGTCGATAAACGGGATGCGCCGGACGAGGGGCGGAAGGTTTTCGAGCGTGAGGTCGTGTCCGGCATTGATCGCAAGCCCGCATGCCCGGGCCGCCTCAGCGGTCTGCGCCAGTTTTTCAAGTTCCGCCGCGCGGCGGTACGGATCGAAGCAGCCGCCATAGGGGCCGGTATAGAGTTCAACCCTGTCCGTACCCGTCGATGCTGCCATTTCAGGCGCGGCTTCGTCGGCATCGATGAACAACGAGACCCGCAGGCGCGCGTCTTTCAGCCGCGCCACGACGCCCTCCAGAGAATCGCCATGGAGCTGGAAATCCCAGCCGTGATCGGAGGTCGCCTGGGCCGGATCGTCCGGCACCAGCGTGACCTGGTCCGGTCGCACCTCTTCCACGAGTTCAAGGAAATCGGGCGTCGGATAGCCTTCCACGTTGAACTCGGCCCCTGGCCGGGCGCGCACCAGTTCGGCAAGCTCGAACACATCCTGGCGTCGTGTATGGCGCTCGTCCGGGCGCGGATGCACCGTCACGCCGGCCGCTCCTTCATCGAGTGCGATGGCCGCAAGATCGGTCACGCTCGGCCAGGGCAGATCGCGACGGTTTCTAAGATAGGCAACGGCGTTGAGATTGACCGAAAGGGCGGTGGGCATGGATACGCTTCGACTCTTGGCAGTGTGCACCAGACGCGGATAGCACGGAAGCGGACTGGGCGCTCCGGCCAATATTCAGCAATCTGACCAGTCCATTTACCCTACCCGGTGGGCGCGCGGGCACGGCTACATCGCTGTGCCGCCGCGGGCTAGCGCCGCCACGCCGGTGCGCGAAACCTCGACGAGGCCGACCGATGTCATCAGCTTGATGAAACGGTCGACCTCCCGGGATCGGCCGGTCAGTTGGAAGACAAAGGAGTCCAGGGTCGCATCCACCGTAACGGCTTCGAAGGCCTGGGCAAGGCGGAGGGCCTCCACGCGTTCCTCGCCGGTGCCGCGGACTTTGACCAGGCACAATTCCCGTTCGATCGGTTCGTGGGTCAGCGACAGGTCGGCGACCTTGTGCACCGGAACCAGCCGTTCCAACTGGCTGCGGATCTGCTGGATGACGTCGGGCGTACCGGCCGTCACCACAGTGATGCGCGACAGATGCGCCTCGTGTTCGACTTCCGAGACGGTGAGCGACTCGATGTTGTAGCCGCGCCCCGAAAACAATCCGATGACCCTGGCGAGTACGCCGGGTTCGTTGTCGACCAGCACCGACAGGGTATGCGATTCCACCACGTCCGATTTTTCGGCCAGGAAATAGGCCGATCCGGATCCTTTTTGTGACATTCGGTTTCTCCTGAACGTCCGGCCGAACGGCCGGACATCGATCATACGAGGGCCTTGCCCTCGCCTTCGATCGCGTTTTCGATCTCGTCGTCCCCGACTTCGTCGCCGAGCAGCATTTCGTTATGCGCTTTGCCGGACGGGATCATCGGAAAACAATTGGCAAGTGCGGCGATGCGGCAGTCAAAGAGCACCGGCCGGTCGGCTTCGATCATTTCCATGATCTTGTCGTCCAGTTCCGCCGGCTTGCTGGCCCTCAATCCGATGCAGCCATAGGCGTCCGCGAGCTTTTCGAAATCCGGCAGCGATTCCATATAGCTTTCCGATAACCGGTTGCCGTGCAGCAATTGCTGCCATTGCCGGACCATCCCCATATATTGGTTGTTCATGATGAAGATCTTGATCGGCGCGCGGTACTGCACCGCCGTCGACAATTCCTGCAGGTTCATAAGGATGGAGGCATCGCCGGCAATGTCGATCACCAGGCTTTTCGGATGCGCGATCTGGACGCCGAGCGCTGCCGGCAGACCATATCCCATCGTCCCGAGCCCGCCGGACGTCATCCAGCGATTGGGCTCTTCGAAACCGTAATACTGGGCCGCCCACATCTGGTGCTGGCCAACCTCGGTCGTGATGTAGGTGTCCCGATCCTTGGTCAGTTCATAAAGCCGCTCCAGCGCGTATTGCGGCATGATCACGCTGTCATTGTTGCGGTAGGACAGGCATTTGCGGGCTTTCCAGCCCTCGATCGTCGTCCACCATTCCTTGAGCGCAGCCGTATCGACAATCGGCGATGTGGAGCGCCAGATGCGCACCATTTCTTCCAGCACGTAAGCGACGTCGCCCAGGATCGGCACGTCAGCGGTGACGTTCTTGTTGATCGAGGACGGGTCGATATCGATGTGGATCTTCTTCGAGTTCGGAGAAAACGCGTCAAGCCGTCCGGTGATGCGGTCGTCGAACCGGGCGCCGATACAGATCATCACATCGCAATCATGCATGGCGTTGTTGGCCTCGAACGTGCCGTGCATGCCGAGCATGCCGAGCCAGTTCTTGCCGGACGCCGGGTAGCAGCCGAGACCCATCAGCGTAGACGTGATCGGAAAGCCGGTCACCTGGACCAGTTCACGCAGCAATTGCGTGGCTGCCGGCCCGGAATTGATCACGCCGCCGCCGGTATAGAAGATCGGCCGCTTGGCGCCGGCCATCAGGGCGATTGCCTCGTCGATGGCGGACGGGTCGCCCTTCAGGCGTGGCCGATACCCTTCATAGGTCGCTTCTTCGCGCCGTGGCCGCTCATAGGTCCCGGTAGCGAACTGAACGTCTTTGGGAATATCGACCACGACCGGGCCCGGCCGTCCGCTGGTCGCCACGTAAAAGGCGTCATTGAGGATGCGCGGCAGGTCGTTGACGTCCTTGACCAGCCAATTGTGTTTCGTACAGGGACGCGTGATGCCGACAGTGTCGCATTCCTGAAAGGCATCCGACCCGATCAGATGGGTCGGCACCTGACCGGTAATGCAGACAAGCGGGATGGAATCCATCAGCGCGTCGGTCAGCGCCGTCACCGTATTGGTGGCGCCGGGCCCCGACGTGACGAGGCAGACGCCGGGTTTGCCCGTCGACCGGGCATAGCCTTCCGCGGCATGGCCCGCACCCTGTTCGTGGCGCACAAGCACGTGCCGCACATTTTCCTGCTGGAACAATTCGTCATAGATCGGCAGCACGGCTCCGCCCGGATAGCCGAAGACATGCTCGACCCCCTGATCGGTCAGCGCCTGGACCACCATTTCGGCCCCGGTCATTTCCTTTTTCATCGTCCGTCCCTCACTCTTCCTGCAACCAGGCGTCTCTAGCGTTGGATTGGTCCTGGTCCGGTATCGGCCTCTTGCCTCGTTTCGGGAATAAAAAAAGGGCCCTTCCGGCCCTTGCTGCGCGCATCCCCGTTCGTGGCGACCTATGCCGCCCCGGCGATGCGCACCCCTACTACGAGAATCGATGTCATTGTGTCGAGCACCTGAATTTCGAACGCCGGCACGTTAGTCGCAGTGCCCGGGAGCGTCAAGCCTCCTGCCACCGCCTTTTTTGCCACCGGACGGACCCATCATTTCGGATCTTCGATCTGAAGCGTGCGCAAGCCGGTTCGACGTTCCGCAACCCGCCGACCTCGATGCGCCGGCGTCGCATAAGCTTCGCGGTACAACGGCGTCTTGGAAACCTTCGGGACATCCCGTCGGTCGAGGGCCGCATGCCGCCCTTCGCACCGCCGCGTCTCCTTTGCGACAATGGAGCGCAAAGCCGCGCGGGTTTGCTCCAGGGATTGACAGGTCCGGCCGCGTTTCAACAACCGATTGGCCTGTTTCTGTATGCGTCCAATGCAGCCGAGCGTGATCCGGCGGTGTTCTTCCTCATGGCGTTTGAGGAACTGGTAAAACAGGTTGAACGCCGAAGCCGTCTGCTCGGGCAGTCGGGAGGTCCGGCGCACTCTGGGAAGGCGCATCGTGAACCTGACATCGGCCGACAACCGACCGTCCTTGCAATGGCCCTCTTCGTAGCGCAGCACATAATTCGTCTTCACGCCGAGCGAGGCAAGCGCGATGCCGTCGTCGGTCTTGCGGCCGCGGCGATGCATGCTCTTCACAAGACCAAGCGCATCCCGCCCGTCGATCGTGTAGTGCTTGATCTTCATCTTTTCGGAGATTTCGTCCGCCGCACCCGGCAGCCCCGTCATGATCATCAATGCCGCAACAAGGCTGATCCGTCGCATACGCTTCTCCGCCGACCGGAAATACTGAATGACACATCCGACCGCAATTTGAGCAGGAGAGCAGTGCAATCACAAGGAGAATCTGCCCGGTTCAATGAGGCGTGATGTCCATCCGTTCCCAGCTGTCATCCATCTGGTTGCGAAACCATGTGTCCTGGCGTTTGGCATATTGACCGGAAAGCACCTTTGCCCGCTCGACCGCTTCATCCAGCGTCAGGCGCCCATCGAGATAGGACAGCAATTGCGGCACGCCGATCGCCTTCATCACGGGACGCGCCGGATCGAGGGTTTGCGCCGCCAGGCGTTCGACTTCACCGAGGGCACCGGCCGCCATCATCGCATCGAACCGAGCACCGATCCGTTCACGCAACCGGTCACGGGCACAGGTCAGCACAATCTTCGCAAGATCGAGATCGGCTATCGGTCCGGCCTGTCCGGCACCCTGCCAGGTGGTGATTGAACGCCCGGTCTGCTGCAGGATTTCGAGCGCCCGGACAATGCGTTGCCCGTCGCCCGGCACCAGGTTCGCCGCCGCCGGATCAACCGCCTGCAAATGTCGGTACAACGCGGGTGCACCCTCTGCCGCCAGACGGGCGCGCCACTCGGAGCGGATGGCCGGTTCCACGGCCGGCATGTCAGACAACCCCTCAGTCAGGGCAGAAAAATACAAACCGGTACCACCGGTAATGACCGGCACCAGCCCTCGCCCGCAAATGGCATCGATACAAGGACCGACGTCCTTCAGCCAGTGGCCGACCGAATACTCGGCTGCCCCATCCACATGACCGAAGAGATGATGCGGAACACCGGCCATGTCCTTGTCAGCCGGGCGTGCGGACAGGATCGCAAGATCACGGTAGACCTGCAGGGAATCGGCATTGACGATTGCCCCGCCCAGCATCTCCGCGACGCGCAGCGCCAGCGCCGACTTGCCGCAGGCCGTCGGCCCGGCTATCAGAACCGCGTCCGGCCTGCGATCCCGCGCAAGCCATCGCATGAGGCCGCTCATATCCATGTTGTGCGTTGCAACCTTCATCTCGCCATCCGGCCGAACGGGCCTGTCCGCTTCCCTCTTAAGCGAAATGGCCCGAATGCTGAAATCCGACCGGGATCCGGTCTGGCTGGCTCCGGATGAGGCGGCGGACATTCTGTTCGAAACCGGCGATACAGCCGTCGGCCCGGTTCGCGACGCTTTGCTGACGGCCATCGGAGAATGCCCGGTCGACGTGGTCGTGCAACCGGAACAGGACCGGCGCAAGACGCTTTTGATCGCCGACATGGATTCCACGATGATCGGTCAGGAATGCATCGACGAACTGGCCGCGGAGATCGGCGTCAAGGATCGGGTCGCCGCGATCACCGAGCGTGCCATGCGCGGCGAAATGGCATTCGAGCCGGCGCTCAGGGAAAGAGTCGCGCTTCTGGCCGGTCTCGACACGGACGTGGTCGACCGGGTGATCGAGAAGCGGATCGTTCTGACACCCGGTGCGCAGATCCTGGTCCGGACGATGCAGGCGGCGGGGGCGTATTGTGCGCTGGTTTCCGGCGGGTTCACCGCGTTCACGAGCGTCATCGCACACAAGATCGGGTTCCAGGAAAACCGGGCGAACGTCCTGGAGGAATCGGACGGCCGGTTCACCGGTACGGTCACTGAGCCGATCCTCGGCCGCTCCGCCAAACGCGACCGGCTTCTGGCTCTATGCCGCGAAAAGGGCATTGCGCGCGAACGGACGCTGGCCGTCGGCGACGGAGCAAATGATCTCGACATGGTGGAGACCGCCGGTCTCGGCATCGCCTATCATGCCAAACCGGCACTTGTCGCCGGGGCGGATGCTGCGATCCGGCACGGTGACCTGACGGCCCTGCTCTACGCCCAAGGCTATCGCCGAGACGAGTTCGTCGCGTCGACTTAGCGTGGACTTCAAAAAAAGACGGAGCCCGCAGGCCCCGTCCAACTCATTCGCGGATCGGCGCGGCCGGATCGCCCGGCGCGCCGGCGGTCGCGTCAGCTGTCGATGCGGACAGCCACGAAGCGCAACTCGCCGCTCTTGTTCGACAGGAGCAGCAGCGCGGACTTGCGTCCGGATTTTTTCAGATCCTGGACCAGCCGCGTCACGTCTCCGGACGATCCGACCTTTTCCTGCGAGACCTCGACGATCACGTCGCCGGCCTGGATGCGCTTTTCCGCCGCCGACGTGTTGGCGTCGACTTCGGTCACGACCACGCCCTCGACGCTTTCTTCGAGTTCGTATTCCTTGCGCAGGTCTTCCGACATGTCCTTAAGCGTCAGTCCAAGAACCTTGGTCGTCGCCGGCGTATCCGGCGTTCCCGGCGACGTTTCGGCCGCGGCGATCTTCTCGCCTTCTTCCAGACGCCCGAGTTCGACGCTGAGCGTCTTCTGCTCGCCTTTGCGCCAGACCACGACCTCGACCGCTTCACCGACCGGCGTGTTGGCCACCATGCGCGGCAGATCCCGCATGGTCGGTACCGGACGTCCGTTGAACGTAAGCACGATATCACCGGGTTCGATCCCGGCTTTGTCCGCCGGCCCGGTTGCCGTTACACCGGCAACCATTGCGCCGCGCGCCGGGCCGAGGTCGAGGCTTTCGGCAATCTCGTCGGTAACCTGCTGAATGCGCACACCGAGCCAGCCGCGGCGGGTTTCGCCGAATTCCTGCAATTGAGCGATGACGCCTCGAGCGGTTGAGGACGGCACAGCGAAGCCGATACCGATCGAGCCGCCGGACGGGGAGATGATGGCGGTGTTGATCCCGATCACTTCGCCTCGCATGTTGAAGAGCGGGCCGCCGGAATTCCCCCGGTTGATCGATGCATCGGTCTGCAGGAAGTTGTCGTAGGGGCCGGAATTGATGTCCCGGTTCCGTGCCGAAACGATGCCCACCGTCACCGTGCCGCCAAGTCCGAACGGGTTGCCGATCGCCATCACCCAGTCGCCGACCCGCATGACGCTGGAATCGCCCAACTTCACAGCCTTGAGCGGCTTGTCAGGATCGGGCGTCACACGCAGAACGGCGAGGTCTGTCTTCGGATCCCGCCCGACGATCTCGGCCCGAAGCTTCGACCCGTCGTTGAAATTGGCGGTGATCTCGTCGGCACCCTCGATCACATGGTTGTTCGTGATGATAATGCCGGCCTCGTCGATCACGAAGCCTGAACCCAGCGATTGAACACGGCGCGGCCGGTTGTTGTCCCTGTTCTGACGGTTGAAGAACTCGTCGAAGAATTCCTGGAACGGGGAGCCTTCCGGAACCTGCGGCATCGGGATACGCCGGTTCCCGGTAACGGTCTGGGCCGTTGAAATGTTGACAACTGAATCCAGCAGGTCTTCTGCCAGGTCCGCGACCGAAGCAGGACCTTGAGCCCGCGCCGGCGCCGCGACAAACAAGGCAAATGCCATGAACACGGTGAACACGATCGCGACCGCGGCCCCTTGCGGATTCTTCAATGTCATTGCGTGCATATATCTTCCCTCCAAAATCTCGCCGGTCCGTCCACCGGCGAACTGGCGCATCCATTGCATCGGACCGAACCCGACATTGTCGGGACCCTACGTCGATAATGCGCCTACTGGTCCTACCCTTTGACAAACCAAACGATCAGAACCCCGATCGCTGCAACCGCAACCCCAACCAGTCTAATCGTCGATGACGGCATGCCAAGCACCTCCGTCATCATCGCTTTCAACTGATCTGTGAACACGGCATAGAGCAACCCTTCGATCACCAGCACCAGGCCGATCGCAACGATGAAGTCCGTCATTGAGGCGTTGCGAGCCGCCTCCGGGCCTCCTGCGCCTCAACGGTACCCAGCGGATCCCGGAAATACCGGAAGAAATCCGAATCCGGTGAGATGACCAGACGGGTGTCGTTTGACTGCAATCCCTGCTCATAGGCCTGCATCGACCGGTAGAAAGAGAAGAAGCCCGGATCCTGGCCGAACGCCTCGGCGAAAACACGGTTCCGTTCCGCGTCGCCCTCGCCTCGGATGATTTCAGAATCCCGGTTCGCCTCGGCAATCAGAACCGTCACGTTACGGTCGGCGCGCGATGTGATGCGGCGCGCGGCCTCCGCGCCCTGTGCCCGAATCTCGGTCGCCTCGCGGTTCCGCTCGGTCTGCATTCGGCTGAAAATGGCCTGGCTGTTGGCTTCCGGCAGGTCCGCGCGTTTGATGCGCACGTCCACCACTTCGATGCCGAACTGTTCCGCTTCGGTATTCACCTGACTGGTGATCTGCGACATCAGGGCGGCCCGGTCCTGGCTGACGATGGTCTCGAACGACACACCACCGAGCACCCGCCGCACGGCCGAGTTGAGAACGATCGACATGCGCGAGTTGGAATTTTCGATCGTCGACAGGCGCTGGAAGAAGAGCAGAGGATTGATGATCTTGTATCGCGCGAACGCATCGACAACGAGACGTTTTTGCCCGATCGCGATTACTTCCTGCGCCGGCGAATCGAGATCCAGGATCCGGCTGTCGAGGTAGATCACGTTCTGAATGAACGGGATCTTGAACTTCAGACCGGGTTCGGTTTCGACCCGCTTTGTCTCACCGAACTGCAGAACCAGCGCCTGCTGGGTCTCGTTGATGATGAACATCGAATTGTAGATCAGGAAAGCGCCCAGCAGCAGGACCGCCAGGCCGAAGCCACCAAAGATCGTTTTCATTGCGTCGCTCCCTGGCGCCGGTTCAATTGGTCGAGCGGCAGATAGGGGATCACACCCGATCCGCCTTCGGGACTGTCGATAATGATTTTATCGGATCCGCCAAAAACCCGTTCCATGGTTTCCAGATACATCCGTTGCCGGGTCACGTCCGGTGCCTTGCGGTACTCTTCGTAGACCTGCGAGAAACGCGCGGCCTGACCGTTGGCCTCCGCCACCGTCTGTTCGCGATAGGCGTTGGCGGCTTCCAGAATCCGGGCCGCTTCACCGCGGGCTTCGGGAACCACCTTGTTGGCATAGGCTTGCGCTTCGTTCTGCGCCCGTTCCTGGTCGGCCCGGGCCGCCTGGACGTCGCGGAACGCATCGATCACCTGACGAGGCGGGTCGACCTGCTGCAACTGCACCTGGGTAATGATGATGCCGGCTGCGTAGAGATCGAGTGTGTTCTGCATCAATTGCTGCACGTCCGCCTCGGTCACCTGCCGTGCCTGGGTGAGGATCGGCTGGATTTCGGTTCGACCGACGACTTCCCGCATGGCGCTCTCCGCCACCACTTTCACCGTGCCTTCGGGATCGCGGATATTGAACAGGAAGTCCGCCGCGTCGCTGATGCGCCACAGAATGGTGAAATCGATGTCGACGATGTTCTCGTCGCCGGTCAGCATCAGGCTTTCCTCAGGGATGTCCTGGGTGCGCCCGGCGCGATTGTCGTCTCCGGATCGGTAGCCGACGGTAATGCGGTTCACGCGCGTCACTTTCGGCAGATAGACGTCTTCGATCGGATAGGGCAGCCGGAAATTCAGACCGGGTTGTGCCTGGCGGTTGAACTCGCCAAACCGCAGCACGACACCTTCTTCGTCGGGCTGGACCCGGAAGGTAAAGAAGTAATAACCGGCAAACAGGACGCCGATGATAACGGCGATGCCGATAAGCGCGCGGTTGGCCCCGGATGTCGGGCCGCGGCCGCCGCCGGGCAGCACATTCTTCAGGCGTTGCTGGCTCTTGCGCAGCAATTCCTCGAGGTCGGGCGGATTGCCGCCGCCACCTCCGCCACGAGACGGGCCGCCGCCCCACGGGCCGCCGCCTCCGCCGCCGCCGCCCGATCCCCAGGGGCCGTTTCCGTTACCCCGTGAGCCGCCGCCATTCTGATTGTTCCAAGGCATTTATTGACCCTTTAGATGATGGTGGAGACCGGCTGTGACCAAGCCGCGGCGCGGTCTGCTGAACTGAAAGAGTGCAGTGAGTCGGCGCGTTATAGGAAACCCGGACCGGGCTTTCAACGCGACTCTGCCGCAATCTCGGCTTTGCGCCGGGAAATGGGTAAGTTTAGGGCGCACTTCAAGATTTCAAAGGGTCGCAGGGCTCTGCCCGCCACTGCGATTCGTCTGCTTTCGTGAATAGGTTTCAAGCCTCAGCGCCGCGCTGTCCCGAGCGCCGGTTTCGATCGTCTTGTTTTCAACGAGCTGCCATTCCGCCGGGTCGATCGGCGGGAACCGTGTCTCTCCCTCGGGCCGTGTCAACACCCGCGTGATGAGCAGTTTATCAGCAAATGGCATGGATTGGCGATAAATCTCGCTGCCGCCGGCGATCATGATTTCGTCAACGCCGAGCGCGGCGGCCCGTTCCCGCGCATGCTGAAGCGCCGCGTCCAGCGACGACGACACGTGGATATCGTCGTAGTCCAGCTGCTCCTGACGCGTAACGATGATGTTTTCCCGACCCGGCAGAACAGAGCCGATGGAATCCAGCGTCTTTCGGCCCATGATCACCGGCTTGCCGAGCGTGGCGGCCTTGAACCGCTTCAAGTCCGAGGGCAGACGCCAGGGCATGTCACCGGCATGACCGATCACATCGTTTTCGGCGACGGCGGCGATCAATGTAATGGTAACCACAATGTCTCCGTTACTGGCTGGTATCGCAGAAATTTCGCGACCGCCGGCCGTCAGGTCGCTCCGTCAGCCATCGTCACAAGCGCATTGCCGGTGGCGCGCATCACCATCCATTCCGACTGCGGTTCGGCCCCGAGCGCCTTATAGAAGCCGATCGCCGGTGCATTGTCGGTCAGAACGACCCATTGAAGGATCGGCAGATCCTCAACCGCGCACCGTGCCGCGAGATGGGCAAGCAGGGCCTTGCCGATTCCCTTGCCGCGGAACGCCGTGTCGACGAACAGGTCCTCCACATATATGCCGTGCCGGCCCCGGAATGTCGCATGAATGTAATACCACACGGCAAACCCGGCCGGTTGTCCGTCCCACTCGGCCAGAACGCAAAACACACGCGGATTATCGCCGAAAAAATCCCGGGCGATGTCGGCTTCCGACAATTCTACGCGATGTTCCAGATTTTCGTAGGCGGCCAGCCCGCGGACCATGGTCAGGATCTGGCCGGCATCCTCGGGACGGGCCGGACGAAGAACAAGCGTCATTGAGCCGCCCTAAACGGAGACTTCAGCACGGATATGCGGGTGCGGATCGTATCCTTCGAGCGCGAAATCCTCATAGACAAACCCGAAGATGTCAGTGACGGCCGTGTTCAGGTGCATGCGCGGCAACGGACGCGGATCGCGCTCCAGCTGCATCCGGGCCTGATCGAAATGGTTGGCGTAGAGGTGCGCGTCCCCGAAGGTGTGAACAAAGTCGCCGGGTTTGAGACCGGTGACCTGAGCCATCATCAGCGTCAGGAGCGCGTATGAGGCAATATTGAACGGCACGCCGAGGAAAACGTCGGCAGACCGCTGATAGAGCTGGCACGACAGGCGCCCATCCGCAACGTAGAACTGGAACAGGGCATGGCAGGGCGGCAACGCCATCTGTTCGACAAGCGCCGGGTTCCAGGCCGAGACCACCAGGCGGCGCGAATCCGGATTTCGGCGGATTTCGTCTCGCACCCAGGCGATCTGATCGATGGTCGACCCGTCGGGCGCCGGCCAGGATCGCCACTGGGCGCCGTAGACCGGCCCGAGATCGCCGTTCTCGTCGGCCCATTCGTCCCAGATGCGCACGCCGTTCGCCTTCAGATAGGCTATGTTGGTGTCCCCTCTCAGGAACCACAGCAATTCATGAATGACCGATTTCAGATGCAGTTTCTTCGTCGTCAGCAGCGGGAAACTGTCGGCAAGATCGAACCGCATCTGGTACCCGAAGACCGATCGCGTGCCTGTCCCGGTCCGGTCAGACTTGTCGATTCCGTTATCGAGAATGTGTTTCAGTAGCGCCTGATAGGTCTCCACTGCCCGATCCTGTCGCGTCGTGATTGGCCGTTTGAAGACCTAGACTATCTGATTCCGCGACAGAACCCAGTCAGTATGACGATCGGCGCTTCTCCCCGGTTTCCTTGCCGCATGCCGGGTCGGGCGCCGGTCGGCCGACCTGAAACCGCCTCGCCCGTCAGTTCGCTACCATCCGTCCGGCACGGTTGGAACACGGCCCGCGTGTCGCGGGCCGCTTTACGCGCGGTTCACATCAACTGCCGGCTTCTTTCAGGATTGTGTCCCATTCGGGCTCGGCGCGGGTGATGAAGCCTTTGGGATCCTTGCGCCATTTTCCCTGAACGGAATTGTTGAAGTTGAGGTAGAGCTTGCCGTCGACGATATCCCAGTTCCGGGGATCGCCCTTGGCCCGGTAGCCGTTGGCCATGGCCCAGGCGCAATGCCCGCCATATTGCGGCGCGTAGCGGGCAGGATCGGCCTCGAAACGGTCCCGGTTGGCGGCGCTCGCAAAGCGCCACCTCACTCCGTCCTTTTCCAGCGCAATCGCCGGATCCCCGGCCACCGGACGCCCTTCGGTGAAATAGGCGACAGGATCGTATCCGCCGACGGCCACTCCGTCGACGATGCCGGTATAGATAATCTCCGCGCTGCGGCTCCAGGGCCACCCGGCCGAATAGACCTGTCCGGCAAGGGCGGCTGTCAAAACCCCCGCACCGGCGGTCGTCAGGAAGAGACGTCTGTTCATGGCTTCACCCGCTTGTAACAATCGATCGCTGTGTCCGCACGGCCGGCCCGCTGCGCGACGCGCTCCGGCGGACACACCGGGAAAATAGGACCGCTGACGGTCCGTGGCACCGCACGTCTGGTCAACACGGCGTTATGGCCGCGTGAGAGCTCTTTCGCCTTGGATGGAGCCCGCGGAACACCCCCCTCTCAGTGCAGAACAAGCCCCGCCAGGCGGCATGCGATCCAGGGTGCGGGGCTTTCAAAGGTGGCAAAAAATGATTATATGTCAGGTGCCGGCTCGCCGGCTATGGCAATAAATGGTCAGCGTAATAAACCTATCGGACCCGGGGGCGGTACCCGGCGCCTCCACCATGACCCGCACCGCGCGGACGGGTTGTGAGGGGGGCGAAATAGGATCGACGAGGGCGTAAAGGCTGTGCTTTTGCTCGGTATGGTACCACCGTCATCGGACCATCTTTATAGTTGCAAACGACAACTATGCAGAGGCACGCCTCGCTGCGTAATGCAGCGCTGCAGCTTCGATTGAAGTCCTGACCGGTTGCATCGGCCAGGCGGGGTTCCGGAGGCACCTGGCAACAGAAGCCTCCACTTTATTTTTTGCGCGAAACGCGTCATGAATGACGGCATGGCCGACGATCACATTCGATACGATGTCCTTGTCCAGGACGCCCTGAGGGGCGTGGTGCGCAAGGTCATGCGGGAAATTGTGCGCACCGGACTGCCGGGCGACCACCATTTCTACATCGCCTTCGACACAAAGGCGCCGGGCGTACGCATCTCTTCGCGGCTTCGCGAACAATATCCCGAAGAGATGACCGTCGTGCTCCAGCACCAGTTCTGGGATCTTGCCGTCACCGAACACACGTTCGAGGTCGGCCTGTCCTTCGGGGGCATCCCGGAGCGTCTGCTCATTCCCTTTTCGGCTATCAAGGGATTCTTCGATCCGTCGGTTCAGTTCGGCCTGCAGTTCGAAGTCGACGCCGAGGGCCGGGCCGCAAACGACGCCGACGGGACCCAGGGCAACGAAAACGAAGCCACCATGCCGATGGCCGGCAATGATGAGCAGGGTGCGTCGGTCGACGGCAAGGCCGGCGACAAGAAACCCGACGCCGATGTCGCATCGCTGCCTTCTGCCGAAGACGATGCATCGGCCGAGGCGGATGACGATAAGGACACCGGCACAGCCGATGTCGTCTCGCTCGATTCCTTTCGCAAGAAAACCTGACAGATCCGGATCGGCGTCAGGTCAGAAGAATCACCCCGCGATCTTCCTCGCCGGCATAGAGCGCCTCAACAAGCCCGCTCCGCCGGTCGAGCACCGCGCGCTGGTTGATATATCCCTTATCGGTAATCTCGTTGGCATCGATCTGCGCCGGTTCGGCCAACATGACAACGCGGGAAATCCGTGATTTCGAACCGGTCGACCGCGCGTTGAAGGCCGCCAGACCGGCAATCAGCTTTTCCCGCACGGCCGAATGCGCGATGAGATCGGAAAGCGGCGTGTCCGGCGCGCATTCGGCAAGCTTTGCGCAGGCCACGGGATTCGGAAAGACAAGCACACCGATCTCATCGCGATCGTGACCGGCAATCACGGCATCCTGGATGACCGGCGCGCCGGCGCTGACGACCGCGATGCGAAGCGCACCGGTATTCACCCACGCCCCCGTCGACAGTTTGAAGTCCTCCGATACCCGACCGTCGAAGACGAGGCCGCGCGACGGATCGGTCTCGTCGGCAAGCCGTCCGGCATCACCGATCAGGTAGAACCCGTCCTCATCGAACGCGGTGCGCGTCAGGTCCGGGCGCCGGTAATAGCCCGGCGTGACGTTCGGACCGCGAATGCGCAATTCCATTTTGTCGCCGTTCCGCAGCAGTTTGATTTCCGTGCCCGGCGCGGGCACACCGACGATCCCCGCCCTATCGAGCGGGAAATGCGCGCTGGTCGCCAGTGGCGCGGTTTCCGTCGAGCCCCATGCCGATGTCATCGGGACGGCATGACCACGCGCGGCGACGCTCAGCGTTTCCAGCCGGTCCCAGGCGCTCTGCGGCAAGGCCGCGGCCGCATAGAAGATCAGATCGAGTTCAGAAAAGAAGTGATCGCGAAACGCGGCGTCGGCCTCGAGAGCCGGCAGGATCATGTCGAAACCGCGCGGCACGTTGAAATAAAGCGTCGGCGCGACATCGCGCAGATTGGCGATCGTGCGCTCGACAAGGCCAGGCACGGGCTTGCCCGCATCGATGTAGAGCGTGCCGCCATTGCGCAGCACCAGATTGAAATTGTGATTGCCGCCGAAGGTGTGGTTCCACGGCAGCCAGTCGAGGACGACCGGAGGCCGTCGTTCCAGAAACGGCCACATCTGGGCAATGGCCTGCTGGTTGGAGCACATCATCCGGTGTGTGTTGACGACGCCCTTCGGTTCCCCCGTCGACCCGGACGTGAACAGGATCTTGGCGATCGTGCCGCCATCAATCCCAGCGCCGGCAGCATCGACCCGGGCGAGATCCGGCTCGGCATCGATGAGGTCGCCGAAGGCCGTGACGGAACGACCCTCGGGAGGATTGACGCTTACGACGATCCGCGCATCGTCCAACCCCAGGGCATCGAGCGCCCGGGCAAACATCGTCCCGTCTCGCGCAAAGACAAGCGACGGCTCCAGCAGCGCCCGAATGTGGTGCAGTTTCCGAAAGTCCTGGCTCATCAGCGAATAGGCCGGCGAGACCGGGGCAAACGGAATGCCGGCATAAAGCGCGCCGAATTGCAGGAGCGCGCTGTCGATCGAATTGTCAGACAGGATCATGATCGGCGTCTCGGCGGTCAGGCCGCGCCTCAAGAGGCCGGACGCGATCGCGCGCCCCGTCGAGCGGGCTTGCGCATAGGTCAGCGGTTCCCAGTCGCCGGCGCTGTTTCGTTCCGCGAGGAACCATCGGTCGGGCGTTTCCGAGGCCCAATGATCGAGATGCGCCTGCAGGGTGTCCGGATAGGCGCGCAACGGATCGTCCGCACTCAGAACGAAGGCGCCGCCGACAAGATCCCGGCGGGTTACGCGGGGCGTTGCAAACAGGCCGCTGTGCGGATCCGTCATGGTTTTCCTCCCTCGGGTCATCGGTCTCTGCCGGCATGTCCGGCCAGCGCTTCAAGTGCCTCGGTTCGTCGGCGCCGCAGGTCCCGGACCATCGCGTCGGCCGCGGCCGGAAGAATATCGTCCTCCCGGTAGACGATGCCGGCCTTGATCCGCACCGGTTCGAGGTCGGTCGGCAAGGCGACCAGACGCCCGGCTTCCAGATCGTCGAGGAACAGGCCGGTCGGTGCGTAGGTCAGGAAGTCGGCTTCGCGTACCGCCCATTTCAGAATGAAGACCGAAGTCGTGGTCAGCGTCGGTTGCGGAGCCGGCAGGTCGGCGTCAACAAACAGCGAAGAAAACCGCGCCTGCATGATGCTCGGCCGGTCGAACAGCACCCAGTCGGCGGCGGTCAGCCGATCGAGCGACACCCGGGCCCCGTCGTGGTAGGGATGCGCCGGCCGACACAGCGTCTGAAAGACGTCGACGATCAGTGGCTCATAGACGAGACCCGGCTGCTGCGGTTCCGGCGGGAACACGACGAAGGCGAAATCCAGTTCCCCTTCTCTCAAGAGCACCAGGATCTCGTCGAACGGTTTCGACAGGATCGACGCGGTAACGCCCGGCTGCGCTCCGATCACGGACAGCACCGATTGCGGCAGGAGCGACCCGGCGATCGCCGCACCGAAGCCGATGGCGACATGGCCTTTTTGTCCGTCGACGGCTGCCTGCAATTCCTCTTCCGCCTGACGGGTCTTGTTGAGGATCAGCTTGGCATGGTCGAAGAGCTGGCGGCCGTAGGGCGTCGGGTCGACCCCGCGCGGGCTGCGCTTCAGGAGCGTGACACCGACGCTCGCCTCCAGGCTCTTGATGCTTTTTGACAGGGCCGGCTGGGTGACATGAAGGGCTTGTGACGCGCGCAGCATGTTGCCGTGCCTGACGACCGCCACGAAATGTCTGAGCTGGCGAAGGTCCATGGCATCACAGTCCGAGATAGGCGCGCCGTATGCCGTCATCGGCGAGAAGCTCATTGCCGGGCCCGGCCTGCACGATATGACCGTTTTCCAGAACATATCCGCGGTCGGCCAGTTTCAGCGAAACCGACACGTTCTGCTCGACCAGCACGATCGCGTGGCCATCTGCATTCAGGCGTTTCACGATGGCGAACATCTCCGCGACGATGACCGGCGCCAATCCGAGCGAGGGTTCGTCGAACAGGATCAGGTCGGGCCGCCCCATCAGGCACCGGCCGATAGCAAGCATCTGCTGCTCACCGCCCGACAGCGTTCCGGCCGCCTGGTCGCGCCGTTCGGCAAGACGCGGAAATAAGGCAAACACCTCGTCCATCGACGATCGCGCGCCCGACCGGGCGCGTCGTGTCATGGCGCCCATTTCCAGGTTTTCCAGCACACTCATGCTCGGAAAGACCTGCCGGCCCTCCGCCACCTGGCCGATACCCTTTTCGCAGATCCGGTGCGAGTCCCACCCGGTAATATCCTCGCCGCGATAGACGACGTTCCCGGATCGAACCGGCACCAGGCCGGTAATGCCGCGGATCAGGCTCGTCTTGCCGGCCCCGTTGGCGCCGACGATCGCGACGATCTCTCCGTCCGCGACATCGATCGACACGCCGGACAGCGCCTGCGCGTCGCCGTAAAACAGATCCAGATCGGAAACCGCGAGCACCATGCGATCAGATCTCCGTATCCTCGCCCAGGTAACAGTCCAGGACAGCCGGATCCGAGACGACCGCGTCCGGCGGACCGGCCGCGATCAGACGGCCGGTGTTGAGCACATGAACGACATCGCTGAGCGCCATGACTGCCCGCATCACATGTTCGATCAGGAGGATCGTCACTCCGGTCTGGCGATTGAGATCGCGAAAGGTCTCGACAAGTCGGTCGGTCTCGCTGGGGCGCAGGCCGGCCATGACTTCGTCCAGGAGCAGGAGACGGGGGCCCGTCGCCAGTGCCCGGGCCACTTCAAGCCGCTTGCGTTCCGGCAGGGTCAGGGATGCGGCCGGTTTGCGGGCTTCGCCGGCAAGACCGAGCAGCTCCAGCGTTTCCATGGCCGCCCGTCGGGCTTGGCGCACAGACGAGCCGTCGCGTAGCGCTCCGATCAGCACGTTGTCGAGCACCGACAGTTTCGGAAACGGCCGCACGATCTGAAACGTACGACCGATCCCGGCATGGCAGACCTGGTCCGGTCGCAGGCCATTGAGCCGCTTTCCGTCGAGCAGGATTTCTCCGTCATCGGGCGCCATGACGCCGGCGATCAGATTGAAAGTGGTGGTCTTGCCGGCGCCGTTTGGGCCGATCATGGCGGTGATCGATCCGGGCGCCACATCGAAGGACACCGCATCGACGGCCAGCAAGCCGCGAAAGCTCTTGCGCAGGTCGCGCACTGTGAGGAGCGGCGTATCGCTCATGGCGACCCGTCCCGATCGAGACCGAGGCGCGCGGCAAGCCACGGCCACAGACCGCCCGGCAGGAAGCGCACGATCAGAAACAGGAAAACCGCGTAAACGAGGTGTTTGACCCCCGCCGTCGCGATGCCCGCCTGATCGAGCACAATGGTCAGGCCTTCCCCGAGAATGCCCAAAACGAATGCGCCGACGATCGGACCGAACAGCGTTCCCAAACCGCCGACGATCGGTGCCAGGATGATTTCGATGGACCGGTGGATGCCGAACACATCGGTCGGAAACAGGTTGTTGTAGTAGAAGGCCGTGACGATACCGGCCAGCGCGGTCATCCCCGCGGAAATCATCACCGCGATCATCTTGTACCGGAAGATGTTGATCCCGGCGGCTTCGGCCGCGGTCTCGTCTTCGCGGATGGCAAGCCAGTAATAGCCGAGCCGCGAATCCATGATGCGCCGGATCGCCAGCAACGCGGCGCCGGTCAGCACCAGGAAGATGTAGTAAAACATCTGCGGCGGGCCGCGCAGCGCGACGAGGTCGATATCCGTGCGGTTCTCGATCGGCAGAAAGAAACCCTCCGTCGCGCCAAGCCAGCCGATATGCGACACGAGAAGCCGGGTGAATTCCGCAAACGCGATGGTCAGGAGCGCGAAATAGACGCCGCCGATCCGGAAGCGGAAGGCGAGCAAGCCGATGGAGGCACCGACGAAGGCAGCGAGGGCCGTGGCCGGCAGCGCGCCGATGAGCGGCGGAATCCCGAGATGCACAAACAGGGCCGCCGAGGCATAGGCGCCGATCCCGACATAGAGCGCGTGTCCGAGAGACAATTGTCCGGCATAGCCCATCATCAGGTTCCAGGCCTGGCCGACAAACGCGAAGTACAGAATGATCACAAGGACGGAGAGCAAAAAGTCGCCGACCAGAAAGGGTGCGATCGCGAGCACGGCAAAAAACACGGCAAGAGCAATGCGGGCGCGCCTCGCAGACCCCGCCCCGGCCGGCAGAACACGATCGCTCATAAGGCCCGCTTTCCGAACAGCCCTTGCGGCCTCAGCGCAAGCACCAGGATCAGCAGCGCAAACGACAGCATCGACTTCATCGACGGCGTGAACAACAGCCCGGCGATCGCCTCCGACATGCCGATCAGGATGCCGCCGAGAAGCGCCCCGGTCATCGAGCCGAGGCCGCCGACGATGACGATGATGAAGGCAAGCAGCGTCAGTTCCGGTCCGAGCGGCGGCAGGACGTCGATCACCAGGGCAAGCAGACAGCCGGCAATTCCGACGGCCGCGGCACCGAGGCCGAACGTGAGGCCGTAGAGGCGCGGCACGTTGAGCCCGACCACACGAGCGCCGAGCAGATTGTCCGAACAGGCCCGGATCGCCTTGCCGGTGCGCGAATAGCGGAAAAGGGCCAAAAGCCCGAGCGCCGATATCAGCGCCCCGGCGGCCGCAATCACCCGCGTCTTGTCGATGATGATCGGACCGAACGCGTAGGAATCGAACGAATAATCCGTCAGGATTCCTCGTGCATCCGGACCGAAGGCAATCAGCAACCCGTTGGTCAGGATGACGGCCACGGACAAGAGCAGGATGAATTGTTCATGCTCTGGCCGCCCGATGAACGGTTCCACCAGCCGGCGCTGCATGATGTAGCCGAGCACGAACAGGCCGCCGGCGACCAGCGGTATGGACAGGACCGGATCGAGCCGCCCGCCCTCGAACAGGAGTACGGCGGCATACATGGCCAGTGCCGTCATTTCCCCGTGCGCGAAGTTGACGACGCGAATGACGCCGAAGATGACCGACAGCCCGAGCGCCATGAGCGCATAGACCAGGCCGGTCAGAACGCCGCCGATGAGGATGTTCGCAACGATGTCCCAGGTCATGCGTTTCCGTTATGCGCGTTGCGAACCGGTCGGGTCTATGTCCGTGCGCTGTCGCGCCAGCCCGGCATCGGGAAGACCGGCTCGGCTTCCGCGGATCCCTGCGGCAAGACCACCGTCGGCTTGCGTTCGAGATTCTGCAGCGCCGCGGATTTGATGCTGACGTTCTGGCCCTTTTCGTCGAACGCGATCGGCCCCCCGATCATGACGTGCTCTTCGATCTTGGTGGCCCGCAGCGCCTCGGCGAGCGCCGCCGCATCGGCGCTTCCGGCGCGCTTGAAGGCGTCGGCCGCAATCAGCACGGCTTCGAACGAAAAACCGACATTGAGTTCCAGGTCGTCGTTCGGGAACAGGGAATCGAACCGCGTGATCAGTTCCTTGGACATTTCCGTCGTGGGATCGATCCAAGGCACGTTGGCGATCACGTATTCGGAGAACTTGCCAAGCGTCTTGATGAATTGCGCGTCGTAGGTGCCGGGGCTGCCCGGCGTCATGACGCCCATGGGATCGAACCGCTGCTTGACCATTTCGCGCACCAGCATGATGGCATCGGCACCGTGCGACACCGGCATGACGATGTCAGCGCCCGTGGCCTTGGCCTTGGCGACTTCCACCGCAAGGTCCCGCGCCTTCGGATCGTAGGCGATCGTGTCGAGGATCTCGAACGGCATGTCGAGCTTGGGAAACAGCGCTCCGACGCCGCGCGACATGGCCGTGCCGAACGTGTCGTTGACATGCATGAAGACAGCCGTCTTCGGGGTCGCGCCGGTGGCGGCGAACAGGTCCTTGAAGAGGCTGAGTCCGTTGACCACCAGCATCGGTCCGGTCGCGAAGTTGCGGAACACGAACTTGTAGCCCTGCTCGGTGATCTGCGGCGCGGCGGCGATGTTGATGACGTGCGGAATGCCCTTTTGTTCGGCGACCTGCGCGACAGCCGCCGTCTCGCCGGACACAAACGTGCCGATCAGGATCTGCGCGCCTTCGGCGATCAGCTTCTCCGCCGCCGTGCGGGCCCGGTCGGGATTGGATTCCGTGTCCGCCATGATGATCTCGATCGAATGCCCGCGATCGGACAGCATGGGAACGGCAAGATCGAAGCCGCGATTGCAGGCCTCGCCCTCGCGGGCGAAGAACCCGGTCAGGGGTGCAAGGCAACCGATTTTCAAAGTGCCCGCCGCCCGGGCCGTGCCCAGGATGCCGGGGGCCGCAAGCAACCCGGCGCCGGCCGCGATGCCGGCCGTGAACTGGCGCCGTGACGGGTGGCGACCCGTCGACTTTTCGTTTCCGTTGTCCTTACTCGGCATGGCGTTCTCCCTTGTGCGACCCTCTCGATCGGGTCCGGTGCGTGCTCTGGCCTGTCGGTCGATGCCGGTGCGTCAGCCCTTGAGGCCTCCTGACGCCAGCAGCGTCTCGCCGGAAATGTAATCGGATTCGGGAATGCAGAAGAGGTACACGGCATTCGCCGCGTCCTCGGGCGTGCCCGCGCGGCCCAGCGGAATCATCTGGCGGATCGTATCCAGCACGGCCGGCTGTACTCCCATGGCGATTTCCCGGTCACCGATCTGTGCGGTTTCGGTCCCTGATCCTTTCGGTTGGGTGATCCGTGTTTCGATCAGCCCGAACGCCACACAATTGACGGTCACGTTATACCGCCCCCATTCCTTGGCAAGCGTTTGTGTGAGCCCCACGACGCCGGCCTTGCCGCTGGCATAGCCGCTTTGTCCGGGATTGCCGAACAGGCCGGCGATCGAAGAGATGTTGACGACCTTGCGTACAACCGCCTTGCCGGCTTCGGCTTCCGCCTTGCCGGCGACCCGGATCGGTTCGGCAGCGGCCCTGAGCACCCGGAACGGCGCCGTCAGATGCACGTCGAGCATGGCCTGGAACTGCTCGTCGCTCATCTTTTGCACGACGGCATCCCACGGATAGCCGGCATTGTTGACGATGATGTCGATCCCGCCATAGGCCTCGATGGCGGCCGCCACGTAGCGTTCCGCAAAGCCGGGCGCCGTAACGTCACCGGGCACGGCAATGGCAGCGCCGCCGGATGCCTCGATCCGGGCAACCGTCTCACCGGCCGGCTCCGGATCCAGATCGTTCACAACGATCCGCGCCCCCTCGCCTGCCAGTTTCAAGGCGATCGCCTGACCGATGCCCCGTCCGGATCCGGTGATCAGCGCCGTCTTACCGTCCAGTTTTCCCATCGTCTTTTCCCAATTCCAAATGGCCGGTGCGGCGTTGCGTCAGGCCGATCGATCGCTGACGGTCAGCACCACCGCCATCGCCGAATCCCCGGCCGCACATCCCTGAAACAGGCCGGTCCCGCCGCCCCTGGCCGCCAGTTCCTCGATCAGTTCGATGATCGCTCGAAGGCCCGTCGGGGCCTGCGGATGCCCCCAGATCAGCGAACAGCCGAAATTGTTCATATTGTCGAGCAAAGCGCCGGTCTCCCGGGCAAACACGACATCGTTCACGGCGAACGGGTTGTGCGATTTGATGGCGTCCATGTCGTCGATTCGAAGGTCTGCCTGTTCGAGCGCCTGGCGGGCGGCGGGGATCGTTGCCTCCGGCATGTGTGCCAGCTCGGTGCGGGCGAGCCCGAAGCCGTTGAGGGCAACGCGGATCGAAGGATCGGACGCCTGTTCGCGAGCCTTGTCCGGCGTGGTGACAAGCACAGCGGCATTGCCGTCGGCCGGATGTGTCTGGCCGCCGAAGGTGACTGTGCCGTCCGGCTTGACGGGGCGCAGTTTTGCAAGACCCTCTTCGGTCGACATGAACAATCCCTCGTCGCCCTCCATTGTACCCACAGCTTTGCGATAGCTCGCCGACGGCACCTCGAACGGCAACGTCATGTACCGCTTCTGGAAGGCGCGATCGTCGGCCAGCGCGTCGGCATATTGCGCCTGGCGCCGCAGGACCACGTCGTGCTGTTCGGCGGTCGAGATCTGATGCCGGCGGGCGACGTTGTCGGCCGTGTCGACCATGGCGTGTCCGCCGAGCGGATCGCATCCGAAATTGTCCATGACCCAGTTTTCCGACGCCCCCGTGCCGCCCGGCCCGGAAGGATTGGGGTAATAGAGGTGCGGCCCGTTCGACGTCCGGTCGCAGGTGACCACCAGCGCACATGTCGCAAGCCCGCTCTCGATTTCCTGGGCGGCCGCGAGAAGCGACCGAGCGCCCGTCGCGCAGGCCTGGTTGAGCGTCGGCCCGCTGACATCCGGCGCACCGATCATCCCGGTCAGCCAGGGCGTGCCGTAGAACGAATGCTGCTGCGGCACGGTCATGCCGAGCACCGCATAGTCGAACGACGCAGGATCGATCGAACGTCGGTCGAGTTCGGATTTTGCCACATGGGCAGCAAATTCCACCGCGTTCAGATGGGCCATGCTGCCCTGCCATTTGGCGAATGGCGTGGACCAATAGGCGCCATAAGGGATTTCGGCGTCATAGGGCATCCGGATCATCCATCGCTTGGGAGATCGCCGCCGACGCTTCAACGATTGCGCGGCCGGTCGCGAGCGTCTGATTGGCCTGATTAACGGCTTGCAGGTCCAGAAGGAAGCGGCGGCGATCGCTTTCAGGAGACTGAACGTCCGACACCAGCCCCCGGCAGGAGATCCGGTCTCCGGGAAAGGCCATCGCGACGAACCGGCACTCGAAATGCCGAAGGTTGTCCTGCGGGATCAGATCCGTGAGGTAGCGCCCGAGGAGTGCCATCGTCAGCATGCCGTGCGCAATGATTCCTGGCAGCCCGGCCTCTCGTGCCGCGTCGTCGTCGAGATGGATCGCATTGCGATCGCCGGACGCGACGGCGTAGGCGGCGATACCGTCGCGTGTCAGCGGCTCGAAATCCCGC
Source organism: Rhodobiaceae bacterium (assembly GCA_028285165.1). Lineage (GTDB taxonomy): Bacteria > Pseudomonadota > Alphaproteobacteria > Rhizobiales > JANQQB01 > JANQQB01. The sequence goes on from JANQQB010000072.1 coordinate 24,321, forward strand.
TCGGCAAGCGGCGCACCGATATCCGGAAGCGCATCGTGAAAGGTCATGCGGCACCGTCCTCCCCCGCTCGGATCACAAGCGTCGATCCAAGCGTTGCGACCGGCGTGCCGTCCGGCCGATGCAATGGCGTTTCGATTTCGACGAGGACCAGGGCACCGCCCTTCTTGACCACGATATCCCGGATGGTCTGCCGGCCGGTAAGCCGATCACCGATGCGGACCGGCGCATGGTAGTCGAAGGATTGCTCACCGTGCACGGCCTGCGCATGCGGCACCCCCATATCGTCCAGGACATTGAACGACTGGCCGGCCTGTATCGTCAGGCCGAACAGGTAAGTCGGCGGTACCGCATCCTCGATTGTTCCGACCGCTGCAGCAAACGCCGCCACGCCTTCCGGCTGCACGTCCACCTCGAAGGGCGGATAGGTCCGGCCGCGAAAGGCGTCGATGCGTGTGACGAGTTCGCCGGGCACGGCGTTGTCGGCTGACACGGAATATCCTCCAACCGGCGGTCTTGCTGACCGCTCTCTGTGATCGTGCGGTCGAGTATGGTCCGAGCAGAAATTCCTGGCTAATGAGAAATAGCTGTATCCCTATAACCAACAGGAATAATGGACCCTTTGCGGCCGACCGCTGATGCGCCGAGTGCGGTTTCCGGCCCGGCAGGGGCACCGGCTCTTGTCTCGACACCGACCTGCGCTGTATATCGCGGCAGCCCGTCCCTCCTACCCAGAGCCCGTCATGTCCTCGACCCGCACTGAAACCGATTCCTTCGGCCCGCTTGAAGTCCCGTCCGACAAGTATTGGGGCGCGCAGACGCAGCGCTCGCTGATGAACTTTGCCATCGGCACGGAAACCATGCCCGCCCCGCTGATCCGGGCGCTCGGCATCGTCAAACGGTCGGCGGCGCTGACCAACAAGGCGCTGGACGCGATCGAGCCGGAACTCGCCGACGCGATTGCCGCAGCAGCCCTGCGCGTCGCGGAAAACAAGGTCGACGACAATTTCCCGCTGTCGGTCTGGCAGACCGGATCCGGCACCCAGTCCAACATGAACGCCAACGAGGTGATCTCCAATCTTGCCATCGAGGCGCTCGGCGGCACCATTGCCTCCAAGGATCCGGTCCATCCCACCGACCATGTCAATCGCGGCCAGCCCTCGAACGACACGTTCCCGACGGCCATGCACATTGCCTGTGCCGAGGAAGTGCATCACCGCCTGCTGCCGGCGCTTGCCGTTCTCCGCAATGCGCTGAACGACAAGGCGGAAAGTTTCAAGGACATCATCAAGATCGGCCGCACCCACACCCAGGACGCGACGCCGCTGACGCTCGGCCAGGAATTTTCCGGCTATACCGCGCAGATGGATCTGGCGATCGCGCGCATCGACGAAGCCCGCCAGGGCCTGTTCCTGCTCGCCCAGGGCGGCACCGCCGTCGGCACCGGCCTCAATGCGAAGGTCGGCTTTGCCGAACGCTTTGCCGAGGAAGTGGCGAATTTCACCGCCCTGCCCTTCAAGACCGCACCGAACAAGTTCGAGGCGCTGGCAGCGCACGATGCCATGGTCTATGCGCACGGAGCCCTCAACACGGCTGCCGCATCGCTCTTCAAGATCGCCAACGATATCCGCTTCCTCGGCTCCGGTCCGCGGTCCGGCCTCGGCGAGTTGTCGCTGCCGGAAAACGAACCCGGCTCCTCGATCATGCCCGGCAAGGTCAATCCGACACAATGCGAGGCGATGACCATGGTCTGCTCCCAGGTCATGGGCAACCAGACCACGATTTCGGTGGCCGGCAGCCAGGGGCATTTCGAGCTGAACGTCTACAAGCCCGTTATGGCCTATACGTTCCTGCAATCGGTGCGCCTGCTCGCCGATTCCTGCGTGTCGTTCGCCGAGCGCTGTGTGGTCGGGATCGAAGCCAATACCGACACGATTGCCGAGCTCATGAACCGCTCGCTGATGCTGGTTACGGCGCTTGCGCCGAAGATCGGCTACGATAACGCAACCAAGGTCGCCAAGACGGCGCACAAGAACGGAACCACCTTGCGCGAGGAAGCCGTTGGCCTCGGATTTGTGACCGAGGAGGAATTCGATGCGGTCGTGCGCCCCGAACAGATGCTTGGGCCGAAATAGGCGAAACCGCCATGCCAGCTGAGATCGTCAACCTGCGCCAGGCCCGCAAACGCCGCCAGCGGGCCGACAAGGAGCGCGCGGCGGAAGAGAACCGCCAGCGCCACGGCCGCACCAAGGCCGAGCGCCAACGCCAGGACGTCGAATCGGATCGGGCCGAACGGGATCTCGACGGCCACCGGCGCGACCGGGAACCGGAGTGAACGTCAAACGATCCTTTTCGCTCGCCGGTCACCGGACCAGTGTGTCGCTTGAACCGGAATTCTGGCAGGTTTTGGAGGAGATGGCCGAGACACGCGCGCTGTCGCTCGCCGGCCTCATCCAGGACATCGACCGGAACCGCAGCGCGGCCAATCTGGCATCCGCCTGCCGTTTGGAAGCCTTGCGGTTCTGCCGAAACCGAAACGGCGAACCGTGACCGGAGCGCACAGAAATGTCCGCGCGGGTTCAGCCGCTTTCGCTCCGTCAGGGCCGGTGCGATCGCCGTGCGGGGACGTCATGCCATTGCCATCCGCATCCTGTCTGGTTACTGGGGGTTGATCGATTCGGTTCCGCTCCGGACCGGATTGCACAGGAACGACATTATGGCAGCCACGACGTTTGTTCACCTGACCGACCTGCACATCTGCGAGGCGGACGGCAAGGACACCGATAATTCATCCAACACTTTGGAAACTCTCCACAAAGTATTGGAAATTATCAGAAATATTCCTGAGAAGCCGAGTTTCGTCGCGATCAGTGGAGACCTGACCGACCGAGGCGATATCGAGAGTTATCGTCTGGTCCGCGGTCTGATCGACGATCTCGACATGCCGATCGTCTATGCCCTCGGCAATCACGATACGCGAGCCGGCTTCTATCGCGGCATGCTCGACCGCAGCCGAAACCTGCGCGTGCCTTACGATCATGAGACCGTCATCGACGGCCTCCACATCATCGTACTGGATTCAAGCCGCGGCGACCGGATCGGCGGCGTGCTCGATCCGGCCCAGTTCGATTTCCTCGACGCGGCGCTTGACCGGGAAGCCGAACGGCCAAAGCTCATAATGGTGCATCATCCGCCGGCGCTCGACGACGACGCGGATGAGTGGGCGAGCTTGCGACACGCCGACAGCCGGCGGCTTGCGGATCTGATCCGCGACCGGAACGTCATCGGCATGCTGTGCGGACACATCCATCAGGACCGCGTGGCCCACTGGCACGGCGTTCCCGTGATCGTCGGCAACGGCCATCACTCGCAGCTCGATATCCTCCACCCCCGACACGAGATCCGCATGCTGGAAGGCGCCTCGATCGGCCTGTGCACCGTGCGCCCGAGCGGTCTGACCGTGAACTTCATCCCGATGCCGTCGCAACGCCGTGAACTCGTCGTCTTCCCTCATGGGGACCTTCAGGAGACTGAGACCGAAGGCACCGAAGACTGAAGTGAGTGCATTTGGCAGGGACCGCCCCGTACCGCGAGGGCTCACTCGGGATCGGCCAACGGCATCAGCCAACCGCGATAGGCAATCAGCAATCCACCGGTCGGCAAAGACACACGAATGTCGAAGCAGAACCGGTCCTGGTCGTCGACACGCTCCCGGCTCACGGACACCGGCGCGAGACCAAGCGGCATCCGGACACCGAACAGCCGCCATCCGACGACGGGCAGGCTGAGACCGTCCGGATCGCACTGAACCCCCAGATCGAAGGCGAATGGCCCGGCCGATTCCGTCACAAAACCGGGCCGGTTTGACTGGAGCGTCGAGGAAAACCGGCGGTTGCCGAAGCGGCGGGACCAGATTTCGGTATGGAAGGAGGGCGGCACGGGATCGATCTTCGTTCCAGCATCCGGTCCGAAACGCCGGTCGACCGACACCGTGACCGGAACATCGCGGCCCGAGACCGGCAATCCGAAAACCGCGGCGACAAGACGGGACAGCCATCCTGTGCCGGCATCGATGTCCGCCCTGCCCTGCCAGACCGGCGCACCATCGGCGGCATGAAACCGGCGTAGCGCCGTTGGGAGCGCGGCCTCGACATCCTCGCCAAGTGCCGCCAGGAAGACCGAACCCTCAAGAGTGCGGCGCCGGATCCGCGTTTTGATGGCATAGGGCGACGCCTCCGCCTCAATATCCGCAAGGGACAGGACATCGGGACCAAGCCGGGCACCCGGTTCGATACGATCGGCAAGCAGGGCCTCCAGGGCAGCGGCCGCAGCCAGAATCGGTACCGACAAACCGTCATTGTGTTCTGCGATCAGCGACCACTCGACTTCCGCGCGGGCACCGTCCCGTCCGACACCGGTCACCCGGACGACCATGCCGCCGCGATCTGACGCGGTGACGCGCAGCGCCCGCCGGATGATGGTAAGCCAGGGCACAAGGAACGACGGATTGCGCAACCAGCCGCGGCGGCGCAGGGCGGCCAGGACGTACAATCCGAACCGCTCCACGGGCGATTCCAGCCCTGCGAAAAAAGCCACACGCAGCGCTGACCGGCCCGTCATGCCCGAACGCTCGGCGTCAACGGTCTCGACACGTGCCACGGACCGCCGACCCAATGTCGGAACGGCGATCGTCTGTCGGTCGCTCCAGCCGATGCCGGAAGACAGCCGGCCCTCGTCTCGGATCGGGACCGGCTGGCCGGCCATGCCGAGTATGGCATTAAGCACAGCGGGACCGACTTCGCTCGTCCCGGCCGGCGCGATGGCCATGTCGATCGTATCGACCCGACGAAAACCCGCCGCGAGTTCGGTGACCACGGCCTCGGAAAGCGCGGGCGTCGTGCTGGCACCGGCCAACGCCACCACGCCCTTCGACCGCGCCAAAGGATCGAGCGCTTCCTGATGGCTCAAAAGGTAGGTCCGGGCGTCCGCCAGGTCGATGACATGCGCACCCGCGGTGAGTGCTGCCTCGGCCAGAGAATGATCCCATTGTTGAAAGGGCCCGGATGCGTCGATCACAAGCCACGGCGCAAGCGCGGCGAAGAAGGCCAGGTCGGCATCGCGCCGCTCAAGCGAAATCCCGGCAACAGACGGCGCGTCCATGGTCTTGCCGACAGTCTTCAGGCGTGCGTTCAGATCGCGGGCAAGAGTTTCGGCGCGCGTTTTTGACCGTGACGTGACGATGAGTTCGATGTCGGCTCGCACACCGATATGCCGTGCCAAAAGCTGCCCGAACACACCGGTCCCGCCGATCAGCAGGACCCGTTTCGGTTTCATGGTAAATCCGGAAGCGTGAACCGGTGTCGCAGCGCCGGATCTGGCAGCATGCACGACGTCTTTTTGCCGAACAGGCGATAGCGGTT
>JANQQB010000085.1 GCA_028285165.1 Rhodobiaceae bacterium
AGAGCCCGCGACCGCCGCTCAGGACAACGGGCTCTGAAACCCTGACGACGGATCAGCGGTGCACGGCGACCACGTCTCCGGTGTCCAGTCCGACGGTGAAGCGGGTCGCACGGCCGTTGCCGCTGACGACAATCGCCTTGTCGACGCGGCCGGGCAGGGCGATGTCGGCAAGCACCTTCGGACCGGTCGATTCCAGTTTGACGATCTTCAGGCTTCGACGGCTGTCCGAGGGCAGCGCGAGCTCCGGTCGGCCGTCGCCGTCGATATCCGCGATCGCCGACAGGCGCATTTCGCGGGCGCCGATCTGATGGTTCGAAAAGCCGAAGAGCGCACCGACCTGACGCAATGTGCCGGATGCCAGGTCATAGAAATAAAGCGTTCCGCCGATATGCGGCGTCCGGACAAAGGCGATCATGCGTCGTCCGCTTCCGGCAAAGTCGGCAATACCGGCAACGTTCAGCCAGCGGTTGGCGCGGCCGATGAACGGCGTGGTGGCGATTTCGGAAAGCACATCGCCGGCGAGCCCGTAAACCGTAACGGCCGCCCCTTGCGTGACCGAGGCACGAATCGTGATGACCTCGGTGCGTCCGTCGCCGTCCAGATCCACAAGGCGTGGCGTCCTATCCTCGAAAACTTCCGTTTCCGGCAGAACGAGCGTGTAGGCCTTTCCGGCCCGGTCGCGGACTTTCAAGGCGCCTGCCTCGATCGCATCGCCCAGGATGGCGTGGCCGTACCGTTTTGTCGGGCCTTCATACCAGGCCTTGGCCAGATCGCCGCCTTTCGGCCCACGGGCGATCAGTCCGTCGGGCAGGCCGTTCGGTGCCGGCCGGCCTTTCTCGGCAACGATATCCGGCGGCATCGACCCCGGATCGACCGGCGACGTACGCCAGACGTCGGCTGCCTGAGCGGTACTCGACAGCATGAGGACCAGCGCCAGGACCCGTGCAATCAGCATATATGTGTCCTTTCAGTCACAGTTTGCAATTACTGCGGCTCAGTGTGACAGGGCCATGACGGCAGGCGGCCCGGAAATCAGCGGTCATTCGCGGATTTTCAACCGGCCTGCGGGTGGACTGCAATCCGGCACGCGCTGCCTGACCCCGGGGAAACCAATACGCGATAAGGTCTGACATTTCAGGGCCTTTCGGCTGCGCCTGACGCGATCGTGAGAGGACGTGAGAGGCAAAAGCCAATGCGATCCATGCGCGATGCGTGTTGGCGGCTCCGCTCTTTTTGCAATGGGTCGTCACAATCACTGTCATCCGGCCGTCAAACAGGGCCGATAGCGTCCGCCTCAACGACGGCGTCGGCACGCGAGTGACACGACGTCGCAAAACCCCTTGAAAATTTAGTGACTTAACGAGGCGTGATCTCATGAAGCTCAAGAGTATTGCTCTTGGGATGGCGGGTCTGTGTGCCATCCCGACGGCCTATGCGGCCGACCTTCCGCCGGCTCCCGAGCCGGTCGACTACGTGCGGGTCTGCGACGCGTTCGGATCCGGGTTCTTTTTCATCCCTGGTACGGAGTCCTGCCTGCGCATTCGCGGTCGCCTGAGGACCGAAATCCGTTACCGGCATCAGGATTCCAACGATCCGATCGTGCTTGGCAGCGGCAGCCAGATTTCAAGTGCCGGCAACCGGGCCGGCAATCCCCTGTTCATGCGCGCTCGCGGGTATTGGGGTTTCGATCACCGCACAAGCACCGATCTCGGTGTTGTGCGGGCCTTCTTCCGGGGCGACATCGACTTCGACACCGGCGATTCCGACGGCACGCCGTCCCTCGACATGGACCATGCCTTCATTCAGATCGGCAGCCTGACGCTCGGTTTCACCGACCTGATCCTGCAACCGGTGTTCCACACCTACACGCTGGACCACGGTTTCAATTCGGTCGGCCTCGATAATGCAACGGTCCTGATCCAGTACAAGTTTGCGTTGGTAAACGGGTTCAGCCTGGGCGCTGTCCTGTTCGATCCGACCACGGCCGAGGGCGGCACCACGATGCGCACCACCGGGCGTGCCACGGCGGGTCTGTTTGCACCGGTCGCCTATGGCGGTCTCCGAATTCCGAGTGTCGGTGCCGCAATCACCTATGACGGTGATATCGGCAGTGCCAAACTGACCGGCGCGTTGCAGGATGTGCGGCCGGCCGCCGCCGTCAGTTCCGATCATGAGCTTGCCTGGGCGATCGGCGCGAGTGCCGAAATCGTCCTGCCGTTCGGCACCAAAACGAAGCTCGGCGTCAACGCCGCCTACACGCAGGGCATCATCCAGTTCCTGCACGAGGATACGACCAACCTGCCGACCGCGGACTTTGCGGTGAACGCCACCAGAACCCAGACGGAACTCTCCAAGGGATGGTCCGTGGGGGCAGGCTTCAGCACGGAAGTCTTTGCCAGAACCACCTTCAACCTGACGGGCGGCTATACGGATATCAACCAGAGCTTCGGTGTGATCGACGTGAGCTGGTACGACGTCGCCGGCAATCTGCAATATCGCCTGACCGACGCGCTGGTGCTGACGGCAGAAGCCCATTACCGGAACCTGTCGGCAACCGGCGTGTCGGATTCCGACGCGATCTCCACGATCCTCCGGGCACAGCTCGACTTCTGACGTCTGCCAGGCGGCAACCGCCTCGCAGGCGACGAGCACCATCCGGCGCCCCGTCCCAGGAAGGGGCGCCGATCGCAAGGCGGGCGTCTTTCCAAGCCGACGCCAAACATGAAATCGGGTTGCCCACTTGCCCTGCGCAGGCAAGGAGAATCGGTTCAGGCCGCCAGCTTGCAGCACCGTTTCGATGCGAAGCGGTTCTGAAGGCGTTCTTGCTTCGCGCCGGCCGCTCCTCATCGTTCAATCATTGAACATCGCTCAGGAAGGCCGGTCGCTGGTTTCTGTAAAAAAGCGTTCGACATCATCGCCTTAAGGTAAGTTGCTGTGCTCCAGTAATGCAATCTATGATCGCAATTTTGCATCGAAGCAGAAAAACAGGTCGGATGAAACACTTGTAACTTGAACCCTGAGCTCAACTCCGTTAGCGGTAAAATCATCAGTAAAAATAACGGTGTCGGGAGGTTGGGTGTCCGCCTGGTGTCCGAGGGCTCGGGAGTATTGCCACGGTGGAATCGACGAAGCCAGCGCGCCAAATGGCACGCGCATCGGCTGCCCGGACATCGGCCGGTTCACTGAACATCCTTTTTCCTTACGTCAAACGCTATCGCACCCGGTTTGCGGCGGCGCTGGTCGCCATCGTCGTCTCTGCATTGGCGATCCTTGCCTTGCCGGTCATGCTGCGCGCGCTTGTCGATCGGGTGTACGAGGATGGCGGTCAGGGGCTTTCCGATGCGCCGTTTTGGGGCCTGCTTGCAGTGGCCGGCCTGCTCGCAGTGTCCAACGGTATCCGTTTTTATCTGGTGACCGCTCTTGGCGAACGCATCGCCGCAGACATCCGCAGTTCCGTTTTTGCCCACGTGATGAAGCTCGGTGCGCCGTTTTTCGACACGACGCGGTCCGGTGAAATCGTTTCGCGGCTGACGGCCGACACGTTCGAAATCAAGGCGGCCGTCGGCGGGACCGCGTCGGTCGGCATCCGCAATCTCATCCTGCTGGTCGGCGCGACGGCGATGATGGCCTATACCAGCCCGGAACTGACGGCCCTCGTCGCGATTGTCATCCCCTTGCTTGTCGGCGTGACCTTCTGGTTTGGTCTTCGGGTGAGGGCGAGTGCCCGGTTTGCGCAGGAGACGCTGGCCGAGGCGTCCGCCTTCGCATCTGAAGCGATTGCCGCCGTCAGAACCGTTCAGGCCTACACCGATGAAGATCGGACGGCCGGCCGTCACGCGGCCGCCGTCGACCGGGCCTATTCGGCGGCTCGCGCTGCCATGGCCGCCCGGGCCCGGCTGACATCCGCGATGATTTTCCTGGTCTTCGCCAGTGTTGCTGCGATCCTGTGGGTGGGCACCGTTTCCGTCTTCGACGGCGCCATGACCCATGGCACTCTCAGCCAGTTTCTGTTGTACGCCGTCGTTGCAGCGGCGGCGCTGATCGAGCTTGGACAGGTCGGCGGGGAATTGTCGCAAGCCGCCGGTGCAGCCGAACGCCTTGCGGAATTGCTGGAGATCGAGCCCGAGATACGCAATCCGACCTGCGCCGAAGCCTTGCCGGCGTCTGCGGCGGCACCTGCGGCTGCCTGCATGGCGTTCCAGAATGTCCGGTTCAATTATCCGGCCCGACCCGATGTGCTGGTGCTGCAGGGCGTGTCCTTCTCGGTGCGGCACGGCGAAACGCTGGCAATCGTCGGCCCGTCGGGAGCTGGCAAGAGTTCGGTCTTCCAATTGCTGACCCGGGATTACGACGCGACCGAGGGGACGGTCCTCCTGGAAGGTGTGCCCGTTCGGTCTCTGGCCCTGCAGGCCCTGCGCCGACGCATCGCGGTCGTGCCGCAGGAACCGTTCATCTTTTCGACGAGCGTTGCCGACAACATCCGCTATGGGCGCCCCGACGCGGATGACGCGGACGTGATGGCCGCGGCGCGCCTGGCAAACGTGCATGACTTTGTCTCGGCCATGCCGGCCGGATATGAGACCCGCCTCGGCGAGCGCGGCGTCCAGCTTTCCGGCGGACAGCGCCAACGCATCGCGATCGCCCGCGCGATCCTCAAGGATGCGCCGATCCTCCTGTTGGACGAGGCCACCGCGTCGCTCGACGCCGAAAGCGAAGCGCTCGTGCACAACGCGCTGAACAGCCTCATGCAGACCCGCACCACACTTGTGATCGCCCATCGCCTGGCCACAGTCATGGCCGCCGACAGGATCCTCGTCATGGACAGGGGCGCAATTGTCGATGAAGGCGACCATGCAACGCTGATGCGAAATCCGGACAGCCTGTATGCACGCCTTGCGCGCCTGCAATTCGCGCAGGCTACGGCCGACCGCGCCGCGACAGACGCGGCCTGAAAGCACGACGCCACTCACCAGCAACAGACACCGGGCCAGCCGCGACCGAAAGTCCGTAAACCGAGCAATCCGGTATTAGAGATTGAATTGCGATGCACTGCCCGTTTGAATGGCAAGGAGTTTGCACGTTGCGCACTCGCGAGGCCGATCGCCGTGACAGGACTACGACGCGCCGCTTTCTGGATCCTGGTCGTTCTGATCGGAACCGCCGCGTCGCCGGTTGGAGCGCAAACGCCGCCGGGTTTTGTCGGGTCGGCCACTTGCGGAACCTGTCACCAGGACGCCTATCAGGCCTGGTCGAAATCGCACCATGCCTGGGCACTGAAATCGGCCGATTCCGATACGGTGCTCGGTGATTTCGACGATGCCGCCTTCGAGCACGGCCCGGTTCGTGCGCGTTTTTCCCGCGACGGGGATCGTTTTGTCGTGACGATGACCGAAGCGGATGGATCGGTAACCGATCACATCGTCCGATACGCGGTAGGGGTCGCGCCGCTTCAGCAATATCTGGTCGAGACGGAAGGGGGCCGGTTGCAGGCGCTGGATGTCGCCTGGGACACCGAACGCCGCCGCTGGTACGCGCTTTATCCCGACGACCGGTCCCGGCCCGGTGACGGGTTCCACTGGACCGGGTCCTACAAGAACTGGCAGGCGCGTTGCGCGACCTGTCATCAGACCGGGTTCGAAAAGGCCTACGATCAGCGTGATCGCACCTACGCATCGCGCTGGCAGGAGACCACGATCGGCTGTGAGGCGTGTCACGGTGCGGGCAGCGCTCACATGGCCTGGGCGCGCGATCCCTCCAGCTTCGACGCCGCCGGCTTTACGGATGTCGGTCCGCGCGGATTGGCGGTGGCGTTTCCGAAAGCGGCCGGTCGCCAGGAGGCCGAGTTCAATACGTGCGCAGGGTGCCATTCCAGGCGTGAGGCGCTCGACGCCGACAGTGTACCGGCCGGCGCGGCCTATCATGACCATTATTCGATCGCGCTCCTGCGCGACGATCTCTATCACCACGACGGACAGATCGACGAGGAAGTCTACGTCGCCGGCTCTTTTCTCCAGTCGAAAATGCACGCGCGCGGCGTCACCTGCGGCGACTGCCACGATCCGCATTCGGCTGAGTTGAAGGCCGAGGGCAATGCGGTGTGCACCCAATGCCACAATCCCGACGGCCGGCCGGACTTCCCGACGCTGAAACCAGCGGAATACGACACACCCGCGCATCACCATCACGGTGCCGGCGCACCGGGCGCGCAATGTGTGTCCTGCCATATGCCGGAAAAGGCCTACATGGTTGTCGATCCGCGTCGCGATCACTCCTTTCGTGTGCCGCGTCCGGATCTGACCGTCAGCATCGGCACGCCGAATGCCTGCAATGCATGCCATACCGATCGCGATGCAGCCTGGGCCGCCGCCGCGGTGAAAACATGGTATCCCGAGGGGCGATCCGGCAGGCCGCATTTCGGTGAAATCTTTCACCGCGCGCGTCTGTTTCCTTCGCCGCAGACCGCGGCGGCACTCGCGGCGATTGCTGACGATGAGGGCAACGCGGCAATCGTGCGGGCCACCGCGGTCGCCGAGCTTCGAAACCGTCTGTCGCCAGAAATGGCGCAATCGCTCCTGCCGCTTCTCGCCGACGCGGAACCGCTGGTTCGCCTGCATGCGGTCCGGGCGTTGGAGCGCGCGCCGGCCGGGCTTCGCGGCAGATACATTGCACCGCTGATGGCCGATCCCGTTCGAGGGGTGCGGCTGGCCGCGGTTCGCGCGACACTCGACATTGCGACTGTTGGCCTCACGCCTGACGAAACCGCTTTGGTTCGGGATGCGCGACGGGACTTCCAGGTCTCTTTGCGGTCGCGTTT
>JANQQB010000090.1 GCA_028285165.1 Rhodobiaceae bacterium
AATGTGACCGTGTCGTCGCGATAGGCGGGAACCTGGCCGAACGGCTGCCATGCGCGATAGCTGTTTTCATGCCGGTCGTCGTCGGACAGGAGGTGCACCGCATAGGCGAGCCCGGCCTCCTCCAGCGCCCAGCGCGGTCTCAGGTCCTTCACATAGCCTTGGGCGAACGGTGGAACCCAGGCAAAGGCGCTGATTTCAATGCTCATCGGATTGTCTCCCAATGGAGCAGGGGGCGTGGCGCAACCGATCAGGCCGGGGCCGGTTCGCCGGCACGCGCCAGTTCCTCGAACCCGCCCCACATCATGCGCATGCCGTCGAACGGTATTTTCGAGGGATCCACGTTGGCCATGCGCGGGTCCTTCATCATGTCTTCCCAGCCCTTGTCGCAGGTCTCCTTGTCGGGCCATTCCATCCAGGAAAATACGACGGTTTCGTTGTCCTTCTTCTTCACGGCCATCGGAAACGAGGTGACCTTGCCGTCCGGAACGTCGACGCCCCAGTTCTCGCGCATCGACAGGCAACCGTAATCCTTGAAGATCTCCCAGACCTCTTCGGCCATCTGCTTGTAGGCCGCCTTGTTCTTGGTCGGCACCGCCAGAAGAAATCCACTCACATACGCCATGGTCGCACCTCCGATTGGGATTTGAACGCAAACTTGACAGAAATTTAAGTTGATATCAACATAATTCTCATGATTCGCTCCGATCTGCCGCTTTCCACGACACACGAAGTGCGCGACCGTTGCCTGTGCCTGCATGTTCAACGGGCCGCGCGATCGCTGGGTCGCCTGTTCGACGACGCCCTGCGTCCTTTCGGGCTGACCAACGGTCAATACTCGCTGATGATTGCCCTGAACCGACCCGATGCGCAGCGCATCGGCGACCTGGCCCCTTTTCTGGCGATGGATCGAACGACATTGACCGCCGCCCTGAAACCGCTTGAGCGCCGGGGCCTGATCACGGTCTTTGCTGATCCCGAGGACAGGAGAAGTCGGCGCGTGACCCTGACCGATAAAGGGCGGAACGTTCTCGTGGAGGCTGTTCCGGTCTGGCGCGACACCCACGACGCGGTGGATGCCCTTTTGGTGACCGATCCGGAGGATCTGCGCGCAGGATTACGGTCGCTGCTGGACATACCGTCCGAGCGCATCCTGCGTCAGCAAGAGGCAGTAATGTAGGCAGCTATTGCCGCTGCCGCATCTCCTGGCGTCGCATGGGCATCGCATCGATCAGCGAGAACAGCTCGTTCGCGCTGACCGGTTCATTCGAGCGCAGCTTGACGCCGGTGTCCTTGCCGACAAGCACGACTTCGAATGTGTGGGTGTCGAGACCGAGATGATGGCGCAAGGCGCCGGCTTTTGCCGCAACGGGCGGGCCGATCAATGAGCGCACGGTCTGGCCGACGATGGTGACGACAACCATGTCGCGTTCCCGCAGCGCATCGAAATGCGGATCAAGCAATGCCGTCTGACGGGCCAGATCAGCGGAGTGTTCAGACGGCGCGCTGACGACGAGCGGCCGGTTCTGCCAGGCCTGTTCGGACAGCGGATTGGCGTCGGCGTTCGTCCCGAAAAGGGCGAGCGTGCCGACGAGAACGGCAAGAAGAGGCGGTTGCGACGGCATGGTTCCGCACCAGAATCGGGAAACACACCGGTGACTACGAAACGCTATCGGAAACGGATCCGTTCAGGTCCCGCAACGGGGCGGCAGGTCCGCCTGAATCCGTCCGTCTGACAAACCGGTCGAGCGCCGCCGCCTCGGTTCAGAGCCGCACCACGTTGACCGAACACTTGGCATGGCGCACGACACGCGCCGTGTTCGGGCCGAGCAGATAGTCCGCCAATTGCGGCCGGTGCGCGCCGATCACGATCTGATCGGCACCGATATCGTCGGCAACGTCCAGGATCTGTTCGTAGACCGTGCCGTGCCGCGCGATCGTCTCCACGTCCTGGCCTTTCTTGATGTGCTCCGCGACGAACTGGTTAAGGTGGTCCAGTGCGTTTTGCACAATGGCTTTCAGGTCGTAGTCTTGCGAGCCGCCCATTTCTCCGCGAATGGCATAGCGGTAATCGATGCCCGTGACCATGTTCGGCACGACGGTCATGAACACCATGTCCGCATTCGCATGGGCGGCCTGGTCGACGGCGGCGTTCAGCACCTTGGTCGAGGTTTCGCTGTCGCTGAGATCCAGCGGCACGAGGATCTTCATGGCCATATCAGCCTCACTCCATCTTTAACTGCGTTCGGGCCGGGCATAGAGCCAGATCAGCCCGATGAACATCGCGACCACCGCCAGGTTGAGGACGGACACATCCGCTGCCGGGTTGACTGCGGCCGGAGGTGTCGGCAGTTCCGGCGCCAGCGCCGCGGCCTGGCGCAGCGTCGGGTCTACCAGCAGGTTGCCGGGGATCGCTTCGCCGATCGTTTTGATCGTCGTATCCGGGATCGGCGAAATCGTCGTAGACACCGAGCTCGGCCCTTGGTCGCCGACCGCGTTGCCGGTATCCGGCGCCATGCCGGCAAGCACGACCTGAACGCCGAGCGTGTCGATCGGCTGGCGTTGCACCCGATAGGTGTTTGCCGGAATGCGCACGGCGCGCAGGAACGGATAACGCACCAGATTGGCGCCTTCGTTCCAAGCATCGAGCGACAGCACCTTGAAGGCGACGCCGTCGATCATGCGGTTGATCGTCCGGTTGCCTAGGGGCGCGATGATCAGAGCCGCATTCGCGCCCCCTGACGTCAGCGTTTCCAGGATCGCTTCCGGCGTCCCGGCCTCGACCGGAACGAGGCTTGCCTTGAGACCGAGCCCGTTGATCAGGACGGCGCCGAGCCGGGCCGAATCCGTGCCCTCCGGACCGGCCGCGATCGTCTCGGCATCCTGCAGATTGCCGCGGCCGATGAGGTGCACGACGTTCTGGCCGACGGCGGCAACCGCTTCGAATCGGTTGTCGCGGGTCGGTACCGCTCCGGAAAGATCAAAGAACGCATCGGCCCCGACCAGCGCGATCCGCGCATCGCCGGAGGCAACGTTGGCGAGCGGGCTGCCGTCGGTGCCGACCCGGATCTCCTGGCCGGTAAAGGCCCGGCGCACGGCGCGCAGGGCCGTATTCGCGAGGTCCGAGTCCGACATCGACGGCGAGGCGGCCACGACCATCGGTTCGTCGGTCGATACCGTGCCGCCTTCGATGAGTTGCATCTCGATCAGCGCGGCCCGCGCCACCGAGGCGGCAGACCGCCCTTCGATGTCGACCTTGCCGTTCAGCGAGCGCATCAGGTCGGCGTCGATCTTGCCGGCAAGCGCCTGCAGGGCGGCGCCGAGCGCCTGATGCTGGCTGAGCGCATCGGCGCGCACCAGCGGCGCGGCTTCGTAGACCGGGAAGAACTGCAGATCGTCGCGCAGTACGGTCAGTCCGTATTCGGCAATTTGACCGTCTGTTGTGTAGATTTCCGCGACATCGATCTCGCCGTCCAGGAGCTTGTCATACAGCGTGCCGCGATCATCCAGCTTGACCACCTCGGTCGACCCGAACTGCATCCCGTAGCGCTGCAGCATCGGGGTGAGACCGTCGAGCGGGCGGCGCTGGAAATCGTCCTCGATGCCCAGAGTCAGCGTGGGCGCCTGTGCGACCAGGTCGGAAATTGTCGAGACGCCGAGCTCCTTGGCGCGATCGGCCTGCATGACGATGCCGTAGGTGTTGTCGAAGCCGAGGCGCGCCAGCCAGGAAAGCCCAAGCGGCTCATAAAGCGTCTTCACCCGTTCCATGGCGGCGTCGCCGTCCGAAATCGGGTTCTGCCCGAGCATGACCAGTCCGGTCCCGGTATAGTCCGGATAGACGTCGACATCGCCGCGCTTGATCGCCTCGAGCACGGCCTGGGTGCTGGCATATTCGACAGGTCCGTCGACGGCCAGGCCCTGTTCCTGCGCCAGGATGGCGAACATGTGGGACAGGATGTTGCTTTCGCCGAAATTCTTCGACCCGATCTTGACCGCGTTCTGGCTGTCACCGCATCCGGCAAGCACCAGACCGGCGACGAGGAGGCTGGCAATTGTTCTCATGACCATGACACTTCTCCTCCTCGCCTCACGCGTCGACCTGGCCGACCGTGGCGCCGCGCGCCTCGATCGGTTTCGGCAGGTCCTTGCGTTCTTTCTTGATCTCCCGCAACAGACCGACGATCTGCAATAAGACGATCACCGTGAAGGGTATGGCCCCGGTAATCGCCATGGCCTTGGCCACGGTGACCGACCCCGAGAAAAGCGTACCGGCGGTGATCGCCGCGATCAGCGTTCCCCAGACCATCTTCTGCACGACCGGCGGGTTGAGGTTGCCGTCCGTCGTCATCATCGACAGCACGAAGGTGCCGGAATCCGCCGAGGTGACCAGAAAGATGAACATCAGCGCCACGGCCAGGATGTTCAGGATGTCGCCGGCCGGGAAATAGGCCAGGAAGCCGAACAGCGCCTTGGTGACGTCTTCGAAGATGAGTTCTTTCAGGCCGCCGCCGCCGTGCATTTCGATATAGAAGCCGGCGGCGCCGAAAACCGCGAACCACAGCATGGAGAACAGGGTCGGGACCAGGATCACGCCAAAGCAGAATTCCCGGATCGTCCGGCCCCTGGAAATCCGGGCGACGAAGATCCCGATGAACGGGCCCCAGGCGATCCACCAGATCAGGTAGGTCAGCGTCCAGCCCGCGCTCCAGCCGGTCAACCCTTCGAACGGGAAGAGTTTGAACGACATCGTCAGGATGCTGGACATGTAGGCGCCGATGGAATCGATGAACGCTTCCAGGATGAATTGGGTCGGGCCGGCAAACAGCACGATGAGCATGATCGCGATCGCGATCACCATGTTGACGTTCGACAGGATCTTGATGCCCTTGTCGACGCCGGTCGTGGCCGACAGCATGTAGCAGACGAACAGGATGCCCAGGATCGTCAGCGACATCGTGACGGTTTCCGACGTACCGAAGGCGTAGAACGACCCGGACCGCACCGCCAGCGTACCCATGGCCAGCGAACCGGCGAGGCCGAACACCACGGAAAGCACCGCCAGGATGTCGGCGACCTTGCCGACGGATTCGCCGGTCTTGCCCTTGAACAGGAACTTGATCGGCGTGGACACCATCGAGGGCTCGCCGCGCCGGAACGTGAAATAGGCGATCACCAGCGCACAGACCGCGTAGATCGACCAGGCGTGCAGACCCCAATGCAGATTGGTGATGACAAGCGCCTGGCGCGCCGCGGCCGGCGTACCGCCTTCCATGCCGGGCGGCGAGATGTAGTGGTACATCGGCTCCGCGGCGCCCCACAACAGCAGGCCCGATCCCATGCCGCCCGCAAACAGCATCGCGATCCATGAGGCGGTCGAGAATTCCGGTTCCTCATCGTCGGCGCCCAGGCGGATATGGCCATAGGGTCCGAACGCCATGTAGGCGCTCAGGATCAGGAAGCAGGTACAGATGAACAGCCAGGCCCAGGAGCCGCTCTTCAGCATGTAATTGGTGAACCCGAGCATCGTGCCGGTCATGCTGTCCGGATCGACCAGACCCCAACCGCCGATGAACACACAAAACGCCATCGAGACGATAAAGACGATGTTGAAGGTCGCGGAAGTCGTTCCCACGGACATGATGCTCCTCCCAAGACAGGCTGCCCGCCGCTTGTCTGCCGGCGGGCCGTTCTGTTATGTCCGGAAGACTAAGCACAATTTGCGGTATTGTAAATTATAGCGAAATTATTTGTTCGATGCAGTGCAAAAACAGGAAAATCTTGTCCCGTTCCTCCGGGTCAACCTGAAACGATCTTATTGTTTTCCGACGGAATTGTGGCGCGGAGACAAGATGTAGACGCCTGGTGAAATGTATGGTCGATATTGCGTTGCAATATTGGTATTTCAGGACTTTCTTAGGGTTCCGTTGTTACCACGCGCGCAGTCAACCTCGGCGCCAGAAGGGCAGGAGAGACCGATGACCATCCGGTTCCACGAAGGAGACCTCCCGACCCGCGACGGATGGGGGGAGTGCGTGGCGATCGACACAGAGGCCATGGGCCTCAACCCGCACCGTGATCGCCTCTGTGTCGTGCAGCTGTCCTTCGGCGACGGTACGGCGGATGTCGTGCGCATCGCACAGGGCCAGACGGCCGCACCAAATCTGCAGGCCCTGCTGGCCGAACCCACGATCACCAAGCTGTTTCATTTCGCTCGGTTCGACCTGGCCTTGCTCTACCATTCCTTCGCGACCATGCCGGCGCCGGTCTATTGCACCAAGATCGCATCCCGCTTGAGCCGGACCTATACCGACCGTCACGGCCTAAAGGACCTGTGTCGGGAACTGCTTGGCGTGGAGATGTCGAAACAGCAGCAAAGCTCGGATTGGGGCGCGGAGAGCCTGACGGAGGCGCAACTGGGTTATGCCGCGTCCGACGTCCTGTACCTGCACCGCCTGCGCGACAAGCTCGACGCGATGCTGCACCGTGAAGGCCGGGCGGACCTGGCTGCCGCCTGTTTCGACTTCCTGCCGACGCGGGCAAGGCTGGATTTGGCAGGCTGGCCAGACGAGGATATATTCGCGCATTCCTGAGCAACGGGCTTGCCGCCGTGCGTAAAATGGTGTCGCAGGCCCTTGGCCTTTGGGGGAAAGGCCCGATATGACGGATCAATGCGCGGGGCGATAACACAGGCGCACCGATCCTTGGGACCGGCCGACAGATGGCGGTCCGGGCTCGGCGGCGCGGTTGGACGTGCACATGGCAATTGTTTTCGATGACGACCGTGCCGCGGGCGCGGACCGCGCGACGGCAATCCGCATGCCGGCGATGGCCAATCGCGACACCCGTCTGAAAAAGCAGGCCACGGTTCAAAGGCACAGCCGGTTCGTGAGGCGCATGCGGGTCATGCTGCCGGTTGCAAGCGGCCTGATTGCCGTATCGATCCTCGGTTTCGCGCTGATCCAGGCGGCAATTCCCGGCATCGACCTGGGCCCGTTGAACCTGGAAAGCGGCGGTCTTGTGATGACCAATCCACGCCTCAACGGGCATTCCGACAACGGCCGCGCCTACCGGCTCGAGGCGACCCGGGCGCGCCAACCGATCGACGATCCGAAAACCATCCATCTGGAAGGAGTAAATGCGTTTTCGGAGATGGCCGACAACGACAGCGCAAAGATGGTTGCGCGCAGGGGCGTCTATCGGAGCGAGCGGGAATTCCTGGAACTGCGCGAGGCGATCACGGTGGTCACGGAATCCGGTTACACGATCCGGTCCGAGGTTGCCGACGTGGATATGGCCGCGGGGACGCTTGTCGCGCCGGACACGGTAACGATCGTCTCGGACAGCCTCGACCTGCGTGCCGATTCCGCCACCGTGACGGACGAAGGCAAGGTGATCACGTTCCGCGGCAATGTGGAAATCATCTGGCAGCGGGCCGCCGCGCAAGAGACCCAGTGAGCGCGAGCATCGTCTCGACTGCCTGATCCGCGCAAATCCCCTTGTGTTCGGGCCGCAGCCCGGTTAGGCGGGAATACGCAGGTTGACCAGTCCCACGGGGCGGCAACGATGAAGGTGAGAACCAGAAAGATGAAGCTGAGGAAAGCCGTACTCTTCGCCGGATCGACTGTGCTGCTGGCGCTTGTGCTGGCATTGGCGCCGCAGGTCCCGGCAAAGGCCACCGAGCAGGAAACGCAGGGCGAGGGGTCGAGCCTGTTTTCCGGCTTCGGCCAGAATTCGGACGAACCTTATGAAATCCTCGCCGATCAACTCGAGGTTTTCGATGCTGAAAAGATCGCGATCCTGCAGGGCAACGTGTCCGTGCGGCAGGGGGCATCGCTGCTGAAATCGCCGTATCTGAAGGTCTTCTACACAAATTCCGGGTCCGGCGGCACGGCGGAATCGCAAGGAATCCGGCGCATCGAGGCCCGAAACGGGGTCTATGTCGAGTCCGGAACCCAAGTGGCGACGGGCAACGAGGCCGATTACGACGCAGAGACCGAGGAAATGGTCATGACCGGCGATGTCGTGCTGACCGATGACGGAAATGTCATCAAGGGCGACAAGCTGTGGATCAACCTGCGCACGGGCGAAAGCCGTGTGACGGCGGACAAGCGGATTCAGCTGATCCTGAAGCCGAACAGCGGCCAGGCGAGCCAATAGATCCGCCCGCGCCCGGCGGCAGGGGCAATTGTTAAAGAAAATCCGGCATGCTTTCTAGGGCCTGTGTCTCTGCAGACGAACAGGCACCAGGTGGCGAAAACGGTCCAACGGATGGCTCTGGACGGCTTGTGTTTCAGTATGTTCGTAAACTCCTGAACCGGCGTAAACCGGGCCGCACCGATTGGGGCGGGCCGCCGCAATCGTCCGTGTCCGATCCTGACGGTCCGTCGCTGTACTCGATTCCCCTGTCGGAGACGCCGCATCCGGCCGGTGAGTTCACTCACGAGGGTGTTTCCGTTGCGGCCGATCGCGAAGGCGAACTTGCGGTCATGGGGATCGGCAAGAGTTTCGGCAAGAAACGCGTGGTCGAATCCGTTGCGCTGAATGTCAGGCGCGGCGAATCCGTTGGCCTGCTTGGCCCGAACGGTGCGGGCAAGACCACCGTCTTTTACATGATCACCGGGCTGATCCGGCCGGACAGCGGCACAATCAGTCTCGACGGCTTCGACATCACCTCGCTGCCGATGTATCAGCGCGCCCGGCTCGGCATCGGATACCTGCCGCAGGAGGCGTCGATTTTCCGCGGATTGACCGTCGAGGAAAACATTCGTGCCGTGCTTGAAGTCGTTGAGCGCGACAAGGCGCGCCGGGAACAGGACCTTGACAGCCTGTTGCAGGAATTCCGTATCGAACATTTGCGCAAGTCGCCGGCAATCGCGCTGTCGGGCGGTGAGCGCCGACGCTGCGAGATCGCCCGCTCGCTGGCCAGCCGTCCGTCTTTCATGCTGCTGGACGAACCGTTTGCAGGCATCGACCCGATCGCCGTCGGCGATATCCAGAACCTCGTGCGTTACCTCACCAAGCGCGGCATCGGCGTTCTCATCACCGATCACAATGTCCGCGAGACCCTCGGGCTGATCGATCGCGCCTACATCATCGCGTCCGGCGCCGTGCTCACCCATGGTCGTCCCGACGAGATCGTCGCCAATCAGGACGTGCGCCGGCTTTATCTGGGCGAACAGTTTACCCTTTGATCGGACTTTCCGGGTAAGAACGGTCGGGTGCACAAGCAAAAATCAGACCAATTCCGCTGATACCTGCTTGAAATGTATCGACGAGCGAGTTAGACGCCGGCCCATGGCCCTTTCTGCAAAGCTTGAATTCAGGCAAAGCCAGTCGCTTGTCATGACGCCGCAATTGATGCAGGCGATCAAGCTGCTGCAAATGTCGAATGTCGATCTGGTCTCCTATGTGGAAGAGGAACTGGAGCGCAATCCGCTTCTGGAGCGCGACGAGGACCGGCCGGAACGCGGGGCGAATGACGATCTTGCCAATCGGACAGAATTCTCCGGTTCCGACGAACCGACCCGGGATCCGGGTGATGACGGATCGGACACGCCCAACGGGGAGGCCGTCGACTGGATCGATACCACGCTGAATTCCACCGGCGGCGATATGGAAGCGGCGCTCGATTCCAGCCTCGCCAATGTGTTCCCCGACGAGGTGCCGGCCAAAGCGCTGGATCCCGATCAATTGGCCGGAAGCGCGTGGACGTCCGCGACAGGCGGCGGGTCCGGCGGCGAGGCACCGAATTTCGAGGCGATGCACGCCGCGGAAATCTCGCTGGCCGATCACCTGTCGGAACAGATGACGCTGTCGATCACCGATCCGTCACAACGCATTGTCGGCCGCCATCTGATCGACAGTCTGGACGAGAGCGGCTACCTGCGGGTCGACCTGGAAGACGTGGCGGATCGTCTGGGCGCATCGGTTTCGCTGGTCGAGGCAACGCTCGACATCTTGCAGGGCTTCGAGCCGGCCGGCATCTTCGCTCGAGACGTCAAGGAATGCCTTGCCCTGCAATTGCGGGAACGGAATCGGCTGGATCCCGCCATGCAGGCGCTGCTCGACAATCTGGACCTTCTGGTCCGGCGCGACCATGCCCGACTGCGCCGGCTGTGCGGCGTCGACCAGGAAGATCTCGCCGACATGCTGGAAGAGATCCGCGCCCTTGACCCGAAGCCCGGCAACGCGTTCGGCAGTGTGACCGTGCAGCCGGTCGTGCCGGACGTCCTGGTGCGTCCGGGACCGGACGGCGGCTGGCAGATCGAGTTGAATGCGGAAACCCTGCCGCGTGTGCTTGTCAACCAGACCTATTACACCGCACTTCCCAAGGCCGGCATGGCGGACACCGAAAAGCAGTTCCTGTCCGAATGCCTGCAGACTGCCAATTGGCTCGTCAAAAGCCTGGATCAGCGGGCCCGCACGATTTTGCGGGTGTCCAGCGAGATTGTGCGCCAGCAGGACATGTTCCTCACCCACGGCATCGAATATCTGCGCCCGCTCAACCTGAAGGTCATCGCCGAGGCGATCGACATGCACGAATCCACCGTAAGCCGCGTGACATCCAACAAATACATGGCGACCCCGCGCGGTATATTCGAGCTGAAATACTTCTTCACGTCGGCGATTTCGGCGACCGGCGACGGCGATGCACATTCCGCCGAGGCGGTGCGCTTCAAGATCAAGCAATTGATCGACGCCGAGGACCCCAAGGCCATTCTGTCCGACGACACCATCGTAAAGACGTTGCGCGGGGCTGGAATCGATATTGCCCGGCGCACCGTGGCGAAGTACCGCGAGGCGATGGGTATCGCGTCCTCCGTTCAGCGCCGGCGGGAGAAACGGCCGGGCTGAGTGCGCGGCCCCGCGGGCCGGCGCCTTTCGCCGGCTTTGTTTTGTGATCCGGTTTTAACAGGCGCTTGTTGACTTCCCGGGCCAAGATTTTTAGAACGCCGCGACTTGTGATAAAGGTCGGTCGTAACGGGAAATGCGGCATCGCCTGAAAGGCGCCCTGCGCGACCGCAGAGGAACTTTGCCCCAATCCGTTGGATGATCGCCCCGGGCATAGGGAGGATCGCTTGAGTCTGCGCGTATCAGGAAAGAACATCGACGTTGGCGATGCACTGCGCACCCATGCGATAGACCGGGTCGACGAAGCCGTGGAGAAGTATTTCAACGGCGGGTATTCCGGCCACCTGACAGTAGAGCGCGAAGGGGCGATGTTTCGTTCCGATTGCCTTTTGCACCTGGATTCCGGCGTTACGCTGCAGGCTGCTGCCAGTGACCGCGAGGCACGCCGCAGCTTCGACCTTGCGGCGGAACGCATCGAAAAACGCCTGCGGCGCTATACGCGCCGCTTGAAGAGCAGAAGTGCTCAGCGGGAAGAGCGCGAGGACGGCTGGAGCCGAACCGTGCCGAACTATCTTCTGCAGACGCCGCACGAAGAAGAGGAAGTGCCGGAGGATTTTTCGCCGGTCGTGGTTGCCGAATCCGAAATCGCGGTCCGGGCCATGAGCGTCGAAGAGGCCGTGATGGCCCTGGAACTGGCGGACAATCCGGTCGTCGTGTTCAAGAATGCCGGTCATGGCGGCCTGAACGTCGTCTACCGGCGCCAGGATGGCCATATATCCTGGATCGATCCGCAACTGGACACGGCGTCGTCATCGAACAATTAGGAAATCGGACAAAGGACAGTCCCCATCCCTTGTGTGTGGGACTGGCAGCTTTTGGAACCTGACATGGACCTGAGTGATCTGATCAGCGAAGACTCCATTTTGCCGGCCCTGAAGGCAAAGTCCAAGAAACAGGCGATTCAGGAAATCGCGTCCCACGCGGCAACCGTTACGGGATTGCCGAGCCGGGATATCTTCGACACGCTTCTGCAGCGCGAGCGTCTCGGTTCCACGGGTGTCGGCCATGGCGTGGCGATTCCCCATGGCAAGCTCGTCGCGCTCGATCGACTGGTCGGCGTGTTTGCCCGCCTGGCGAAGCCAATCGACTTCGAGGCGATCGACGATCAGCCTGTCGACCTGATTTTTCTGCTGCTTGCGCCGGAAGGGGCGGGTGCGGATCACTTAAAGGCATTGGCTCGCATCGCCCGTGTGCTGCGCGATGAGCGCAATTCGAGCCTGCTCCGCCAGACCGGGGACGCCAAGAGCATCTACCAGGTGCTCATCCAGCCGGCGACGTCAAACGCCGCCTGAGCGCTTTTCGTCCGGCGGAATGCCGGGCGAAGTTCTTCCCGCTGCGATCGCATCAATGTCCGACACGGCCCGATTGCCGTGCCGGTGAGACCGGTCAGTGTACGCTGACGGTTTCCAGTTCGTTTTCGCGGGCGCCGGCGAGCGCCGCGTCGCGGCTGTCGGTCAGCATGATGGGCGTGCCATCGGCGCCGAGCAGGGCCCACAATTTCATGCCCGGCGCCAGCGCGGGCGCTTCGGGAAACAGTTCCGGCACGTCTTCTGATTCGATGGCTTTCAGATAGGCGATCTTCTCACCGCCAAGCATCGCGAAGGCGTGTTCCGGCAGGATCTGTGTACGTTTCGAACCGTTTTCCGAGTTCATTTCGGTTCTCCTCTACAATCCAGGCTGACTCAGTCTAGCGTTAAACCCCTGACGAAATGTTGATTTTCCGCACCGTCCGCACTTGTTGCGGGCGGACAAGGTCAATCGACAGCAATCCGTCCTTCAGGTCGGCACTCAGGATCTCGATGCCTTCGGCAAGCACGAAGGTGCGCTGGAACTGGCGCGCCGCAATGCCCCGATGCAGGTAGTGGCGGTCCTGTTCGTCCTGTTGTTTGCCGCGGATAACCAGCTGATTCTCCTCGGTGGAGACGTCCAGTTGGTCGGTGGTGAAACCGGCAACCGCGAGGGTGATCCGAAGCCGTTCGTCCTCATCCTCCGAATGGGGGATGCGTTCGATATTGTAGGGAGGGTACCCGTCGTTTGTGGCCTTGGCGACGCGGTCGAGCGCGCGTTCGATATCATCAAAGCCGAGCAGAAACGGGCTGGA
>JANQQB010000013.1 GCA_028285165.1 Rhodobiaceae bacterium
AATACCCACAGCCTTAAGTTTTTTGGCAAAACTTGGGCCAATTCCCTCAACGTTGATGATTGCGTAAGATGACATGGTCACGCCTTTTTGTGTTTTCGCACTTCGGTTTTAAAATGGTTAATGCGGTGTGTCATTAGCTTGGACACAGAAAAATCGAGGGTATTCCAAGGAATTCGGGATCGGTTTACTCAGCGGAAAGCCGGGCATTGATTTGCGCACGCGCGCGGTGGGTGCCATGGCCCTTCCGGACGCCTGAACGCCGGCATGTCATGTCGTACCGGTGCCGGGAATTGCACCGAAAGCGCGGCGCAGGATCGGGGCGATTGAGCGGCTAGATCACCTGGCTGAGGCCGGGAATGGAACCGACGATCTCGTCGACCACGGCTTCGTCTGCGTGCTGCTTCGCGAAGGCGATGACTTCTCTGGTGACGCCGGACACCTGGCCCATGTTGAGGCCTGCCGATGTCATTTCGTTCAGAGCGCCCATCGCGCCCATGCTGCCGACCAGTCCGCCCAGCAGACCGCCGTCGCCACCGCCTTGATTGGCTTCCAGGAACTCCGTTGCGCCCGGCATGGCCGAAATCACCTGACCGACGAGATCCTGCGGGCCGTCCTTGCTCAGAAAATTAAGAATGATGGCGACTGCCTTCTCGGCAAGCTCCCGGTCGATGCCGACATTGTCCGTGATGGTTGCGATCAGTTGATCCATGAGTTCATTCCTCGATTGGGCGGCCGTGGCGCAGCACTCTGTCACCGCTCCCGGTCCAAGGCAAGACCGTCGCCTTGCGGCACCGGCGGCCCGTCTCCGCGGGCGCGAACAATCTGTCTCAAAGATGTCATGCGCATGACGGCATACCGCATGCCTTGTCCGACCCATGGGGTTGGAACGGGGTCGGTAAGCGCCGGACCCAGGCCCCGCCGCAGGCTGACCGATCGGCGGTTTTGAGGTGCGATCCGTTGTCTTGTCCCTGGCCGGCAGCGTCACTATAACGGCGCGCGTACAGCGGGAGGATCGCATGCTCGAAGACGGAAAGATCTATGTCGGAACCAGCGTCAAGCCGGAATACCTGAATTTGAAGCTGGCAAACCGGCACGGCCTGATCACCGGCGCGACCGGGACCGGCAAGACGGTGACGCTGCAGATCCTCGCCGAAGGGTTTTCGAATGCCGGTGTGCCCGTATTCTGTGCCGATGTGAAGGGCGATCTCTCCGGCATCGCGGTTGCCGGCAAGTCCAAGGACTTCCTCGTCAAGCGGGCACGCGATATCGGCTTTTCCGACGCGTATGAAATGGCCGACTTCCCGACCGTCTTCTGGGATCTTTTTGGCGATCAGGGCCATCCGATCCGGGCCACGGTAACCGAACTGGGCCCCTTGCTGTTGTCGCGGCTGATGGACCTTACCGACGCCCAGGAAGGTGTCCTGAACATTGCTTTCAAGATCGCTGACGACGAGGGCATGCTGCTGCTCGATCTGAAGGATATCCGGGCGCTTTTGAACCATATGGCGGAAAACGCCAAGGAACTGACGGCCGCCTACGGCAATGTCTCGCGCCAGTCGATCGGTGCGATCCAGCGGGATCTCCTGGTTCTGGAAGAACAGGGCGGCGACGCCTTTTTCGGGGAACCGGCGCTCGCGATCGCGGATCTGATGCGCACCGACCGGTCGGGGCGCGGCATCGTCAATGTGCTGGCCGCCGACAAGCTGATGCTGTCGCCTCGGCTTTACGCGACCTTTCTGCTCTGGTTGTTGTCTGAATTGTTCGAGGAATTGCCGGAAGTCGGCGATCCGGACAAGCCGCGCCTGGTATTCTTTTTCGACGAGGCGCACCTGCTGTTCGACGAAGCTCCGCGCGCGCTCCTGGAAAAGGTCGAACAGGTGGTGCGCCTGATCCGCTCCAAGGGCGTCGGCGTCTATTTTGTGACCCAGAATCCGCTCGACGTCCCGGACGCCGTCCTGTCGCAGCTCGGCAACCGGATCCAGCACGCCTTGCGCGCCTTCACGCCGCGCGATCAGAAAGCCGTCAAGGCGGCGGCGGAGACGTTTCGCCCCAATCCCGATCTGGACACCAAACAGGTCATCACCGAACTGGGCGTCGGCGAAGCCCTGGTGTCGACATTGGAGCGCAAGAGCATCCCATCCATCGTCCAGCGCACGCTGATCCGCCCGCCGTCCTCGCAACTCGGCCCGCTCTCCAAGGCCGCGCGCAAAAAGGCCATCCAGGCCAGCCCGGTTTTCGGGCAATATGAAAAGCCGATCGATCGGGAATCCGCCTACGAAATCCTTCAAAAGCAGGCGAAGGCGAGACAGCGAAAGGAGGAGAAGCAGCGCAAGGCGGAAGACCGCGAGCGCGAAGAGCGCGGTCGTGTCAAACGCTCCCGCACCGGCTTTCAACTGCCGGAATTCGATCGCGACGACCGGCCCACGCGCAAAAGCCGCCGGCGCTCGTCCAGCCGACGGTCGCGTCGCCAGTCGGTCGGCGAGGCGGCTCTGAAATCGGTCACGCGTTCGATTGCCTCATCCCTGGGACGCGCGCTCGTGCGCGGCATCCTGGGCAGCCTGAAGCGCGGTTTCTGAAGCCGTTTGCGGACAGGCCGCCGCCGCGCGGAAGCGCGCGTCGCTGTCCGCAATGCGCTTCGCCATCGCGACGACCGGATGCCCGGCGTCCGAAAGGCGGTTGAGCGCTGTATTGGCAAAGGCCGATCCCTCGGTCATCAAACGGGTGTGCTGGCGCCAGTCCATGACACTGACATCGCGGGGCAGTGGCGGTTCGAGCACCAAATCCAGCTCGCCGACATTGGCCAGCTTCTTCTGGCTCGCCATCATCGAACGCACGATCGTCGTCGACAAGGTCGGCAGATCCGGCAGGGCGCTGCCGGTGAACGGCAACAGATGGTGCCGCAGGAGTTCGGCCCGATCCGGCAGGTCGTCATAGTCGTCGTCGAAGTTGGCCGGCAAGGGGGTGGTGAAGTTGACAACGATGTTGGGCCCTCGCTTCAGGCTTTTCATGGCATCGAGCGACACGTTGTCGAGGATCGAACCGTCTACGAGCGGGACGCCGTCGTCGGTGATGAAGGGCGGCAGGAGACCCGGGATGGATCCGGTTGCCCGGACCGCCTCCCAGAGCGGCCCGGTGCGCAGGATGCGCGGTGTGGCGTCCGACAGGTTGACGGCATAGGCATAGAACGGCCGCCAGAGGTTTTCGATCCGAAGAGTGCTGTAATGGTCGCGCAGCGCCGCATCGAACGGTGTGTGATCCAGGATGCTGTAATGCGGCAGGGTCAGTCTGCGCAACGACCGGCGCTGGATGAAGATTTCGTCGATCCGCCGGTCGATATCCTCGGCAACGAGACCGCGCGCGAACGCCGCGGCCATGGCGCCGCCGCCAGACGTGCCGCCGAAAATGTCGAACGTGATGCCGGCTTCCGAAAAGGCCTTGTAGAGCCCGACATGCAGGCAGCTGTAGGAACCGCCGCCGCAACACACCATTCCCAGTGCCGATCCGTCGATGAAGCGCCGCAACCGGTCGACGTCGATGGCATCGCACAGCGCCACGTGGTGATGCATGTGGACGGAGCGTGATGCCAGCCAGTGTTCGGTGCCGGTCACTTCGTCCTGGCGGTCTTCGTGCACAAGGATGAGGCGCTGCTGCTGCGGGCCGTGGTGATCCTGCACGAATTGCTCGACGGCATTAACGGTCGGGCGGGATCCGGCGCGGCCGACAAGCAGCACCTGATCGGCTTGACGGATCGCCTTGCGGGTCCAGTCGGACAGGTCGGAATCGCCGATGTAGAAGACAAAGGCGCTCTTTTCTTCCCGGGCATTGAGCCAGGCCGTCACTGACGGGTCGTCGAAGGACGGTCGGTCCGGCAAGGCCTCGCGGACGCTCTGTCCGGTAAGAAACTGGCTCGGCGCGTCGGCCCGGAAGACCTCTTGGAGAATCTGGACGAAACGCGGACAAAGCGGCGTGTCGCCGGCGGCAACAACGGCCACAGTGCGGGGCGCGACGATCGGGTCCGTCGAGGGCAGGCGGGCAATCGAGCGTCTGAGGCGCTGCGCCAGCGACTGGATGACCCAGTCTGAGAGCGACGGAATAAGGTCGGACAATTCCTCGAATTCCGGTCGTCGCAATTTCAGCACGACCGCATCGCGCAACGCGACCACGGATGCGGTACGCGTGCCGCCGGCGAAGAACGCAATCTCGCCGATCGGCACGCCGGATTCGATTTCCGCAATCGGCTGCGCCGGGTCGCCGAGGTGGACCGAGAACCGTCCTGACAGCGCAAAGAACAGCGCTTCCGCCTTGTCGCCGCGATGTATGAGAACCTCGCCGCGCCGCAGATGGACCTTGTGCACCCGCCGATAGAGCGCCATCAGGTCTTTGCGGCTGAGATGAGGGACGCTGCCGAACAGGTCCTCCAGATGGGGCAGTCTGCGCCACGGCATGGCCGTTTCCGATCCCGATAGTCCACAATTCCGGGTTGCTCCCCGGTTCGTCAAAGATTGACATCGACTGTCTAAAAATCAAACACGGCCGGTTCAAATTCACGCAAGGGCGCCGTCTTGAATTCACCCCTCTTTCGACCGATAAGTCGGGCTCCGGGCCGTTTCGCCCCCCGCCCATCGCATATCCAGGAGACAGTATGGCAACCATCGACCGGGTACTTCAGCGCATCGACGACGGTCTCGACGACAGCCTGTCGCGTCTCTTCGATCTGCTGCGCATTCGCAGCATCTCCACCGATCCGGCTTTTGCGGGCGATTGCCGCAGTGCCGCAGAATGGCTGGCGGCCGAACTGACCGCGGTCGGTATCGCGTCTGAGGTCCGGGACACGACCGGCCACCCCATGGTGGTCGGTCACGCGGCAAACGGCCAAACCGGACCGCACGCCCTGTTCTACGGCCATTACGATGTCCAGCCGGTCGATCCCGTCGATCTCTGGGACGCGGATCCGTTCGACCCGCGTCTCGTCACGCGGGACGACGGTTCGCGGATCATCGTCGCGCGCGGCGCCTGCGACGACAAGGGTCAGCTCATGACCTTCGTGGAGGCGGCGCGTGCCTGGGTTGCCGAGAACGGCGCCCTGCCGATCCCGATATCGGTGCTGATCGAGGGCGAAGAGGAATGCGGCAGTCCGAGCCTGGAAGCCTTCCTGACCGAGAACCGCTCGGAATTGACCGTTGATTTTGCGATGATCTGCGATACCGGCATGTGGGACCGCAACACGCCAGCCATCACCACCATGCTGCGCGGCATGGTCAGTGAGGAATTCGTCGTCACCGCGGCGGACAAGGACCTGCATTCCGGCCTGTTTGGCGGCGCGGCGCGCAATCCGAACCGTGTGCTGGGCCGCATCATTGCCGACCTGCACGATGCGGACGGCCGGATCATGGTTCCCGGCTTTTACGACGGTGTCGTCGACATGCCGTCCGACGTCACCGCGATGTGGGCCGAACTGGGGTTTGACGAACAGGCGTTTCTCGGCGGCGTCGGCCTGTCGGAACCGGCCGGCGAGGCCGGGCGTTCCGTCCTGGAGCAGATCTGGACGCGCCCGACCTGCGACGTCAATGGCATGTCCGGCGGCTATACCGGCGACGGTTTCAAGACCGTGATCCCGTCACAGGCGCCTGCAAAGGTTTCTTTCCGTCTTGTCGGCGGACAGGATCCGGTCGCCATCCGCGACAACTTCCGCGACTTCGTGCGGCAACGGATCCCGGCCGATTGCTCGGTCGCGTTCACCGGTTTCGGCTGCAGTCCTGCGCTGCAATTGCCGATGGACAGCGATCCCGTACGCAAGGGTAGGGCGGCCCTGGCCGCCGAATGGGGGAGGCCGGCCGCGATCATCGGGATCGGCGGATCGATCCCGATTGCCGGCGACTTCGAGCCCGAAGCCGATCATCAGCGAATCCATGCCCAACATGGTCTTGA
>JANQQB010000104.1 GCA_028285165.1 Rhodobiaceae bacterium
CGGCCGCTCGGCGGCCGGATTCCCGGCCCGTATTTGCCGGCCAGCAACCCGCCGCCGACAGGATTGTAGTTCACGACGGCGATGTTTTGTGCGAGCGCCAGCGGGAACATCTCCACTTCCGCCTGGCGTTTGACGAGATTGTACATCGGCTGGATGACGTCGAGACGCGGCCAGCCGTGGCGCTCGCTGATCCCCAACGCCATGGCGATCTGCCAGGCCGCGTAATTGCTGGCGCCGAGATACAGCACCTTGCCCTGGGCAACCAGGGCCTCAAGCGCGCGCAGCGTCTCCTCGAGCGGCACGGTCTCGTCGAACCGGTGCATGAACAATATGTCGACCCGGTCGGTGTTCAGGCGGCGCAGACTGCCTTCCACGGCGCGCAGGATGTGACGCCGATTGGCGCCGCGCGCATTCGGGTCGTCGCCGGCTATCATCGCCGCCTTTGTCGTGATCACCAGATCGTCGCGTTCGGACGCGATCAGCCGGCCGAGGATTTCCTCCGACCGGCCGCCATTGTAGACGTCGGCACAGTCGAAAAAATTGATGCCGGCATCGCGACAGGCACGGAACAGACGGCCGGATTCCTCTTCATCGGCGTCGCCGCCGAAGGACATGGTGCCGTAGCACAGTTTCGAAACTTTGATGCCGGTTCGGCCGAGTGTGACGTGATCCATAACGTTTTCCGGGTTGGGAATGCGGGGAGAGCGCAGGCCGTCATACCCGCTTGCGCGGCACCGGAAAACTCCAAACCATGAACTGTCAATCGAATGTGTAGAGCAGGAATTGTGTGAACTGGCCGCGCGGATTGAAATTGTTGTCGGAAACCAGAAGCAGAGTGCGCTTACCGTCAACCACCGGGCCGAACGTCATCGCTTCCACGTTGTCGATCCGATCGACGGGATCTCCGGGACGCAGGGTCAGGACCGGCGTTTTTGAAACCGGCACCACCGACTGCTCAACCAGGCTTGCCATTCCGGAAACATCCGTCGCGCCTGTCATGTCGACATGAAACAGGCGGATGACGTTTCCCTTGCCGACCGAGAAGGAGCGTTCCATGGCCAACAGCGTGCCATCGTCGAGCGCCAGCAATTCGACCAGACCGTTGGTGTTGAACTGATCGGCCTGTTCGGGGGCGTCGGCCACCGTTTCGGTCATGTAGACATGTTCGCCGATCTGCTCTCCGGATTGCAGGTCGAAGACGATCATGCGAGCCGCGCTCGCCGCATCGACGCTCGCCTTCGGTCCGTCCTGTTCCATGGCATTCTCGTTGGCGAGAATCACCGAGCGTTTGTCGGCGGACAGCGTCAGGCTTTCGAAACCCAGATTGGTGCGTATGCCGCCGCCCTCGGTCGGGAAATACGTGTCCGGCAGATCGAAGGCCCGCACCTGGCGTCCGTCGAGACGCATGATCCCGGCATAGGGGCGGCCGTTTTCATCGCGTTCATGCGCCCAGACGAGCACGCCGTCGGCGAGCCGCATGCCTTCCGGATCGGCGCCGAACTCACCGTAGGGTTCGCCATCGGGATTCAGGATTTCGATCCGCTCGCGGATGTCGACGGACCGGATGCCCTCCGCGCTCAGGTCGATCGCCAACCGGTAAAACCGTGCCGGACCGAATTCGACGCGATCGTCGGAGAGCGCAAAATACTCGCCGGACACGGGATCGTAGTCGACGGCGGACAGACCACCGATCTCAACCCCGTCGACCATGAGGCCGGTCGGCAGACGGTACTCGCCGACAAAGGTCAACGACGGCGCCTCGGCCCGCGCTTCCGGCGTGCCGGCGGCAAGCAACATGGCGAACAGGCAAAACAGCGCACGCATCATATTCTCCCGGGTATCGGTCGACATCCGGTTTTAGGATCGGCCGATGGCGGCGGTATGACAACAGCGATGTGCGACGTCAGGCCGCCAGGTCCGCGACCACGGCATCGAGCACCACGGCTCCGGCCGGTGTCGTGCGCACACGGTCGGCATCGACCCGTTCGATCATGCCATGGGCAATCAGGTCGTCGATGCGCGACCGGTCAAGATCACGTCCGCCGAAGGCCGCATAGCGGTTCAGATCCACGCCCTCCGCAAGCCGAAGACCCATCAGGAGATATTCGTCTCCCTGTTCTTCCTCAGTGAGCGCAAGGTCTTCCACCCGCGCCGTACCGGCTTCTTCGACCTGCTGCAGCCAGGTTTCCGGATGGCGTTCGTTGGCGGTGGCATAGCGCCCGTCATCGAGGGTCAGACGGCCGTGGGCACCGGGGCCAATGCCGGCATAGTCGTGCATCCGCCAATAGATCAGATTATGCCGGCTTTCGGCTCCGGGCCGGGCGTGATTGGACGTCTCATAGGCCGGCAGGCCATGCCGGTCGCAGACCTCCTGGGTCAATTCGAAGAGACGCGCCGCCGAATCGGCCTCCGGGACCGTCAGCTTTCCGGCCTCCCAGAGCGAGAAGAACGGCGTCTCGCGCTCGATCGTCAACTGATAGAGCGACAGGTGATCGGCCGCCAATCCGATGGCTTCCTCCAGTTCGCGCGCCCAATCCTCCTCGCTCTGACCGGGTCGGGCATAGATCAGATCAAACGACATGCGCAGAAAAATCGACCGTGCCACGCCGATCGCCGCGCGGGCCGTTGCGACATCGTGAAGACGCCCGAGAAACTTCAGGTCGGGATCGCGCAAGGCCTGGACGCCCAGCGACAGCCTGTTGACACCGGCGGCCCGGTATCCGCGAAACCGCTCGGCCTCGACACTGGACGGATTGGCTTCCAGTGTGATCTCGGCATTTCCCGCCAGTCCCCAGGAGGCATCGACGGCCGCCAGGATGGTTTCGACCGTGCCCGGAGCCATCAGCGAAGGCGTGCCGCCGCCGATGAACACGCTGTCGACACGGCGCTTGCCGGTCCGGTCTGCCTGGATTTCGATTTCCCGGCGAAAACCGGCGGCGAAACGGTCCTGGTCGACCGCCTGGTGGCGGACATGGGAATTGAAATCGCAGTACGGGCACTTCGCCGCGCAAAACGGCCAGTGCACATAGACGCCGAAGGCGCCAGATGTCTGCGGATCAGGTGTCGGGTCCAAGACATTGCTCCACAAGCGCGGCAAACGCCCGGGACCGATGCGACAGCCCGAGTGGACCGCCGCGCGACCAGGCGTGCTTTTCCTCCGAGACCATTTCCCCGAACGTGCGGTCGTGACCGTCCGGCCGAAACATCGGATCGTATCCGAAGCCCTTGTCTCCGCGCGGCGGCCAGACGAGTGTCCCGGCGACCTCGCCGCGCACTTCCTCGGTGTGTCCGTCCGGCCAGGCGAGGCACAGAACCGCAACGAAGCGGGCCGATCGCTCAGCCGGTTCGGTGGCTCCGGCCTGCTGCAAGGCCTCTTCGACGTTGCGCATGGCCATTGCGAAGTCCCGATCCGGTCCCGCCCAGCGCGCCGAATAGATGCCCGGCGCACCGTCAAGCGCGTCGACCGACAGACCGGAATCATCGGCCAGCGACGGCTTGCCGCTGCCCCGGGCGGAAGCCAGCGCCTTCAACCGAGCATTGGCCTCGTAAGTCGTGCCGGTTTCCTCAGGCTCGGGCAGATCGAGTTCGGCCGCCGATGCAATGGCGAACGGGAAGTCAGCAAGAAGCTCCCGGAATTCGGCGATCTTTCCGTTGTTGTGGCTGGCGACCACAAGCGGTCCGTCAACAAGGCGGCGTGTCATGATCCCTCACGAAATGGCCATTTTCTGCAGGTTGACGAGCTGATTGATGCCGGTTTCGGCCAGGTTCAACAGCGTCTCGAATTCGGTGCGGGAAAACGCGGCACCTTCCGCGGTTGCCTGAACTTCGACCAGACCCGATGTGCCCGTCATGACAAAATTGGCGTCGGTTTCCGCTTCGGAATCCTCTGCATAGTCCAGATCGAGAACCGGTGTGCCGGCGTGGATGCCGCAGGAAATCGCGGCGATGTGGTCTTTCAGAACCGTTTCAGGAATCATGCTGCGGGCCTGCATCCAGGCCAGGCAGTCGTGCAGCGCCACCCAGCCGCCGGTAATCGCCGCGGTGCGGGTGCCGCCATCGGCCTGTATGACGTCGCAATCCACGGTGATCTGACGCTCGCCAAGCGCGTCCAGGTCGACCACGGCGCGCAACGAGCGGCCAATCAGACGCTGGATTTCCAAGGTCCGGCCGGATTGTTTTCCCGACGACGCCTCACGCCGCATGCGTTCGGTGGTCGAGCGCGGCAACATGCCATATTCGGCCGTCACCCATCCCTTGTTACCGCCGCGCAGCCATGGCGGCACCCGGTCTTCGAGGCTTGCCGTGCACAGGACATGCGTCTCGCCGAACTTGACCAGGCAGGACCCTTCAGCGTGTTTGGAAAATCCGCGATCAAGGGTCACGGGGCGCATTTCGTCGACGGCGCGTTTGGAGGGTCGCATGGCGGGGCTCCGGGACAACAATTGAGTCGGTCGTGAATGGGGTCGGACGTGCCGTTGTGTACGCGGGCGGGCACGGCGCGTAAAGTCCAAGTATGCA
This sequence comes from Rhodobiaceae bacterium, assembly GCA_028285165.1. GTDB lineage: Bacteria > Pseudomonadota > Alphaproteobacteria > Rhizobiales > JANQQB01 > JANQQB01. The sequence continues at coordinate 4,519 of JANQQB010000104.1, forward strand.
GCGCCCGGACGGCTTTACACCGGGTTTTCGTCAGTCCAAAATTCAAACTCCCCAGACCAGAAGGTGTGGGAAAGAAGCGCAGGAAAGGTATTTTGACAAACCGTTTGTCCACGCCGCTTTCCGATCTCGACGACCGCTCGCGGGAAATCTTCAGGCGCATCGTCGAATCCTACCTGGAAACGGGAGAACCTCTGGGGTCCCGGAACCTGTCCCGGTTGCTGCCGATGCAATTGTCGCCGGCCTCGGTGCGCAACGTGATGTCGGATCTGGAGCAGCTCGGCCTCGTCTATTCGCCGCATACCAGTGCGGGACGGATGCCGACCGAACAGGGTCTGCGGTTTTTCGTCGATGCCTTCATGGAATTCGGTGACCTGACCGAAGAAGAGCGCCGGCACATCGATACGCTGGCCAAGACCTCCGACGCGAGCAACACGCTGGAGGGCGTGTTGACGGAAGCCAGCCAGTTGCTGTCGGGCCTGTCGCGCGGCGCCGGACTGGTGATCACGCAAAAACAGGACATCCGAATCCGGCACATCGAATTTGTCCTGCTTGAAGCGACAAAGGCACTGGTCGTGATGGTCGGCGAGGACGGAATGGTGGAAAACCGGCTGATCGACCTGCCCGTCGGCATGCCGTCCTCCGTCCTGTCGCAAGCCACCAATTACCTGAACGCCAATATCCGCGGACGCACGATCGCGGAAGCCGTCCACGACCTCGCCAACCTGATTTCCGAAGCCCAGGCCGAACTCGACAAGCGCACGGCCGAACTGATCGAAACCGGGCTCGCCGACTGGTCCGGCAAGGACAGCGCACAGCCGCGCTCGCTGATCGTGCGCGGCCGATCCAATCTCCTGGACGACGTCCAGGCGCAGGAGGATCTGGAGCGGATCCGGCTATTGTTCGACGACCTGGAAACCAAACGCGAACTGAACCAATTGCTCGGCCTTGCACAGGACGGTGACGGCGTGCGCATTTTCATCGGATCGGAAAACAAGCTGTTTTCGCTTTCCGGGTCGTCGGTGGTCGTTTCGCCCTACCGCGATTCCCAGCAACGCGTCGTCGGCGCGCTCGGCGTGATCGGCCCGACCCGATTGAACTATGCCCGGGTGGTGCCGATGGTCGACTACACGGCGAAGGTCGTCGGTAAACTGCTTGGATAAACGAGGCCCGCGGGGGCAGCCGGATCAGAAGGTGTCCATGGCCTGCATGACGGCCGGGCCCATGATCACACCAAACAGGACCGGCAGGAAGAAGATGACCATCGGAACCGTCAGTTTCGGCGGCAGCGCGGCCGCCTTCTTTTCGGCTTCGATCATCCGCATTTCCCGATTCTCATCCGCCATCACACGCAACGTCGCGCCGAGCGGCGTGCCGTAGCGCTCCGCCTGGGTGAGCGCGACGACGGCCGCCTTGACGCCGTCGACCCCGGTCCGCGCGGCAAGATTGTCATAGGCCTGCCGGCGTTCCTGCAGATAGGACAGTTCCGCTGTGGTCAGGGTCAATTCTTCGGCGAGCGCAATCGACTGGCTGCCGACCTCCTGCGCGACACGGCGGAACGCGACCTCGATCGTCATGCCGGATTCGACGCAGATCAGCATCAGGTCGAGCGCGTCCGGCCAGGCGCGGCGAATGCTCAATTGCCGTTTGGCAATCTGGTTCTTGATGAAGATGTTCGGCAGGAACAGGCCGAAACCGGCCACCGCGACGCAGATCGCGATCTTCATGCCGAGCGGCCGGTCGAGCGGCACGATGACAAAGATGTACAACGCGGACAGAACGAGCAGGATGAACGGCAGGACAAACCGGGCGAACAGAAAGACGATGATCGGCGCCTGGCCGCGATACCCCGCCATCTTGAGCTGGCTTCCGGTGTTGTCGTCGGCCAGGGCCTTGCGCAGGTTGAAGCGCTCCACGAGGTCCTGCATGTAGGTCTTCGCGCTGGCGTTGCGCAACGATCCGCGTTTCTTTTCGACCTCCAGACGCGCCCGCTCCCGGGCACGGATCTTTTCGCGTTCCGTGGCCACCACTTTCATGCGATTCTGCAACGCGTCACGCTCGAGCAACGGCATCGACACCGTGAAGATGGTCGCCGCGACGGCAATCGCCGTGAACATGATCAGCAGGAATTGCGGATCGAGCAGACTTTCATAGACCAATTCAAGCACGGCTCATCTCACTAGAAGTCGAAGTTGATCATCTTGCGCATCACCATGACGCCGAGGAACATCCAGAAGCCTGAAACGCCGAGGATCATGTTGCCGCCGTCCGTGGTGAACAGGAGCATGATGTAGCCGGGGCTCGTCAGGTACACGAGGCCCATGACGATGAGGGGCAGCGACCCGATGATGGCAGCCGATGCCGTCGCTTCCTGGCTCATGGCAACGATCTTGCCGCGCATCTTCTTGCGCTCGCGCAGCACTTTCGACAGGTTGCCGAGCGCTTCGGAGAGCGAACCGCCGGATTGCTGCTGAATGGAAATCACGATGGCAAAGAAGTTCGCTTCCGCCAGCGGCATGCGCTCGAAGAGGCGCATCACCGCTTCATGCAGCGGCACGCCGAGCTGCTGGGTTTCCATGATGCGCGCGAACTCGCTGCGGACCGGTTCCTGCGCTTCCGCGGCGATCATGTGCATGCAATCGTTGATCGGGAGTCCGGTCTTGACGCCGCGCACGATGACGTCGACCGCGTTGGGCAATTCGGTCAGGAACGCCTTCTGGCGGCGCTTTGCAAGAAAGCCGATGAACCAGCGCGGGAAACCGAGTACGCCGACACAGGCCAGACCGCCGGAGACGATCGGCGTGGCGCCCATAAAGTAGGCGATGGCGCCGAACACCGCACCCATGGCGATCGAGAACAGGATGAAATCGCGCTTCGACCAGGACAGCCCGGCCTGCTGCAGCCGAATGGACAGCGGCGCCGACTTGCCGACTGACCGCCTGGCCTTCTGCTGATCTTCCAGTTCCTTCAGGGTGTCCTGAACGGACTTTTTCTTCTTGCCGCCCTTGGCCGCCGCCTGCCGGGCAGCGCCCTGATCGCGGCTGTTGATCTGCTTGAGGCGCTTGTCGCGGGACGCATCGTTGGAAATGGCGGAAAACAGGGCGAAGTAGACGAGGCTGCCGACGCTCAACGCGATCAGCCCGGCAATCGCAAAGACGATCATAGAGTCCGACAGCACCGCTCTTCTCCCCCGTTTGTCCGGACTATGGCCTGTACCCGATAGAGGTTACGGCCCTAGGCCATGGCTTCCTGCGAATCCGCCGCATCGAGCGCAGCGGCCAGCCGGTTCTCCTCGCCGAAGTACCGCGCGCGTTCCCAGAACACCGGCCGGCCGATACCGGTCGACTTGTGGCGTCCGATGATCTTGCCGCTCGCGTCCTCGCCCGTGATGTCGTAGAGGAACACGTCCTGGGTGATGATGACGTCGCCTTCCATGCCGACCACTTCGGTGACATGAGTGATGCGCCGGGAACCGTCGCGCAGCCGCATCGCCTGGACGATGACGTCGACCGACGACACGATCATTTCCCGGATCGTCTTGGATGGCAGGCTGAACCCGCCCATCGTGATCATGGATTCAAGACGGGACAGCGCCTCGCGCGGCGAGTTGGCGTGCAGCGTGCCCATCGACCCGTCGTGGCCGGTGTTCATCGCCTGCAACAGGTCGAAGGCTTCCGGTCCGCGCACCTCGCCGACGATGATGCGTTCAGGACGCATCCGCAGGCAGTTCTTCACCAGTTCCCGCATGGTCACCTCGCCCTCGCCTTCCAGGTTGGGCGGCCGGGTTTCCAAACGGACCACGTGCGGCTGCTGCAATTGCAGTTCCGCCGCATCCTCGCAGGTGATGATGCGTTCGGTCGAATCGATATAGGCTGTCAGGCAGTTCAACAGCGTCGTCTTGCCCGAACCGGTACCACCGGAAATCAGCACGTTGCAGCGACAGCGGCCGATGATCTGCAGGATCTCACCGCCCTCGGGAGAAATCGATCCGAACTTGACCAATTGATCGAGGGTGAGCTTGTCCTTCTTAAATTTCCGAATGGTGAGCGTCGGGCCGTCGATGGCGAGCGGCGGCGCGATCACGTTGACACGGGAACCGTCGATCAGGCGCGCGTCACAGATCGGGCTGGCTTCGTCGACCCGCCGGCCGACCTGGCTGACGATGCGCTGGCAGATGTTCATCAATTGCTGATTGTCGCGAAACTTGATCGGCGTTTCCTCGACCTTGCCGCTCACCTCGATGAACGTGGTTTCGGCCCCGTTGACCATGATGTCGGCGATGTCGTCGCGGGCAAGCAGCGGTTCGAGCGGCCCGAAGCCGAGGACGTCGTTGCAGATGTCTTCAAGCAGGTCCTCCTGCTCGGCAATCGACATCACGACGTTTTTCAACGCGATGATGTCGCCGACAATGTCGCGGATCTCCTCGCGGGCCGCTTCGACGTCCAGCCGGCCGAGTTGCGACAGGTCGATGGTGTCGATCAGCGCGGAAAAGATCTGGGTCTTGATGTCGTAATAATCTTCCGACTTCTTGCGCGGGGCGGATGCCGCCTTTTCGGGCGCCGCCGGTGCGGCCACGGGTTCGGGCGCGGCCGCGGCGGGCTCGGCGCGGCTTTCCGGGGCCGGTTTTGCCGGCTCGGCGGCAGGCGCCGCCGGTTCGGAAACCTGAGGCGGCGGCGTAATGGGTTCTTTTGGCGCCAGATCGGCGCCGGATCCACGCTTACCGAACATACTTCATGACCCTATTGCTGCTTCAGACCTAGGCCTTCTGCCCCCGGAGTTTCTGGAGGAACGGTGCCAGAACCGATTTCTTGGCGCGCTGTACATGCCCGCGGCCGGTCAGGACCTGGGCGATGTCCCCGAACAGCGCCGTATACGTCGCCTTGCCATCGACTTCCGCGATCATCTGACCGTTGTTGGAAGCCGTCCCGAACAATTGCGCGTCGAACGGAATGATCGCGAGCGGCTCGATCTGCAGCGCATCTGCAAACTCTGCCGGTTTGATCTCCGGCCGCTTCGGCAGACCGACCTGATTGAGAACCAGGCGCGGCGGATGATCGTTCGGCCGGGACGCCTTGAGGAAGTCGATCAGGTTCTTGGCATTGCGCAGATTGCCGAGATCCGGATTGGCCGTGATGACAATCTCGTCGGCGTTGCACAGGGTATGGCGAACCCAGTTCGTCCAGGCATGCGGCACATCGAGCACGACGCTCGGCACGCCCTGGCTCGCGGTATCGATCAGGGCTTCGAACGTGCGCTCGTCGAAATCGTACGTCTTGTCGAGCGTCGACGGGGCCGCCAACAGGCTCAGCCGGTCGGTGCACTTCGTCAGCAGGCGGTCGAGGAACACATCGTCGATCCGGTCCGGCGAGAACACGGCTTCGGAAATGCCCTGGGGCGGATCCTGGTTGAAGTCGAGACCGGCCGTGCCGAAGGCCAGGTCCATGTCGGCGAGCACGACATCGGAATCGTAGGTCTGCGCGATCATGTACGACACGTTGTGCGCAACCGTCGACGACCCGCAGCCACCTCGCGCCCCGATGAAGGGGATGGACCGGCCGAGCGGGCCGGCCTCGGGATCGTGATAGAGCCGGGAAATCGTGCCCAGAATGTCGGTCAGGGCAAACGGGATCACCAGGTATTCGGCGACGCCGCGGCTGATCAGTTCGCGATAGAGCAGCACGTCGTTCATGCGCCCGAGCACGATCACCTTGGTGCCGGCATCACAGACATTGGCCAGACCGTCGAGGCTGCCCAGCAATTCGTCCGCCGTCTGGCGGCTCTCGACCAGGATCAGGTTCGGCGTCGGCGCCGACTGATAGAAATCGGTTGCCGCCGGGATGCCGCCCATATGGATCTTCATATGCGCCTTGGCCATCCGACGATCGGCCGCCGCCGTTTCAAGAACCGACGACACTTCCGGACTGTCGCAAAACGCCTGGATGGCAATGCGCGGGATCGGGGTCGGTTCATGGAGAACCGGAGGCGCCTCGGCCTTCGGTTCGTCCAGGTCGAAGGAGGTTTCAAACTGATGCGCTGTCGTATTCATCGTCCTCACCCGCCGATTTCAGAAATCGTGGAATTGTCATCTTCTTTGGCGCTCGAGGTAGCCTCACCCTTTTGATATTTTTCCAGGACCGTGGCGCGCCGCGCCGCATCGGCCGGGGTCGACGCGCGCGGATGCAACAGGTCGGACGGATTGGCCAGCATCGCGGCGAAGTTTGCCTGCGTCGTGCAGCCGAATTCGGAATAGTCCTCGTTCTTGCCGTTCACGGCGAGGTTGTCCGGCCAGATCCCGCATTTGTGCACCGACGCCCGGACGCTGAGATAGACGAGACGGACCGGTGCGATCGACCGTGTGTCGCTGACCGCGTAGCCGCGGATCGCAATCCGATGCCCGGGTATGCCGCCGCGCCGAACCAGTTTGCGAATCTGGCCGGCCATGTGATTGGCCGCCGATTCATTGGCCGATCCGCTCGGGACATGGATCTCGATCGAACCGTTGCCCTTCGTTCTGGCTTCCGATGCAAAGCCGACGATCGTCTGTTTCTGGGCCTTGTTCAGCCGGGTCGTATGGCGACCGACCGGAACGTCCAGCGATTGCGGCACTTCCTTCAAGGTGATCGGGTGCACTGACCGGTATCCGTCGGTCTGTACGTCGCTGTAGACCAGCGCGCGCTTGCAGCCGGCAAGCGCCAGAGTGGCCATCAGGACCGTGGCGCCGAGATAAACGGCCCGGGATGGAGCCTTGGTCGGGCGGAGCGTCATGATGCGCGTCCCTTCGCGGTTCGAGCCTGTCATTGTCATGGTCGTCACTCCGTACTCAGATGCGCGGATCATTTGTAAATGAAGCCGACATTGCCGTGATAATTCGCCGAACCGTCCTCGGAGCCGGGGAACCGGTAAACGCGGTTGACCTGGTTGAGGAAGAAGGTCTTGGCATCGCTGGCAAAGGTCAGGTTCTGGTCCGGCCGTTGCAGTTTCGAGGTCGCCACCGGGTTGACCAGATACGGCGTCACGAAGACCACGAGTTCCGACTGGTCCTTCTGGTAGTCGCGGCTCTTGAACAGCGCGCCGAGGATCGGCACCTGCAAGAGGCCCGGGATGCCGTTGATGGTCTGGCGGATGTCGTCCTTGATCAGCCCGGCCAGGACCAGCGACCCGCCGGAGGGCATCTCCACGACCGTATCGGCACGCCGCACCGTCAGGCCCGGAATGGCCAGGCTCGAGGAGGCACCGCCACTGCCGACCGTCACGGAATTGTCGGAGGACAATTCACTGACTTCCGTCTTGACCTTCAGGCTGATGCGACCGCCGGACAGGACCACCGGGGTGAAGTTCAGACCGACACCGAATTCCTTGAATTCGATCGTGATGGTGTCCTCATCGACGCCGACAGGGATCGGGAATTCACCGCCGACCAGGAAGCTGGCGCTTTCGCCGGACACGGCCGTGAGCGTCGGCTCGGCCAGGGTTTTGACGAAGCCTTCTTCCTGAAGAGCCCGGAATGTCGCGGACAATTGCAGGTCGGCTGCGGTGTTTTGCACGGCGGCGAAGGAATCGGCGATCGGCGAGCCGGCGAGACTGAAGGGATTGGACGAGAGCGCGGCGGCCGCGAAGGTTCCGCGCTGGATGGCGGCGGAAAGGTCAACACCCAATTGTTTGACGACGGTGCGCTGCACTTCCGCGATCACGACCTTCAGGTGCACCTGGTCGCTTTCCTTCATGCCCACCATGTTGACGACCTTTTCGGCGTCGCCGACAAACTTCGCGGCGATTTCGCCGGCGCGCTTGACGTCCAGAGCGTTCGCTGCCTTGCCGGTCAGAACCACGCTGCCGTTCACCGCCGCGGCGCTGATGGAGGCGTGCGGCATCAAGGTGTGCAACAGATGTTCCAGGTCGCTTGTATCCGGCTCGACGGCAATGACGAAGTTGGCGATCTGCCGTCCGCCGCGCCCGAAGATCGTGATGCTCGACTGGCCGGCTGCAACACCGAGGATGTAGACCCGGCGGGAGCTTTTGATGACGGCGTCGGCGATCGACGGGCTGGCAACGAGGACATCGCTGGCATCCTCGCCCAGTTTGATGACGAGCGACCGATTGAGGCCGACCTTGACCATCTTGTTGCTGAGCTTCTGGCCCGCCGCGATGCGCATCGTTTTGGGAAACTTGCTGCTCGCCTCGGCGATCGGCACGGCCAGCAGGGCCATAACCGCAATGCCCGTCAGAATCACCAGCGCTCTTTTTGTCGCCGTCTTGATCATCAGCCTCGCTCCTTCAATGCGTGTCGAACCGCGGGTCATGTTCATGCTCCAGCGGACGCTATTGCGTCGTGCTCATGCGCGATTGCACGCCGTACTTCAGAAAGTTCACGCTCCGCCGGCGACGGTCGTCCTGTGCGACCGCGTCCGGGTGGGAATCCTTGATGCTGCGCAGAACCAGAGAAATCGATCCCAATTGCTGCGCCTGGATCACGACCTCGGACTGGATCGGCGTGAGTTCCAGGGTCGCCGTCTCCTGTGCGACGACGACCTTCTCATCTTCTTCCTCATCGAGCGTCTGATCGATCGCGAGAACCCGGATGTTCTCCAGAATGGTCTCGGATACGAAAGTGTCGCCGGTCTGCGCGTTTGACGGCGATTCGCGCGTCAGGATGACATCGACCCGGTCGTTCGGCAGGATGAAGCCGCCAGCCGTACTGGCCGCGCGCACCTCAACTGCAACCGCGCGCATGCCCTGCGGCAGGATCGCGGACATGAACCCCTGGTCGGACCGGACAAGCTTGGATTTCTTGATCGGTTCGCCGGACAGGAACGGTGCACGGGCGATGGTGTCGGCCAGTTCCTCGAGCGCTTCGGGCTCCTCGGACTTGACGATATAGGAATCGTTGGTCGCCCCGGCTGGCCATTTCTGCCAGCGCAGGTCTTCGGTGTTGACCGATGACCCCAGCGGGATGGACTTGGCCGCCACCAGGACCTGCTCGGCCTCGATTTCCTCGACCGCCGCCTCGACGACCTGAACGGTCGGCTCCTGGTTGACCAGTCTGGCAATAAGAAGGGCGGCTACCAGCCCGGCGCCGATAGCCACCACAAAAACCGCTATACGCGTGACTCTCATGATCGATTCCCGCTCGTCGTCGTGAGGGATTCAGTTCGAATTCCGCACTATTAGGCCGGGCAATCGTTCAAGTATGGTTAATGCGATGTGAGCAATTGTCGTAAATGTTTCATTACTGCATCCATTGCCGGGAATTTTTGCGTCGAACCGAGGGCATTGTGATCGGAGGATTGCGTCGCGACCGGACTTAGACTTGCGGTCATCGCCGCGGTCCGGGGCATCTGTGCGCCGAATACACGGCACAGAGCTCCCGCCCAGCACTGGATTGGACCGAAAGACGTCCCGCGGCCTTGAATGCGCCGGACGGTCGGCTCACTCGGAGCGCCCCTAGAAAAGCGAGGCCATCCAGAGGGATTGCGGATAAATCATCAGGGCGCCCGCCGACAGGGCGATGCCATAGGGAACGCCCTTGCGACCGGACAGGAAACGCTCAAGCCATTCGATCTTGTGAAAGAAAATGGCAAGGTTGCGCTGCCGCGCCATCAGAATAAAGAGTGTCAGGCCGCCGCCGAACACCGCCGACAGCAGTGCGAAATCGAAGGTCAGCTCGGAGCCGAACCACAGCGCAATCGCCGCTGCTAGCTTTGCATCGCCGCCGCCGATCCAGCCGAACGCGAACATCACGAAGCCGATCGCGAGGACCAAAGCGCTGGCACCGAAATGCCACGCGATCTGTTCCAGGGAAAGGCCGAGCGCGAACGCCAGGACAAGAAACGTCGCAACGAGCAGGATCGAAATCCGGTTGGAAATCTTCATCGTGATCAGGTCGCTGACACCGGCAAACACCAGCAAAAACGGGAATGCCGACAAGATCAGGGCTTGTACGAAGGGAGCCGTTTCCATCTTGAAAACCTCTTGATCACGCTTCGAAGGCATGACGCGGACGCGCCACCAACGGCAAAAGGCCGAGAGCAATTACCCTCGGCCTCGAGATCGTATGCACAAATGCCGTTAACGCTTTCCGCCAACGGCGAACCGTACTTACTTGTTGAGGCCTTCTTTGACCTTAACCAGCTTGGCGTTCAGGCTGGTACCAACAGCGGTCAGGGTCGTGATAACGACAACCGCGATCAGGGCGGCGATCAGGCCGTATTCGATGGCCGTTGCACCGGACTCGTCTTTAGCGAAACGCGCGAAAAGATTGCTCATGGTATGCTCCTTCACTCCACTTGATCTGACAGCACATGCTCGCCGACAATTGTTTTTGGCCGGTCGAGAATGACGCGACATTAGGAGCCTTTTCTTGAAATCGAGTTAATTCAATCTGCTCAATCTTATGAATTCGTCCAAAAACGTCAGATAGTTAATTTTTCTTTGCTTATTTGAAATACTCAGAACCAAGAAATCACAAGAAGTGTGCAGTAGTATTGTTATGGTTCTATTAATATTGAAGTCGCGCTCTGTTTGATCGACCGCGCCTGCGTCGCATTATGCCCTATCCGTAAGCGGGTCTGTGGACGTGCATGCGTTCCGGTGCGCCGTTAGGCAAACATTCACCAATTTGCGAAATGCTAACCATAGCACCAACGGAGTCGACGGCATGACACAAAGCGGCATCTTCAACGCACGGGCGATCGCGTTTGCGGCGCTCATCGCACCGGCCTTCGTTCTGACAGCGCCCGGCGCCATGGCAAACGAACCTGCGCTTCCGATCCCGGCCCCGGCCCCGGCTCCCGCCGCGGACGCCGCGCCCGCGGTGGAACCCTTGGTTGAGGAGCGGACCTATCAGGCGCGTCGCGGAATCTATGTGACCGTCGACCAGGCCAAGGTGATCCGGATCGATCACGAGGCGGACACGGTGATCATCGGCAATCCGGCGATCGCGGACGCCCATCTGCATGATCGCAAGACGCTCGTCATTACCGGCCGTGCCTTCGGCGCCACCAACCTGCTCATCCTGGATGCCAGCGGCGAACTGGTCGTCGACGAAGCGCTCCGTGTCCAACCGGCCGAGGACACGGTCGTGACGATCCAGCGCCAGACGGTCAACTTTACCTATAGCTGCACACCGCTCTGCCGACCCGCCGTCTCGCCGGGCGACCAGACCGACTTCTTCGAGAATGCGGTCGCACAATCCGAACGGCGCAGCGAGTTCGCATCGCAGGCCGCCGGCGCGAACTGACCGACAGCCCTTCAAGTCATCGAATGAGCCGGGATATCGGCGGGTGCTCGAACCCGTTCCCCGGCTCTTTTTTATGGTGAACAAAAGGCAAACTGAAATCGGAAAATCCCGCCTATCGCGAAACGTCTCCGCAAGACTTGTCTGATACCGTCCGCGTCAAACGCTGTTTCCCGGCGAGGACGATGTGATGAGTGTGACCAGACTATCCAGCCCCTTTCGCGCGCTGTTCACGCGCGCGCGCCGACTTAAAAGAGACGAAAGCGGCGCCGTCGCCATGGAATTCGGTTTCGTGGCCTTCCCGTTCTTCCTGCTGCTGTTTTCGATCATCGAAGTCTCGATGGCATTCTTTGCCAATCAGATCCTCGACAACGCCGTCTCCGACGCCGCGCGCATGATCCGGACAGGCCAGGCGCAAGCCCAAGGATTTTCCGAGACCGAGTTCAAGAACCAGATCTGCACCAAGCTGATGGGTCTGTTCGATTGCACCGGCGGCAAGCTGCAGGTCGACGTCAAGACCTTCAACTCATTCGCCGATGTCGCAATTCCGAACCCGATCGACGATCAAAACAACGCCAACTACGACGACTTCGGCTACGACCACGGCGGCCCCGAAACCATTATCGTGGCTCGGGTCTATTATGAATGGCCGCTGTTCACGAACTTTCTCCAGACCGGTCTGGGCAACCTTGCGAACGGCGATCGGTTACTCGCTGCCGTCTCCACCTTCCGCAACGAACCTTTCCCCGAATAAGCGGCTCGAGTTCCGCTCAGGACGAGAAAAATGTGTGAGTTCCTTCGCAATTCTATGGGCAAAGCAGGCAATCTGCTCAACGCGTTTGTGCGCGAGACCCGCGGGCTGGCCGCGGTCGAATTCGCGCTGGTCTTCCCGTTCCTTCTGCTGTTGTATCTCGGGTCCGTGGAACTGACCCATGGGCTGACCGCAAAACGCAAAATGTCCCAGGTTGCGGCCGCGGTCGGTGACCTTGTTTCGCAATACCGCACGCTCGACTGCAATGTCGTCGACGACATCTTCTCCGCCTCCACCGCAATCATGACGCCGTTCGACACAACGAGCCTGGTGATCTCGGTTGCCGGTATCGCAGTTGACGAGGACGGGGATGCGACGGTCGATTGGAGCCGGACCAATGGCGGCGGCACGGCAAACGGGCTCCTGACCGAGGTGCCTGCGTCGCTGAAGGTCGCGAATTCCTACCTCGTCGTGGCCAAGGCGGATTATACGCACCAGACGCTGTTCAACGCGTTTTCCCAGAGCCATTTCGGTCTGACGTCGTTCAACCTGTCCGACATTCTCTATCTGCGGCCGCGGATCGGATCCGAAATTACCTATTCGGCTGCCTGCTAGCTCCTTCGGCGGCGTCCCCGGCATCGGCCGGGGGCGGCCGATATCCAAGAAGATCGGCAATCGCTTCATAGAGCGGCATCTTCGGCACTTCGAAGCCGTATCCGTACCATGTCTCGATGGCAAAATAGGCGTCCGGATCGTCGTCATACAGGTTCAGAACGATCGAGCGCAACGTCGCCTTGAGATCGTCAGGCAGGCCGGCGCGGATCGTGATCGGGCCGTGCGGGATCGGCACGGATTGCCACGCCACATCGATATCGGCCATGTTCACGGCCCCCAGGCGCACGGCGCGCCGCAGGGGACCGCGACTGTATCCGGATTGCAGATCTCCGATCAGCGAACTCCAGGTGAAGACCGCGTCGAGTTCACCGGCCATCAACGCCGACAGCGCCGCAACATGATCGGTGTATTCTGTGGTTTCGGAAAAGAAGTCGGACAGCCCCTTGCCATCGGTCGCGATGACCGCCTCGGGAACACGATGCGCGGCCGTGGCGCTTTGCGGGCCCATCGCCACCGCACGTCCCTGCAGGTCGGTCAAGGATTGCACCCTGTCTTCCCGTCGGGTCACGGCGATGGCGTAGAAAAACGCGTTGCCGTCCTCGGCCTTTGGAACCGCGACCGCCTCCAGGCATTGGCAGGACGCGTTGGTGGCCACGAAGCCGGTGGCGCTGTAGGCCGCAATATCCACCCTGCCGTCGGCCTGGGCATCACCGACCGCCTTCAGGCTGCGGAACGGCACCACATCGACGCCGATGCGCAGCGTCTTTTCCAGGTAGAGGGCGAGCGGGGTGGCGCGCTGCACGGCAGCGGCCGGATTTTCGCCGGCAACGACGCCGATGCGCAGGGCGCGGACGGATTGCCGCCAGTCAGCACCAGCCGGCGCGGCGGTGCCGACCATGGCCAGACAGAAGAGAACAAGCGCGGTAATATATCGTGCGTCCATGCCAATGCAGCCGTCCCCGAACAATCCATTGAAGCCCGGGCGCATTCGTGATTGTTAAACAAACCCGAAGAACGGGTTACCGAGTTTCTCCCCGACACAAGCACCGATGGCTTCCGGCATGAATAGCATAGACACCGTCGTGTTCGACGTCGGCAACGTCCTGCTCGACTGGAATCCCCGACATCTTTACCGCACGCTCTTCGACGATGCGGCCGAAATGGAACGGTTCCTGTCGGAGATCTGCACGCCGGACTGGAATCTCCAACAGGACCTGGGACGCAGCTGGCGCGAGGCTACAGAGGTCCTGATCCAAAGACATCCCGACAAGGCGCCGCTGATTCGCGCGTTCGACGAGCGCTGGGAAGAAACGGTCGCCGGCCCCATCGAAGGCAGCGTAGCGCTCTTGCGAACCCTGCATGCCCACGGCACTCCGCTTTATGCGATCACGAATTTTTCGGACGAAAAGTTTCCGCTTGTGACGGCCCGATACGACTTCTTTGCCTGTTTTGAAGGCATCGTCGTGTCGGGCACGGAGCGCACGGTCAAACCGGCAGCGGATATCTTTCATATCTTTCTTGAGCGCAGCGGGCGCGCCGCCGCACAATGTCTGTTCATCGACGATTCCGAACTCAACATTGCCGGCGCGCAGGCGGTTGGCCTTGCCACGCATCATTTCCGGTCGCCGGACCTCTTGCGGCAGGACCTGGCCGAGCGGGGGTTTCCTGTGCCCGATCGGCCCTGACGGCAACAACGGACCGGATCAGATCGTCTGGTTGTAAGCGCCGACTTCCGGGTTTTCGCGCAGGACCGCATCCACGGCATGGAACATGTCGCGCATGCGCGCCTCGGAAACCGGGCTTTCCACCACCACGACCAGTTCCGGCTTGTTGGAGGACGCGCGCACAAGGCCCCAGGTCCCGTCATCGGTCACGACACGCACGCCGTTGACCGTCACAAGGTCGACGACCGGATGTCCGCCGACAGCCTCGCCAGCCTGGTGCATTGCCTTGAACCGCGCGACCACCTTGTCGACCACGCCGTACTTTTCCTCGTCGGCGCATTTCGGCGACATGGTCGGCGAACCCCAGGTCTTGGGTAGCGCCCGGCGCAGATCCGCCATGCTCTTTCCGGGATTGCGGTCCAGCATGTCGAGAATGGCGATGCCGGAAACCAGGCCGTCATCGTAGCCCCGGCCGATCGGCGCGTTGAAAAAATAATGGCCGGACTTTTCGAAGCCGACGATCGCCTGCAATTCGTTGACCCGCCGCTTGATGTAGGAATGGCCGGTCTTCCAATAGTCGGTCCTGGCCCCGAGTTCCTGCAGCACCGGGTCGGTCTTGAACAGGCCGGTGGATTTCACGTCGACGACAAATTGCGCGTTCGGATGCAGGGCGGCGATATCCCGGGCGAGCATCACACCCACCTTGTCGGCGAAGATCTCTTCGCCCTCGTTATCGACGACACCGCACCGATCGCCGTCGCCATCGAATCCAAGCCCGACCTCGGCGCCGGTTTCCAGCACCTTGTCGCGCAGGGCGTGCAGCATCTTCATGTCTTCGGGGTTCGGATTGTACCGCGGGAACGTGTGATCGAGTTCGGCATCCAGCGGGATAACCTCCGCACCGAGCCTTTCCAGAACACGCGGCGCGAATGCGCCCGCCGTTCCGTTGCCGCAGGCTGCGACGACCTTGATCGGACGCGACAACGGCGCCCGTTCGGTGAGATCGGCGCAATAGCGCTCGAAGAAATCCTCGACCGGATGATAGGAGCCGCCGCCGCGCAGATCGAACTTGGCCGACAGAACGATTTCCTTCAGCCGGCCCATCTCGTCCGGACCGAACGTCAGCGGCCGGTCCGATCCCATTTTCACGCCGGTCCAGCCGTTGTCATTATGCGAGGCGGTCACCATCGCGACTGCCGGCACGTCGAGGTCGAATTGCGCAAAATACGCCATCGGCGAGAGCGCCAGGCCGATATCGTGGACCTCGCATCCGCCGGCCATCAGACCGGTGACGAGGGCCATCTTGATGGAAGCCGAATAGGAGCGGAAATCGTGTCCGACGACGATGCGCCGGTCGACGCCGCGTTCGCCGAGGATGGTGGCGATGCCCATTCCGAGCGCCTGGACGCCGTTCAGGTTCAGTTCCGGCGGCGTGTCGGAGCCGGGATGCCCAAACCACCAGCGGGCGTCGTATTCGCGGAAACCCGTGGGTTTCACAAGCGCAAAGGATTCGAATTCAAGCGTATTGGGTCGGATGTCTGAACGCGGTGTCTGAACCATGGAGATTTCCCGTGCGGTCAGGCAGGTCGAACGCCTGCCAAGAAGTGTTGGGCCCTGCATAGATCACCCGCCGTCGGAAGGGAATTGCCTAGAGCGGTTCCGGCAGTCAGGGTGTCGGGGGATGTGCCGGACCCGAAGGCGATCCGTATCCGGCCTGTTGTGCAATCGGCCGCGCGCGGCAGACCGGAACCTGTGCGTCCGACCGACGGCGCGGACCGGGACAGAATCGGCGGGTACGATGACCCTTTGTTGACGTCAGGCGCATCGCGCGCCGCATCGTGCGCGGCATGAAGCCGCTACGGCCGAAGGAGCCGCCGCGCTCCGCAGGTCCATGTCCGGACATTGCCCGTCCGGCATCAGTTCACCATCGTCATCGTGTCGCCTTCGAAGTAAAATTTGCGCAGCCGGTTGAGAAACGACATGCCCAGGAGATTGATGGACAGCCCTTTGCCCTTGTGAACGGTCGCCTCCACGTTCTTCACGCGGATCCCCCCGATTTTCACTTCTTTCAACGTCACGACGGCGACCTTCGTTATGCCGTTGGCGGTGCGGGTCTTGTAGATGAATTTGTCGGCGCGCGGATATACGCCCAGTCTTTTTGCGGATTTTGACGTCAGCGCGATCGACGTCGCGCCGGTGTCGACGACCATTTCGAGCTTGCGACCATTGACGCGAACATCGGCGAAATAATGGCCGCCCCGCCCCTGTTTCAACCGCACCTTGCGCCCGCGCGAGGTCTGTTTGGGCTGCTCGGAACGAGCGGCCAGGCGCCGCGGTTTTTCAGCCTTGCGCGCCCTTTCGGCGGACGCCCGTTTCGAGGCGTCCGGCGCGCCGGCGCCCGGCATATGGGATCCGGAGAGGCTGTCGGATCCGTACCAGACGGCGGTGAGACAAACGGCGCAGACAAAGAGCAGATAACGCACCATCGAACACCCTCCTGCCGATCCGCGTTTCGGAGATCGGGTCCTTCATACGGCAGGAAGGTTTTTTCCAGGTTGGCGGGCTGTCGCGAAATGCAGGTTCCGTAAACGGAATCCTAACGCGTGTCACGGCGGTACCGAAAGGGTGCACCACCAACGATGACGACTTCTCACCGATCAGGCGTTTCCGGTGGTGATCTCGTCGGCCAGCGTACAGATCGGACCGGCATGCGGCAGGCTGCTCTGGGCCCCGGTCTGCTTGCAGGCGAGCGCTCCTGCCGCGACACCTTCTACGAGGGCACGGTCAAAGGGACGCCTGCCGTCGATGGCGGCGGCAAACGCCCCGGTGAACGCGTCGCCGGCCCCGGTCGTATCGACCGCGGTGATGCGCGGCGCGACGATCGTATGGAAGTCGGCGCCGTCGAATCCGTCCGCGCCCGCAGCACCGCGTGGCACGACCGCAGCCGTCTGGCAGCGGGCCCACAGGGCGCGCGCGA
>JANQQB010000106.1 GCA_028285165.1 Rhodobiaceae bacterium
GTCTATTCCGACGGCTTTCTGGCTGCCCCGGAAGACGACGAGGTCGGTGCGGTCATCGGCAGCATGTTTCCGCAGCCCCTGGTCGAAACCGCCTCCGGATCCCGCTTCCCGCTGGACGGCAAGCTCGGCGGCGGGTTCTGCCTGGTGGCCTATTCCGCGGATCCCGATCGTGCCTTTTCCTGTTTCGAGGGCTTGCCGCCCGACCTCAACCGGTTGTGCGTGACGCCGACTTCGGTCCTTCCGCATTTTGCCGGGCGCCTGCTGGTCGTGCGCGATGTCGATTCCTATCTTGAGACCTTCGTGAAGGGGGCGCGTGACATCGTTTTCATCATCCGGCCGGATCGATATGTTGCCGACGCTGTCAAAATGAAATTGAATGGCCACATGGCCACGCGCTGGGACCTGCTCATGGGCCGAACGGCTGTCCCGTGAGCAGGATTGTGACGAAGGTGGGGGTGCCTGGGCGCGGGACGAATGTCAGAAGGTCCGCAAGACGGACCCGGTGCGACCGAGAACAAAACTGGGAGACGACACTATGAAGAAATTGACCGTTCTGGCGGGACTTGCCGCTGCCGCCTGCCTGATGGCGGGCCCGGCATCCGCCGAAAAGATCAAGATCGGGGTGGTCCTGCCCTATTCGGGCGGCGCCGCGGAATTCGGCGAACAGATCGACCGCGGCATGAACCTGTTCCTCAGCCAGAACGCGGACGCGTTTGGCGGCCACGAAATCGAACTGATCAAGCGCGATTCCAAGCGGCCCGGCGGCGACATCGCCAAGAATGCCGTGCAGGAACTGATCACCCGGGAACGGGTCAAACTCTTGACCGGCTTTGTTTTCTCGCCGAACGCCATGGCCAGCGCTCCGCTGGTGACCCAGGGCAAGGTCCCCATGGTCATCATGAATGCCGGCACCGCATGGATCCCGAGCCTGTCGCCGTATATTGCGCGCGTCTCCTTCACCATGTGGCATTCCGGCTACCCGATGGGCGACTACGCCTTCAATACGCTCGGATGCAAGACGGCCGCGATCGGCTTTACCGATTACCCGCCCGGCAAGGACAGCCGGGATGCCTTCACCACCGGCTTCGAAAAGGCGGGCGGCAAAGTGCTGGAGGCGCTGCCGATGGGCGGCCCGCGGGAGGTTCCGGATTTCACGCCGTTCTTCCAGCGCGTGAAGAATGCCGCCCCGGACTGCTTCTATGTCTTCGTGCCGGCCGGCAATCATTCTGTTGCGGTCGTCAAGACCTATACCAGTCTCGGCATGGGCGATGCCGGCATGAAGCTGATCGGCCCGGGCGACATCACCCAGGACACCAAGCTGCAGGATATGCCGAAGGAAGCAGCCGGCATGATCACCGCGCACCATTATTCCGCCGACTACCAGACACCGACCAACCAGGCCTTCGTGAAGGCGTGGAAGGACGCTTATGGCGCCGACACGACGCCGGATTTCATGGGCGTGGCCGGCTATGACGGCATGGCGGCGATCGCCCATGCCATCAAGGCGCAGAACGGCGAAATCACCGCCGAAGGCACAATGGAAGCGCTGGCCGGCTGGACATTCGACAGCCCGCGCGGCTCGATCACCATCGACCCGGAAACCCGGGACATCGTGCACGACGCGAACATCCACAAGGTCGTCCTGAAGGATGACCGGCTGGGGATCGAGGTCATCGGCACCATCCCGCAGGTCAAGGATCCGTGCAAAGCCAACGCCATCGGCAAGTGCAAGTAATCCCACCTGTGGTGAAACCGACAATCCGGCCCGGACGGCGGCATGAAAATCCCGCCGCACCGGGCCGGTTCACCGATCCGCGATCAGGGGAGGCGGCGGCCGGGCGATGGAACAGGCGCTGAAGGCAGCCATTTCGATCCTGTTCGACGGCGTCGCCTATGCGATGCTGCTGTTCATCATTTCGGTCGGCCTGTCCATCACCATGGGCCTGATGGGTTTTGCCAACCTCGCCCATGGCGCCTTTGCCATGCTCGGCGGCTATGTCCTTGTCACGCTGATGCTGCAGGCCGGCATTCCGTTCCTGCTCGCTCTCGTGCTGGCCGCGCTTGTCGTTGCGCTGGTCAGCATACCCTTTGAACGCTTCCTCTACCGCCGGCTCTACAAGGCCGGCGAGCTCGACCAGGTGCTGTTGTCGATCGGCCTGGTTTTCATGGCGACCGCCGGCATCACCTATTTCTACGGCCCGTCGACGGTCGCGATCGCCGTGCCGGCCTTTCTGACCGGTCAGATCGATCTCGGCTTCGGCACATTCCCCGCCTATCGCACCTTTACGATCGCCGTCGGCATCGTGATGATCATTGCGCTCTGGTACGCCTTCGAAAAAACGCTCATCGGCGCCCGCATCCGCGCGGCCGTCGACAATCGCCGCATGGCCCAGTCCATCGGGATCGATGTCGACCGGCTGTTCGTCCTGACCTTTTCGGTGGGCAGTGGGCTTGCCGCGCTTGGCGGCGGGCTGGCGATCGAGATCATCGGCATGTCTCCAACCTTTGCGCTGACCTATCTCGTGTTCTTTCTCATCGTCGTCGCCGTCGGTGGCCTTGGCAGCGTACGCGGCGCGTTTGTTGCCGCGCTGGTGCTCGGTATCGTCGATACGGCCGGCAAATATCTGTGGCCGGACGGCGGGGCGTTTTTCATCTATGCGCTGACCATCGCCATCCTGCTTGCCAAACCCGAGGGGCTGTTCGGCAGGGCATGAGCGCATCCGACGAGACAGAAGCCGCACGACAATCGGCGCGAGACTCCATCGCGCGAAGCGAACGCTGGCGCTGGACGGAAGCGCTTCCCTGGATCGCGGCCGTCGGCGCCTTCTTTGTGTTTCCGGACTACATGGCACTCGGCACGCAGATCCTGATCGCCATTCTGTTCGCCCTCTCGCTGGACCTGATCCTCGGTTATGCCGGCATCATCACGCTCGGCCATGCCGCCTATTTCGGTGCCGGGGCCTATGCGACCGGCATGCTCTTGGCTCATCTCGGCTGGGGAGAACCGATTTCGGCCATGCTTTTCGGCGGTGCCGTCGCGGCCGCCTTCGGCTTCGTGTCCGGCTGGATCCTGTTGCGCTATCACGGTCTGACCCTGTTGATGCTGACGCTCGCCACCGCGATCCTCCTGATGGAAACCGCGAATGTGCTGGAAGCCTGGACCGGCGGGTTCGACGGGCTCGTCGGCATTTCGATCTGGCCGCTCTTGGGCATGTTCGAATACGACCTGTGGGGGCACACCTATTACTGGTACGCGCTCACGGTCCTGTTCGTATGTTTTCTGGTCGCCCGGCGCATCGTGCATTCGCCTTTCGGCCGGTCGCTTGTCGGCATCAAGAACAACACGGCGCGCATGCACGCGATCGGCACGCCCGTGCACCGGCGTCTGGTGACGATCTATACGATTTCGGCCGGCATGGCCGGCATTGCCGGCGGGCTGTTCGCCGAGTCCAATGCCTTCGTCACGCTGGATGTGCTCAGTTTCGCCCGTTCCGGCGCGGTCCTCATCATGCTGGTGGTCGGCGGTGTCGGCCGGCTTTACGGCGCGTTTGTCGGAACGGCCGTCTTCCTGATCTTGGAGGACGAACTGGCCAAGCTGTCGCCGGAATTCTGGGAATTCGGCATCGGCCTCTTGCTGGTCCTGGTCGTGCTGTTCTTCCGCGGCGGATTGCTCGGCGCGACCGACGCGCTGACGCGACGCCTGTTTCCCGGGAAACGCCCATGACGGCCCCGGTCACCGACCATGCCCCCGTTCTGGAAACCCGTGCCCTGTCGAAACGATTCGGGGCGCTGCATGTCACGCGGGACGTCGATCTGAGCCTGTCGCGGGGCGCCCGCCATGCCCTGATCGGACCGAACGGCGCCGGCAAGACCACGTTGGTGAATCTGATCACCGGTGTCGTCCGGCCGGACGGCGGGTCGATCCTGCTCAACGGCCGCGATATCACCGGCCTGTCCCGGGAAGACCGGGTCAAGCGCGGCATGGCCCGAACATTCCAGATCAATCAATTGTTTCGCGACCTGACCGTGCTGGAAAATGTCGCACTGTCGGTCGCGGAACGCACCGGCGCCGCACGCCACCTTTGGCGCCCGGCAAGCGTCGATTCCGCTGTCATCGACGAGGCGGTTGACATTCTCCTGACGCTCGATCTGGCAGGCGATGCCCAGACCCCGATCCGCGAACTGCCCTATGGGCGCCAGCGCCTCGCCGAGATCGCCATCACGCTCGGCCAGCGCCCGTCGGTGCTTCTCCTCGACGAGCCGGCCGCGGGCGTGCCGTCAGCGGAAAGCCATATCATCCTGGATGTGATTGCAGCGCTCGACGACGACATCGCCATCCTCATCATCGAACACGACATGGACATCGTGTTCCGCTTCGCCAAGACGATCACCGTCCTGGTTTCGGGCGGCGTTCTCGTCGAAGGCCCGCCGGACGAAATCGCCCGGGACGAAAAGGTCCGAGCCGTCTATCTGGGCGAGGACGCCGATGTCTGAGACGGCGCTCGCCTGTACCGGCCTGCATGCAGGTTACGGCGAAACGGTGGTGCTTGAGGCCATCGACCTTGCCTCGCCGCGCGCGATGGCAAG
>JANQQB010000111.1 GCA_028285165.1 Rhodobiaceae bacterium
CATGTCTTCGTTGCCGACAACGGTATGGCCCAGCTCCGCCCGGTGCAGATCGGCCAGAGCAACGGTCTGGAGGCGGAGATCGTCGAGGGTCTGGAACCCGACGATCGGGTCATCCTGCACCCGAGCGATAGGATCGCTGAGGGTGTCAGGGTTGCGTCCCGTTAGCGTCAACCGCGCCGTTACGCGATGCCAGAAGGGTCGGGGGGACACGGACGATGGCCGGTTCTGGCGGCGGCGTGTCGAGCAGCTGGAACGCTTCTCGGATCAGGCCGTTCACGTCCTGGCGCACGCTGATGATCGGCACTTTCAGATAGCGCGTCAGCGGATCGTAGTCGTAGCAGCCGACGACCAGGGCCTGCATCTGGGCCGCCGGCAGTTCGGCGAGCACGCCAAGCACGCCCTCAAAGGCGAGTGTTGAATTGACCAGAAGCGCACGCGGTGCGTGGTCCGGATCGGCAAACAGGGTTTCGGCCTCTTGCGCGCTTTTGACCGGATCGTATCCCGTCGCCCGGATCTGGGCGGCGTCGCACGATCCCGTGCGGCGGCGCACGACGTCCTCGAAACCGGCAATGCGTTCCCCGGTCGCGAAGTCGGCGGGCTCGCCGCCGACGAGATAGATCCGTCCGGCAAGCGCCGCGTCGGGTCCGTCATGCGCATCGAACATGGCCTCGGCAAGTGCTGCGGCACCGCCGCGATTGTCCGAGATGACGCTCGACGCAACCGATCCGGGCAGGTCGATATTGATATTGGCAAGACCGGCACGGTCGCACATCCGGCTGATCGCGTCCGGGTCGCTGGCTCCGGCCGTGAAGACCGAATCGACGGCATAGGAAATCAGGGTCTCGACCGTCTGCTGTTCTTCAGCCGGGTCGCGGTTCGTGCTGACCGTGATCGGGCACAGGCCGCGGGCGCGTGCCTCGTCATCGAAACTCTGGGCCAGCGAGGAAAAGAAGCGGTCATTGTAGATCGGCAGGATCAGGCCGGCGAGGCCCGACCGCGACCGGCGCAGGCCGCGCGCCTGCAGATTGGTGCGATAGCCGTTCTGGTCGGCGATGCGCTGGATCTCGCGCGCCGTGTCTTCCTTGATGCGGCGCCCGCGCCAGGTGCCGTTCAGACAGGCGCTGACCGTCGACGCGGACGCGCCGGTCAGTTTGGCCAGATCGTAGATGGTGATTTTCGGCACGGTATCCTGATCGTTGTTCGGTTTGGACCTTTGCGTTGCCAGACCGGAAAGTATCACCCTGCTTCATGATGGCGCTTGACTTCAATTGTCAGTTTTTTACCATCAGCACCATCGATTGTGCAACGTGGCAACCGACGCGCCGGACAGGGTTCCGACGCACCACCGGCCAACCGGTCACAAGAACCGGATCGTGCCGCAGCCGTCCCGTCACGGGTCGGCGCCCCTTAAAAAACGGGAGGAACGCATGTTTGGAAAAGTGCTCAAGGCATTGGCTTTCGCGGTCGCTCTTGCGACAGCCTCGTCTGCCATGGCGGCGGACAAGCCGCGGCTCGGTGTGGTCGTGAAGATCGGCGGCATTCCGTGGTTCAACGCGATGGAAGTCGGCATCAAGGAGCAGGGCGAGAAGCTGGGCCTCGATGCCTTTATGATCGGCCCGACCAGCGCCGATCCGGCGCTCCAGGTGCGCGCCATCGAGGATTTGATCGCGCAGGGCGTGGACGCAATCGGCGTTGTGCCGAATGACGCCGAGGTTCTGGAACCGGTGCTGAAGAAAGCGCGCGACCAGGGCATCAAGGTCATCACCCACGAAAGCCCCGACCAGAAGAATGTCGACTGGAACTTCGAACTGGCGTCGTCGGACGGCTTCGGTGAGGCGCATGCCGACCTGCTTGCCGAGAAAATGGGTAAGGCCGGCCGATACGCTGTCTTCGTCGGGTCTCTGACTGTCCCCCTGCACAATGCCTGGGCCGATGCCGCGATTGCGCATATCCAGGCGAATTATCCTGACATGGCGCTGGTCGGTGACCGGCATGGCGTCGCCGAGAGTGCCGATGACAGCCGCAGGACGGCCCTGGAACTGATTTCCGCCAATCCGGACCTGAAGGGCTTTCTGGCCTTCGGAAGCCAGGGACCGATCGGCGCCGGCCGCGCGATCGAAGAGCGCCGCAAGACCGGCGACATCCATGTCCTCGGTCCGTTCTCGCCCGGTCAGGGCAGCAAGCTGATCAAGTCGGGTGCGATCTCTGGCGGCTTCATGTGGAATCCGAGAGAAGCCGGTCAAGTCTTTGTAACGATGGCAGATATGCTCATCAAAGGTGCCGAGATTTCGAGCGGTACGGAAATCGACGGTCTGGGCGCCGTCTCGCCCGACGGAACCAATATCATCGTCGACAAGCTGGTGCCGATCAACACCGACACGGTCGACGAACTGGCGGCGATGGGACTGTAGGAGATCTGTGACGGTCCGCTTGCCGGCAGCAGCCGGTCGGTCCGTCCAGTGATCAGGACTCGGTTTACGGACAGTCTGGACACCGGATTGTTGAGAGCCAAGACCGCGGTGACGGCGCCTCCTGTTTGCCTGACATCCGTCAGGCTGGCAGGAGGGCGCCGTCGATGCAGTTTCCTGAGCGGATGCGGGTTGGGGAAAGTCCATTCATGACCGAGTTGCCGGCAGTGTCCGGGTCCGCGCGCTCCCGCCCGTCCGGGAACCTGCCGGGCGGGCAAATGGCGCTCGCCATGCGGCATGTGTCGAAAACGTTTGGCGGCGTTCGTGCCCTGTCCGATGTGACCTTTGCCGTGCGCCCCGGAGAAGTCCATTGCCTTGCCGGCGAAAACGGTTGCGGCAAGAGCACGCTGATCAAGATCGCAACCGGCGTCTACACGCCCGATCCCGGCGCTGAAATCGAAATTGCCGGCGAAGCCGTCCCGGCGCCGAGCCCGGCACTGGCCCGCCGGTTCGGCATTGAGGTGATCTGGCAGGATCTGGCCCTGTTCCCCGAAATCAGCGTGGCGGAAAACATCGCCATCGAAACGGTGCTCGGCGGGCGTCCGCGTTTCATCCGCCATTCCGCGATGCGCCAGGCGGCCAAGGCCGCGCTCGACCGCCTCAATGTCGACCTGGATCTCGGTGGGCCGGTCCGTGACCTGCCGATTGCGAAACGACAGCTCGTCGCCGTTGCCCGAGCGCTGGTCGCCGGTCAGCCGCGCCTGATCTTCATGGACGAACCGACGGCGTCCTTGACCCAGGCCGAGACCAACCATTTGCTGACGGTCGTCCGACGGCTGTCCGAAGCCGGAGTAGCCGTCGTCTTCGTCAGTCATCGCCTTGCAGAGGTGCTCGATATCGCCAATGCCGTCACCGTGCTGCGGGACGGAAAGCTTGTGGGCGTCTTTCCCGGCGCCGATCTCACACCATCGCGCCTCACCGAACTGATGACCGGAGAGACCTTCGATACCAAGGTCAGCGCCGAGGATCGATCCGGTGCCGCGCCGGTGCTTGAAGTGCAAAGACTGACACGCGAAGGCGAGTACCGGGACATCGACCTGACAATCCGAGCCGGCGAGATCGTTGGCCTGACCGGCTTGATCGGATCGGGGCGCACCGAGATCGCCCTGACGCTGTTCGGCATGACCCGACCCGACACCGGCACGATCCTGCTCGACGGCAAACCGGTCCGGTTTGCGCACAACCATGACGCCATCGCGGCCGGCATCGCCTATGTCTCCGAGGACCGTCTGGCGCTCGGCCTCATCCAGCCGCAATCGATTGCCGACAACACCGCGATCACCGTGCTCGACCGTCTGCTTGCCGGCGGGCTGATCTCGCGCCGCCGCAAGACGCGTCTCGTCGATCGCTGGATCGCCGACCTTGCCGTCAAGATCGGGCGACCATCCGACCCGGTCTCGACGCTGTCCGGCGGCAACCAGCAGCGCATCGTGCTGGCGAAATGGCTGGCGACGGAACCGCGTCTCCTCATTCTCGATTGCCCGACAGTGGGGGTGGATGTCGGGGCGCGGGCCGGGATCTTCGAAATCGTCCGCAATCTTGCCGGCGAGGGCATGGCGATCCTGCTGATCTCCGACGAGGTGCCCGAAGTCTATTTCAACGCGGACCGGGTCCTGCATATGGCCGAGGGACGGCTGGCCGCGGAATACGATCCCCGGTCCGCCCGGCTGGAAGACCTGGAAGAGGCGGTCTATGCGTGACGTGCTGCGCACCCACCTGACCGAGACCTGGCTGGTCCTCGTCATCCTCGCATTGGGGATCGTGCTGTCGCTGACGACGGATCAGTTCCTGTCGCCGGTCAACATGACCGACCTGTTGAACACTTCGGCGGTCAACCTGATCTTTGCCATGGGGCTTGTCGTGGTGCTGATTGCGGGCGCCATCGATATCTCGTTCGCGGTGGCCGCGTCGGTCGTCCAGTATGTCACGGCGTTGATCGTGCTGTCGCTCGGCGGCGGCAATTGGATGGTCGGGTTTCTTATCGCCGGGTCCTGCGGCGTGCTCCTGATGGCGATCAACGCCGCGCTCATCCACCATTTCCGTATCATTTCCATCGTCGTGACGATCGCGACCTTCAACGTGTTTTTCGGGCTCCTGATGTTCTTCACGCGCGGCGTCTCGATCTACACGCTGCCCGACTGGTGGACCGATCGCGTGATCTTGTGGGAATACGAGACCGCCAGCGGTGCCTGGGCGGAACTCACCTTGCCGGTCCTGGTCATGGCGCTCTGCGTGGCCGCGACATGGCTGTTCATCGGCCATACCAATACCGGCCGCCAGCTCTACGTGTTCGGCGACAATCCGGACGGTGCTCGCCGCATTGGCATCAACGCCGCCGCCATGCAATACATCGCCTTCGGCTGGCTCGGCCTGATGACCGGGATCGCCGCGCTCATGCAGGTCAATTACGCCCAGGAAGTGGTGCCGAACGCGCTCTACGGCCGCGAGCTCGACGTGCTCGCCGCTGTCGTGCTCGGCGGGGCGCGCCTCGGCGGCGGGCGCGGCACCGTGCTTGGATGCGTGCTTGGCGTGCTCCTGATCGCGATCACCGAAAACGGGCTCAACCTGCTCGGCGTCTCGTCCTACGCCTTCAAGATGGTGGTCGGTGCGATCATTCTGGCCGCGATCACCCTGTCGAACGTTTCGCTCCACCGGGTGCGGGGGAGCCGGGCATGATCGCGGCATGGAAGGACCGGATCGGCGCGGACGTGCTCGGGCTTCTGGTGTTCCTGATTGCCGTGATCGTCCTTTTTTCGATGACCACGGATCGTTTCCTGACGGCCGCGAATTTCGGCTCGATGGCCGTGCAATTGCCGGAGCTCGGTCTCCTGACGCTTGCCATGCTGTTGCCGATCCTCTCCGGCGGCCTCAATCTTGCCGTGACGTTTACGGCCAACATTTCCGGCCTGGCGCTCGCCTGGGTGCTGCAGATGGGCGGCGGTCCGGACGCCGGTCCCGTAGTGTTCGCGCTCGGTGTGGCGCTGGCGCTTTCGGTCGGCGCGCTCGCCGGTGGCGTTACGGGCGCGGTGGTCGCCTATTCAGGCGCGCATCCGATCCTGGTCAGCCTGGCCATGATGATCTTCCTGCGCGGGCTCGGCGAGTTCCTGACGCGCGGCGGCGATATTTCAGGCTTTCCGGATTATGTCGCCTTCCTTGGTCATGGCAGCATTCTGGGCATTCCCGTGCCGCTGCTCGTTTTCCTGGCCGCGGTCGCGGTCTGGCACGTCTTTCTCGGCCGCACACCGCTCGGCTTTTCCACCTACATGATCGGCTCCAACGTGGAGGCGACCCGTTATTCCGGCATCAACACAAAACGCGCCATCACGCTGATCTATACGCTTTCCGGTCTGATGTGCGCGCTGGCTGGTATAATCATGATGGCGCGGTTCAATTCCGTGCGGGTCGGTCACGGCGAAGCCTACCTGCTGATCACCGTACTGGCCTGCTTTCTCGGCGGCGTCGACCCGTTCGGCGGCTTCGGGCGCGTCATGTCGGTGCTGCTTGCGCTGGTCATCCTGCAGGTGCTGTCATCCGGCCTCAATCTTCTGGGCGCGAACCAGCATCTCGGAACAGCCGTCTGGGGCCTGTTCCTGATCGGCGTCATGGTGCTGCGCCACCTCTGGAAACACCGGGTCGAAGGGAGGAAAAACGAATGAAGGGATTTGGGGTACATACGAGCCTCTGGGCCATGGAATGGACCCGTGAGGGCGCCGAGCGCGCCGTTGCCGAAGCCAGTCGTTGCGGCTTCGATTTTGTCGAGATCGCCTTGCTCGATCCGCCCGCCGTCGACGCGGCCCATACCCGCGCGCTGCTTGAGGCGAACGATCTGCCGGCCGTCTGTTCGCTCGGACTTCCGGAGGAATGCTGGGCTTCGGTGCGCCCCGACAACGCCATCGATTTCTTGAAAATGGCCATCGACAAGTCCGCAGATCTTGGCGCCCTGGCGCTGAGCGGCGTCACCTATGGCGGCATCGGGGAACGCACGGGAAACCCGCCGACCGAAGCCGAACTCGACAATGTCGCACGGGTGCTCGAAGCGGCCGCCGCCTATGCCGGATCAAAGGGCCTCGCCTTCGGCATCGAGCCGGTCAATCGCTATGAAAGCCACATTCTCAACACCGGCTGGCAGGCGGCGGACCTGATCGACAAGGTCGGGTCGGACAACATCTTCATCCACCTCGACACCTACCACATGAACATCGAGGAAAAGGGCGCTGCCAACGGCATCCTCGCGGCTCGGGAGCACCTGCGGTACATCCACATGTCCGAAAGCGATCGCGGCGTTCCGGGTGCCGGCACCTGCGATTGGAACGAGATCTATGCGGCGCTCGCGGCCATCGGGTTCAACGGCGGTCTGGCCATGGAGAGCTTTATCAACCTGCCGCCGCAGATCGGCTCGGCCCTGTCGGTCTGGCGGCCGGTTGCCGACAGCGCTGAACAGGTGATCGAGGAGGGGCTGCCGTTCCTGCGCAACATGGCCCGGCAATATGGTCTGATCTGATCGGCGGTCGTTTTTATTTGCGAACAAATCAAGGAAATCTGGCCAGCATTTGGTATTTGCGCATTTTTATTGTAAAGCGGCGCTCCGTTTACCCAACAAAGGGTATGCGCTCGTAGACCAGTGCGTTGCAGAGTTAAGAAAGCATTGACCGGTCTGTGCGAAGACAAAGAGTGCGGGGGTTGAGCAAGGAGACGCTCATGAAATCGATTTTCAAGGCTGCGCTGGTTGTTGCAGCCGGGTTGTTCGCAGCCGGGACGGCACCGGCCAACGCCCAGATCGGCGTGTACACGATCACCGACCTCAACATCCGCAGCGGGCCGGGTGTCGACTACACGCGGATCGCAGTGATCCCCGAAGGCGGCGAAGTCACCGTGTTCGGATGCACTCCGAGCCGCATCTGGTGCGACATCGCCTGGGCCGGCTGGCGCGGCTGGGTCGCAGCCGACTACCTGCACCATGCCGGATACCGTCGGCCCCTGTATGAGCCAGGCCCTGGTTTCGTGCGCCCGCCGGTCGTGCGCTACAATTACCGCCGCTACCATGACCGGTATTATCGCGGCCGCCCGTTCTACCGCCGGCCGTATTACCGCAGCCGTTATTGACCGCTGCCGCCGGCCGATGCCGGCGGACGGCCTCTTGTGACGGTCAGCCGGCCGCAGGGCGCGGCATGAACCGCGCTTGCGCATAAAGCGAGGCGGCGATCAGGACACCGGCGATGTCGGTCCGCCAATCGCCGGCAATCATGCAGAGCGCACCCGACAGAAGCACCAGCCGTGCAATCGCACCGATCGGGCCGAGGAACCAGCCCTGGACCGCGCCTGCGAGCATGTAGACGCCGATCAGCGCGGTGAGCGCGTTGCGCATCACCTCGTACCAGGCCGCCTCCATCAGAAGCCCGGGACTGTAGAAGAACATGAACGGCACGATGAAGGCCGCAAGCCCGACCCGGAAACTCGCCACCGACGTGCGCATCGGTTCCGAGCCGGCGATCGCCGCCCCGGCATAGGCGGCCAGAGCGACCGGCGGTGTGATCGCTGAGACGACGGCGAAGTAGAACACAAAGAAGTGTGCGACCAGCGGCTGGATTCCGATCTCAATCAGACCGGGCGCGACCACCGACGCCGCCACCGCGTAGGCGGCCGTTGTCGGCATGCCCATGCCGAGAATGACGGCAATGCCCATGGCAAAGATCAGCGCCAGAAGCTGGCTTTGTTGCGCGAGATCGAACAACAGGGCTGAGAAACGCGCGCCGACGCCGGTCAGCGAAATCACACCGACGATGAGGCCCGCACAGGCGCACACGACGATGATCTGCACCGACATCCGCGAACCGGAAGACAGCGCTTCGATCATCTCCTTCGGTCCCATCTTGTAGGGCGTCAGCCAGGAGACGACAGCCGCTGACGCGATCGCCAGCGTGCCGGCCCGGATCACCGAATAGCCGGTGAACAGGGCGCCGATCAGGATGACGATCGGCAGGAACAGATAGGCCTGGCGCACGAGATCCTTGAGCTTCGGAAGCTCATCGGACGACATACCGCGCATGCCGGTGCGGCTCGCCTCGAAATCGACCATGAAATAGATCGAGGCGAAATAAAGCACTGCCGGTATCAGGGCCGCCACCACAAGTTCGGTGTAGGGAATGCCGGTGATCTCCGCCATGATGAAGGCACCGGCGCCCATGATCGGCGGCATGATCTGGCCACCGGTCGAGGCGGCTGCCTCGATGGCGCCGGCCGATTGCGGCTTGTAGCCGACCTTTTTCATCAGCGGGATGGTCAGCGAGCCGGTGGACACGACATTGCCGGCCGACGTGCCGTTGATCATGCCCATCAGGCCGGAGGCGAAGACGGAGACCTTGGCCGGTCCGCCGCGCGCCCGGCCGGCGGCGGCAAAGGCGAAATTCACGAAATAGTCGCCGACCTTGGAACTCTGCAGGAAGGCCGCGAAGATGATGAACAGGATGATGTAGGTCGACGACACGGCCGTCGTCGGGCCGAGCACGCCGTTGTCGGTGAAGACATAGGAGAAGAACCGCTTGGCGTCGTAGCCCTTGTGTTCCAGGAAGCCCGGCAGCCACGGTCCGAGGAAAGCGTAGGCGAGGAACACCATCGCGATTGCGACCAGCGCCAGGCCGGCGACGCGGCGGGTCAGTTCCAGAATAAGAAGGATCGCGACAAAGGCCGCCCAGGAATTGTTCGGGTCGGCAAACGGCGTCCCGGCGCGCAGCCTCAGTCCAAGCGTGTCCAGGCTGAACAGGATGAAGCCGGTTGCTGCCAGCGCCGCCGCCATCAGCACCCAGTCGCCGGCGGCGACCCGATTGCCGTCGGCCGGAAAGGCCCAGCCGGCGATCACGGCAAGCAGGGCGCCGCCCGCAAGCAACCAGCCGAAATAGGCAAACAGCCACTCAGGAACCGCGTCGGCGGAAGACACCGCCTGAATGCCGAATGCCGCGGCGACGCTTGCCAGCGCCAAACCGACACCGACCGCCGAAACGGCGACGAGCGCGGTCTCCAGGCTTGACGACGCGGTGGGTCGCCGCGTCGCCCCATCGACGCGCAAAATGGCGCTCAGACCGAAACCAAGCACCAGCGCGCCTGCAATATGCAGGATCCGGTAGGTCCAGGTTTCCAGAGGCACGACGTTCAGGCTGAACAGGTGCCAGCCGCTGTAAAGCACACAGAGCAGATAGAAGAGCTTGCCCTGCCAGCCGTCCAGCATGACGGCTCTTGTTGTCTCGGCTTCGGATTGGGCAAGGTCGACGGGGTTAGAGTCGGCGTCGCGGGCGCTTTGATCGGTCATGGCTGCAAACAAGGTTCGCGAAACAGATAACGCTCCGGCAGGAAAAATCCTTGCCGGAGCGTCTTCGGGAAGCGGCCGGTTGGCCTAACCTTCAAGTGCGGGGTCGATCTCGTAACCGTTTTCGCGGAACCAGCGCACGGCGCCCGGATGCCACGGAATAATGGTGTTCTTGTCGACGTTTTGCGGGAGCGTCTCGATTGCGGCCTTGTGGATCTCCATCATCTTTTCGTTCTGGGTCATGACCGTGTCGACGATGGCGTAGACAAAGCTTTCCGGCAGGTCGGCATGGCCAATCGCGAAGTTCCACATCGACACGCTGGCATGATCTTCACCCATGCTCGGATAGGTGCCGGACGGGATGGTGAAGGCCGAGACCGGCTGGTCCTCAAGGAGCTTTGCGACATGCGCGTCCGTCAGACCGAAGAAGTTCACTTCCGTTTGGGCTTCGACTTGCGAGAAAGCCGGGAAGGGCAGGCCGGCGGCCCAGGCGTAGACCGTGATCAGACCGTCCTGCAATTGGCCGGCTAGGTCGGCCGCGCCGCCATGGCGGATTTCGATGTTCTTGCCGAGCTTCTCAAAGAACCGCGGCCAATAAGTACCCGGCGTGCCGCCGGCCGGCCCCACGCCGACCACCGTGCCGTCCGGGATCGCGTCGAAGCTGTCGATGCCTGAGCTCTTCAGCGCCACCATGTGGAAGGCGGTCTTGTACATCGGGAAGATCGCGCGGATCTTGTCGTGTTTCAGGCCGGGGGCCAGCGCGCTCTTACCATTAATGGCATCGTGGGCCGGGCCCATCGTGACCATGGCAAGGTCGAGGTCGCCGGATTGCACGAGCGCCGCGTTCTGAACCGGTCCGCCGGTCACTTCCGTGCCGCCGTTGATCTTCAGGGCTTCTGAAACCATGTTGGTCCAGCCGGCGCCGTAAACGAAATAGGTGCCGCCCTGGCTTGCCGTCCCGACGGTGAAGCTGTCCGGCCAGCCGGCCCGGTCCTCGGCCAGCGCGGCCGGTGCCGACAGCGCCAGCGCAGCGCTGAGCGTGAGCGCGGTCAGCGTGGATTTCTTGAAAGCGTGGCGGTGGAAATTCCTGGTCATTCCTGTCCCCTGTTGTGTGCCGGCCCCGAGCGGGCCGCTTCCTTCGGCAGGTATATGGAACGCTCTCGATAGGTTTTTCCGTCAAATGTGATCTGATTTTCCGATTTAGAAATGTCGCCCGGCCCGACCGCCGCCGATCACGCTGCCTCGACGTCCGACTTCTTGCCGAACTCGTCGCGGAGCGCCGCCCCATGTTCGTCGAGCCGGGGCACGGACCCGAAGGTTTCCGTGCGTCCCGCGACGACGGCGGCCGGAGCGAGCAGTTCCACGGGTCCGTTTTCCGTGTCGACACGGATGAACCGGTTCTGGGGATGCACGGACAGGTCATCGAGGTCAGACAGTCGTCCGTAAGCGATGCCGGCCTTTTGCAGGAGCGCGATGTTGTCTTCCCGGTCGTGCCGGCCGAAGAAATCCTCGAACAGCGCGTCGACGGTCGGCCGGTTGGCGACGCGTTCGGTATTGCTGGAAAAGCCGGCTTTGTCGGCGAGTGTTTCATCGCCGAGAACTTCGCCGCACAGCTTGCGCCATTCCCGTTCGTTCTGGACCGAAATAAGCAACACCTTGCCGTCGCGGCAGGAATAGGCGCCATAGGGCGCGATCGACGGGTGTCTGAGGCCGATGCGTCCGGGCGTGGCATTGCCGTAGCGGTGCTGCAGGTAGGGGACGTTCATCCAGTCGGCGAGAGCGTGAAACAACGAAATATTGATGCGGCGGCCTTCCCCGGTCCGTTCGCGGGCGTAGAGCGCCTGCAGGATCGCCTGATGGGCGCTCATGCCGGCGGCGATATCGCAGACGGAAATCCCGACCCGGGCGGGCGCCTCGGGCGTCCCGTTGATCGCGCACAATCCGCTCTCGGCCTGGATCAAGAGATCGTAGGCCTTCTGGTCCCGCCACGGTCCTTCATGGCCGTAGCCGGAAATCGAGCAGGTGATCAGTCGGGGATTGTCTTCGCGCAGCCGCACCGGATCGAAGCCGATCCGCTCGATCACGCCGGGAGCAAGGTTCTGGATGAAGATGTCGGCCTTGGCAAGGATGCGTCCGAGTATGGCGCGATCGGTCTCCGATTTCAGGTCCAACGCGATCGATTCCTTGCCCCGATTGAGCCATACGAAATAGGCGCTGCCGCCCCTGACGTGGTGATCGTAGTTTCGGGCGAAGTCGCCTTCGGGACGTTCGATCTTCAGGACGCGGGCGCCGGCATCGGCCAGTTTGCCCGATGCGTAGGGCGCCGCCACGGCCTGTTCGACCGACGCCACAAGCACTCCCTCGAGATCATTCATAATCCGGTCTCTTCTTCAGTTTCTGGGAGCGAGCCGCACCGGTCTGAGCGGATCGCTTTGGGAAACGGAGCAGCCCTATATGCGCGGTCTCGCAATCGCGCCGCAAATAGCGTGTTCCTTGACGGGCAATAAGAAATTCCAATAGCTTTGGCGTTCGGGAGACGACAAGACGTGGATATCAAACAGCTCCGCTATTTCGTGGCGATCGTGGAAGACGGGTCGTTTTCCGCAGCCGCATCGCGGATCGGTATCGCGCAACCCTCGCTGTCGCAACACCTGAAAAACCTTGAACAACAGCTTGGTGTGGATCTGTTGGTCCGCTCGGCACGGGGCGTGACCGTGACGGATGCCGGCGAAGTGCTGTTCGGTCATGCGCGCCAGATCGTTGAAGACGTGGAACGCGCCAAGGACGAGGTCAGTCAGCTTGGTCGCGAACCGTATGGACGGGTGTCTTTCGGTCTGCCCAGTTCGGTTTCCATGGTCCTGTCGGTGCCGCTGGCGGAAACCGTGCGCCAGGAAGCCCCCAAGATCAGTCTGCGGGCCGTAGAGTCGATGAGCGGGCACATTCGTGAATGGTTGCAGGACCATTCGGTCGATCTTGGAATCTTGTATGAAGTCAACATGTTGCGCAACATGCACTTGCGGTTGCTCTTGACGGAGGACTTGCATTTTGTATCGGCGCCCGACGCCTGGCCGCTGAAGTCGGAGCCGGGGAAGCCAGTGAAACTGGTGGATTTTGCTCGGCTTGATCTGGTGCTGCCCTCGCTCGACCACGGCCTCCGGGCAATGATCGAACGCTTTGCGAAGGCCCATGACATCCGGCTGAACGTCGTCGTCGAGATGGATTCCCTGAGCCAGATCAAGACGCTGGTCGCGCGCGGCAGTGCCTTCACGATCCTGGCGCCGGCCGCGTGCCAGGACATGGTCGCGGCCGGGCATCTGGTTTCTTCTCCCGTTGTCAGTCCCGCCATGCGGCGCCCGGTTTACCTTGTGCGCAACCCGGAAAAGGTGATGAATCGGGCGACCCGCGAAGTCGAGCGCATGACTGTTACCGTGATACGGGATCTGATCCTGCGCGGTATCTGGCCGGGCAATCTGGCTGACCTTGAGGAAGAGCTATAGCGATTTCCTATGGATGGGATCGAAAAACGGTATTTTCCGCAGACCGCCTCCTTCTCCTAACCATGCGTTACCGGTCGGTTCGTCTAAAGCCGACACGTCTTTCCGTGGGAGGAGAAAATCATGAAAACGATCGCCACCAAGGCGCTTGCTCTCGGCCTGCTCGGCGCAACCGCGCTGTCGCCCGCAATGGCCGCGGACAAACCAGACGCCGTTCAGATCGGCATCACAGC
Organism: Rhodobiaceae bacterium; assembly: GCA_028285165.1. Taxonomy (GTDB): domain Bacteria; phylum Pseudomonadota; class Alphaproteobacteria; order Rhizobiales; family JANQQB01; genus JANQQB01. The sequence continues at coordinate 13,496 of JANQQB010000111.1, forward strand.
GTTCCTGTCCGGTCCGGCATCCGTGTTCGGCGAGCCGGCAAAGGCCGCCGCGGAAATGATGATCGAGGACATGAATGCGGCCGGCGGCATCGGCGGCGTTCCGATCAAGGCGCAGTTCATCGACGAGGGCGCCGGCGGCGAAGCCGTTTTGTCCGAATACCGCCGCATGGTCCAGGACGTGAAGGTCGACGCCATGTTCGCCTCGATCTCGTCGGGCAATTGCAACAAGGTCGCCCCGCTTGCTGAAGATCTGAAAGTGCTGAACCTGATGTGGGATTGCGGCACCCAGCGGATCTTCGAGGAAAACTCCTATCGTTACGTGTTCCGCACCCAGGCGCATGCGACGCCGGAAATGCTGTCCACGGTGCTCTATCTCCTGAAGACCAAACCGGACTTCAAGACAATCGCCGTCGTCAACCAGGACTATTCCTGGGGACGCGATTCCTGGGAAATCTTTTCGACAGCCCTGAAAGCCATGAAGCCGGACGTCGAAGTGGTCGCCGAGTTCTTCCCGAAATTCGGCGCGCCGGACTTTTCGACCGAGATCTCAAGGCTGCAGGCCCTGCGCCCGGACGTCATCCTGTCGACGTCCTGGGGCGGTGATCTGGACACCTTCGTACGCCAGGCTTCCCAGCGCGGCCTGACAAACTCTTCCACGCTGGTCCTGCCGCTTGCCGAAAGCTCTCTGGAGCGTCTCGGCACGGCGCTGCCCGCCGGGCACATCGTCGGCACGCGGGGCGATCATTATTTCCTGCATCCGGAAAAGAAGGACGACCCGGCCTTTTCCGGTTTCGTCAAAAAATTCAAGGACGAGACCGGCGCCTATCCGATCTATCCGGTCTACCACATGGCGCAGGCGCTGAACGCGCTGAAGGGCGCTTACGAAAAGGCGATGGAAGCCAATGGCGGGGCCTGGCCCGACCGTGAAATGGTGGTGGATGCCATGAAGGGATTGCGGTTCTCCGGGCTCGGTCGTGAAGTCCATATCCGCGAGGACGGGCAGGGCGTCGAGGACCAGCTTGTCGGCACCACGGTAAAGGTCGACGGGTACGATTTTCCGCTGCTCGACAACATGATGATGTTTGACGGCGACGAGATCACGACGCCCGTCGGCGAGAACTCCATCACCTGGCTCGGCACACTGACGCCGGACTTCATCAACGGCATCGAAGTCGAAAACTTCAGCCACGGCTCCTGATCCATCCCAGGGCTCCCGCCCGTCTTCGCCGCATGGCATAGGCGGGCGGGCCGCCGTGGCTTCGGCCGCGGACCGGAAAGTAAATCCGCATGTCCTTGCAACTCCTCGCCCTGGCCGCCTTTGACGGCATCGCCTATGCCGCGCTGGTCTTCGTGGTGGCGGTCGGCCTGACGCTGATCTTCGGCGTGCTGCGCATCCTCAATGTCGCGCACGGGTCGTTTTATGCAATCGGCGCCTACACCGTGGCCAGTGTCGGCGGAGCGGTCTTCGCCGCGGGCTGGTCGCCGTGGCTGGCCTTTCCGCTGATGCTGATCGCTTCGGCCATCATCGGCATTGCGCTTGGCGGCGCGATCGAACGTTTCCTTTTGAAACGCATCTACGCCAAGGAGGAGGTGCTGCAATTGCTGGTGACCTTCGCCGTGTTCATGATCCTTGAGGACGTGCAGCGGCTGGTCTGGGGGGTGCAGCCCTATTTCGAGGCCTCGATCCTGCAGCAGCTCGGCAACGTCTCCGTGCTCGGCATCACTTACACGGTCTATCAATTGATGGTGCTGCCGGCGATCGCGCTGGTCGTGCTCGTCGGTCTTCGCCTGTTCCTGCGGCGCACGCTCTCCGGCAAGCTGATCCTGGCCGTCACCGAGGATCGCGAGGCGGCCACCGCGATCGGCATCAACGCGGATCGCATTTACACACTCACCTTCATCATCGGCGCGGCGCTTGCCGCCTTCGGCGGCGCGCTGGCTTCGGCCACCACGTCCGTCGTGCCGGGCATGGGCGCAGACATGATCGTCTTGAGCTTCGCCGTCGCCGCCACCGCCGGCCTCGGCCAGATCGAGGGAGCGGCCCTGGTCGCGCTGCTGATCGGATTGGGGCGCAGCTTCGCGGTCTACCTGATGCCGGAACTGGAAGTCCTGGTTCCGTACCTGATCATGCTGCTCGTCCTGCTCTGGCGGCCCGAAGGTCTGTTCGGCATTGCCCGGACCCGGAAGATCTGAGAGGGAGGAGATGCTGGCCCGCCTGGATCCGCGCCTTATCGGCCTCGTCGTCCTTATCGTCCTGGCAATGCTGCTGCCGCTTTATGCGCCCTGGACCAAGGTGATGCTGACGCTGGCGCTCGCCAAGGGCCTTGCCGTGCTCGGCATCGTCGTGCTGCTTGCGGCCGGCCAGGTCAGCTTCGGCCATGCCCTGTTCTTTGCCGTCTCGGCCTATGCGGCGGCGTTTCTCGGCCGGGCCTTCGGTGGCGGCGAACTGATTACGATGATTGTCCTTGGCGTCGGCGCATCGCTTGCCGTGGGGCTCATGGTCGGTCTCTTCGTCGTGCGCTACCGCTACATCTTCTTCGGCATGCTGAACCTTGCCTTTTCGATGATCCTGTTTTCGATCCTCGAAAAATTCTACCACTTCACGGGCGGATCCGACGGCATCCAGGTCGCCCGCCCGACAGTTCTCGGCGCGAGCCTCGATCGGGATGCCTTCGAATTCCTGTTGTTCTATGGCGGGCTCGTCATTGCCGTGTGCGTTGCGCTCCTGGTGCACCGGTTCCTGCAATCGCCGCTCGGCAACATGATGCGCACGATCGCCAGCAATGAGACGCGGCTGGAATATCTTGGCGTGTCGGCGCGCGGCGTCCTGTTGACCGGCTATCTGGTGTCGGCCGGCCTGTGCGGTCTCGGCGGTGTGATGATGGCCGTCGCGCAGGGCATCGTCACACCGGAATACACGTGGTGGGTGCGGTCCGGAGAACTGGTTTTCATTGCCATTCTGGGCGGTGCGCAATCCGTTGCCGGCGCCTTCATCGGGGCGCTCGTTTACGAGGCGGTGCGCACCTATGCCTCGGCGTTTGCAAGCGATGTCTGGCAGATGATCCTCGGCTTCTTCCTGCTCGGCATCATCCTCTACGCGCCAAAGGGCCTGATCGGCTTGGCCAACCGCTTCCTGCCCGCGCGGCGCGCCGCCGCGCAAACCGCGGTCGACGACCCGCCGGTTGCGTCGCCGAGCCGCAAGGCCATGGAGCCGGGCGAATGAACGTGCTCTTGGAAACCCGCGGACTGGAGATCCGCTTCGGCGGCGTCGTGGCCGCCAACGACGTCAACATCGCGATCCACGAGGGCCGCAACCTGGCGATCATCGGTCCGAACGGCGCCGGCAAGACCACCTTCCTCAACATCTGCACCGGATATCTGAAACCGTCGTCGGGATCGGTGCATTTTGCCGGGACCGATGTGACGGCGAAGTCGCCGCGCCAGATCACCCGCATGGGCGTCGCCCGGGCCTTTCAGATTCCGCAATTGTTCGCCGGCCACACCGCGCTCGACAACCTCTTGATCGCGGCGGCCGCCCGCGAAAAGCGCTGGGCGCCGTTCACCCGCCTCGGTGTCATCCCGGAAAAGGCGGAAATGATGCATCTCCTGGACATGGTCAATTGCAGCCACGTGGCGGACCGGCCGGTCGAAGAATTGCCCGAAGGCCAGCGCAAGCTGATCGACATCGCCGTCGCGCTCGCACTGAAGCCGAAACTGCTCTTCATGGACGAGCCGACCTCCGGCGTTGCAGCGGCGGAAAATTCGGCGTGCTCGACATCATCGCCCGGGCGCTGGCCGAGGCGAAGGTCACGTCAGTCTTCGTGGAACACGACATGGGCATCGTGGAACGGTTCGCCGATGAGGTCGCCGTCTGGAACCGCGGAGAGGTTCTGCATCGCGGTCCGCCGGACGACGTGCTGTCGCATCCCGAGGTGAAGCGAGAAGTGATCGGCGAGGAAATCTAGATGCTGAGCTTCGACAATGTCACGGTTTCGCTTGCCGGTGTCCGCATCCTGCGCGACATCCGCTTCACGGTCGAACAATCCGCGACCCTTGCCCTCATCGGCACCAACGGCGCGGGCAAGACATCGCTCTTGCGCACGGTGATGGGGTTCACATCCGTGACCGGCACCATCACCTTCGACGGCAAACCGCTCGACAAGGTGCCGGCGGCAAACCGCGCCGGTCTCGGCATCGGCTACGCGCCGGAAGACCGCCGGCTGTTCTCCGCCTTCACGGTGGAGGAAAACGTGCTGATGCCGGGACAGGTGGCCGGGCTGTCGGCACGCGACCTCGCCGCGCGCCGCGACCGAGTCTACGAGATCCTGCCGGAATTGCAGGAACTGGCGCCGCGCCCGGCCGGCTCGGTCTCCGGCGGTCAGGGCAAGATGGTGGCGCTCGCCCGCGCGCTGATGATCGGCACCCGGCTCGTCATGCTGGACGAGCCTTTCCAGGGCCTCGCACCGGCGCTCGCCCGCCGCTATGCCCAGGCGCTTAGGGCGCTGCGCGACCGGGACCCCGACGTCACCCTGATCATCACCGAATCCAATCCCGGCCTGTTGAAGAAATTCGCCGATTCCGCGCTCGTCATCGAACGCGGCGAGGTGCGCAAGGCCAATCTCGACATCGTGGAGGCTGCATGAACATCCCGGCCAATATCAGCCCGGCCCGCGGCTGCCTGATCGGCGGTGAATGGGTGCGTACGGCGGACTCCATCCCCATCCTCGATCCGTCGACCGGCACCGTCTTTGCGATGCTCGCCGCCGGTGGCAAATCGGAAATCGAGGCGGCGGTCGCGGCGGCGCGTGCGGCGTTCGACGGGGGCGACTGGTCGAAGCTGACGGCAACCGAACGCGGCCGGCTGCTTGCCGCGCTCGGTCGTGCGGTGACGGACAATGCCGAAGCCTTGGCAAAGCTTGAAGCGCAAGACACCGGCAAGCCGCTCGCCCAAGCCCGCGCGGACATGGTCGCGACCGCCCGCTACTTTGAATTCTATGGAGGTGCGGCGGACAAGGTGCACGGCGACACGGTTCCGTTCCTCGCCGGCTACAACGTCCAGGTCTGGCACGAACCCTATGGGGTCACCGGGCATATCATTCCCTGGAACTACCCGGCGCAAATGGTCGGACGTTCGCTGGCGCCGGCGCTGGCCATGGGCAATGCCGTTGTGCTGAAGCCGGCCGAGGAGGCGGCGCTCACGCCGCTCCGGATTGCCGAACTGGCGCTTGACGTCGGTTTTCCGGCCGGCGCGATCAACGTCGTCACCGGCTATGGCGAGACCGCCGGCAAGGCGTTGACCGAATCCCGCGGCGTGGACTTTCT
>JANQQB010000135.1 GCA_028285165.1 Rhodobiaceae bacterium
GCCGAATTGCGCATCGGTGGCATCGGCGACCCTTAGCAATTCGCGTCCGAGATCCGTCGGCGACAGGCCGCGCGCATGGCGCTGGAACAGCTTGGCACCGAGCTGTGCTTCGAGCGCATCGATGTGCCGCGTGACCGTGGCGCGGTGGACGCCCAGGGTCCGGGCTGCGGCACTTATCGTGCCCAATCGGGCGACGTGGGCGGCGGTTCGAATTTCATCCCAATTCTGCATGTCGCAAAAACGCGCAGAGACTGCGCCTTTCGTAATCTGGTGAGCGAATACGCAACAATGAATATGCGGTTTCTACGAATCGAACCAGAGCCATCCCATGCACCATGCGACACCGGCCCATACGCGCGACCTGCGGACGACACTTTCCGAAGTGGTGCCGATCCTGAGGCTTGCGGTGCCGGTGGTGGTGGGTCTGGTCTCGGGGACGATGATGAGCGTGGTGGACACGCTGATGATTGCGCCCCTTGGCACGGACGCCCTTGCAGCCGCGGGGTTGGCGACCAGCGCGCTCATCATCGTCTATTCCAGCCTGTTCGGTCTGATCTCAGTTGTTTCCGTTGCCGTCGCCGAGGCGAGAGGCGCCGCGGATGGGCCGCGCCTTTCCGGTCATGTCAAGAACGGCATGGTGCTGGCCGGCACAGCGGCCTGCGCGATCACGGCGATAATGATTGCCGCCTTTCCGGCGTTCGGATTCCTCGTGCCGTCCCAGACGGTCGAGGATCTGCTGTTCCCCTACTGGTCCGTGATGGCCGTCATGCTGGTGCCCTATGCGCTGTTCGGCACCCTGCGCGGCCTTTACAACGCCGTCGACAGACCATGGGTGGCCGTCTGGATTGCCTGCGCGGGCGTGGCGCTCAACATCCCCTTGAATTGGGCCCTGATCTATGGCGCAGGCCTCGGTCTCGTCGGTGCGGGATATGCCAGCCTGCTCGCCAAGTGCGTTTCGTTGGCGTTGGCGATGTGGCACTGGCGTTCCGCACCCGGCATGGCCCCGTTTCGACACCCGACACCCTTTCGTCTCAGGACCATTGTCGGGCATGCCCGGGAAGGATGGACCGTCTCGCTCGGCAGTCTGGGCGAGGGGAGTGCCTATGCCTTTACCGGCCTGATGATGGCCGGGTTCGGCGCGGCCGCGCTGGCCGCCAACCAGGTGGTGCATTCGATCGCCGCCATCCTCTATATGGTCCCGCTGGGTATGACGGCGGCGGTCGCCATCAGGATGGGGCAGGCGGTCGGTTTGCGCCACGCGCATCGATTTCGCGCGATCTGGATGGCGGCCAACGGCATCGTCATGATCTGGGCGGCGTTGGTGTTCGGGCCATTGCTGGTGTTTCGGCATGACATTGCAAACCACCTGAGCGCCGATCCGGACGTGATTGCGCGCGCGGCACCGATGTTTGTCACCATGGCCTTGATTCAGTTCGCCGACGGTTTGCAATCGATCGCGCTCGGCGCCTTGCGCGGCCAGACCGACAACCGCGTGCCCAACGCGATTTCGATTGCGGTCTACTGGTTTCTTGCGCTGCCGCTTGCCTACTTCGTCGGGTTCGTTCTCGGTTTTGGCCCGAACGGCTTGCTCGTCGGGTACGCAATCGGCGTCATGGCGGCCGCAATAATCCTCCAGGCACGGCTGCGACAAAAACTGACGACAGCATCGCGACCGGGTGCGTGAACGGCCGGGACACGACGGTGTCTGATATGCATTCGCTTCCATGGCGCACCGACGGCCTGTGGATTTCCGGACATCAGCTACCCAACCGGAATTTCCCGACTGTGAGCTTTGTCGTATGCAACTCGTGACTTAACTTCCTGTTGGTTTGACGCCGCTCAACCGAGCATTCATAGGGAGGTCCATGAAAAACCCCGACCGGCCTTGGACAGCGCTTTACGGACCCGATGTGCGCGCCGATATCGGCGCGCCGTCCTATCGAAACCTGCCAGATCTGATCCATTCCGTTGCCGAGACCTATGGCACGGCCAAAGCGTTTACCTGCTGCCTGCCGAATGGCATGAACGGCACACTCAGTTTCGAGCAGATCAATGAAATGTCCGACGCGCTGGCGGTTTATCTGCGAGAAGTCGCGGGACTTTCGGCGGGTGACCGGGTTGCCGTGCAGATGCCCAATTGTCTCGGCTTTCCGATCGCGGCCTTCGGTATCCTGAAAGCCGGCTGTGTGCTGGTGAACGTCAATCCTCTCTACACTGCCGAGGAAATGGCCAAGCAGTTCGAGGACGCCGAACCGCACGCGCTGATCATCGTCGATATGTTTGCCGACAAGATCCCGGCGGCAACCCGCGGCCATCCCGTGCCCAATGTGATTATCACCCGGGTCGCGGAATTCTTTCCGGCCATGCCGAAGGGCATTGTCGGTCTGGTACAGAAATACTGGGACCGGTCGGTCAAACCGATCGAAGTGCCGCACATCCGGCTGCCGGACGCCCTGGACGCCGGACGCGGCCACATCGCCGCAGATCGGATCGAGGTGCATGGCTACCACCAGTCCATAACGACCGACGACATTGCCGTGCTGCAATATACCGGCGGCACGACCGGCGTGCCGAAGGGCGCCATGCTGACGCACGGCAACCTGATCCTGAACACGGAACAGGCGATCGAGCTGTTTGGCGGCGACCTGGACAAGGGACGCGAAGTGATCCTGACCGCCTTGCCGCTCTACCACATCTTCGCGTTCACCGTGAATTTCATGACCTTTTACCGGCTGGGCGCGCGCAATATCCTGATCCCGAACCCGCGACCGCTCTCGAACCTGAAACGCGCCTTTGAGAATTACAGGATCACCTGGATGAGCGGCGTCAACACCCTCTTCAACGGACTGAGCCATGAACTCTGGTTTCTCGACTCGCCGCCCCGGCATATGAAATTCGCCGGCGCCGGCGGCATGGCCCTGCAATCGTCCGTGGCCGCGCGCTGGCGGGAGATTACCGGGACAGAAGTCATGCAAGGCTACGGGCTTACGGAAACCTCGCCCGTGGTGACGTTCGAGCCCCCCGGCAAGACGCGCGCGGGCACGATCGGCATTCCGGTTCCATCGACCGAGGTGGCGTGTTTCGGCGACGAGGGAGGCCCCTTGCCGCTGGGAGAAACCGGTGAGATCGGCGTCCGCGGCCCGCAGGTGATGAAGGGCTATTGGAAGAAGCCCGATGAGACGGCAAAGGTCATGAACGGAGCGTGGTTTCTCACCGGCGATATCGGCGTCATGGACGACGACGGTTATGTCCGTATCGTCGATCGCAAGAAAGACCTGGTCTGTGTGTCCGGCTTCAACGTCTATCCCAATGAAGTGGAGGACGTGCTGGCCGCCCATCCGGCCGTCCTGGATGCGGCGGTGATCGGTGTGCCCGACGCGTCCACCGGCGAGGCGGTGAAAGCCTTTATCGTCAGCGGTGACCCAAGCCTCGATGCCGACGCCTTGCGCGCCTATTGCAAGGAGCACCTGACCGGTTACAAAGTGCCGAAACAGGTGGAATTCCGGGACGACTTGCCGAAATCCAATGTCGGCAAGACCTTGCGTAAAGACCTGCGCGCCGAGGATCCGGCGCGACCGGCAGCGGAATGAAGCGGCATGGTCGGAGCATTTGAACAGGCCCTGCTGGCACTGATGATCTTCGTCATCATGCTCGGCATGGGCGCCTCGCTCACGCCCCGGGACTTCTACCTGGCGCTGAAGCGGCCGCAGGGTTTGGCCATCGGGTTGATGTCCCAGTACGGCTTCATGCCGTTCATCGGCTTTCTGCTGATCATGGTGCTTCCGCTCACTCCAGCGCTTGCCATCGGCGTGCTGATTATGGCCTGCATGCCGGGCGGCACGACCTCGAACATCTTCACCTATTTCTCCAAGGGCAATCTCGCCCTGTCTGTGCTTATGACGGTGACGTCGACTGTGTTCGGCGTGGTGCTGATCCCGCTCATCCTGGTGCTCTATGCTGCAGCACTCGACTTGCAGATCCCGCGTGAAAACATCATCGCCACGCTCATCCTGCTGCTCGTACCCGTAGCGATCGGCATGATCCTGCGCCGGCTGAACGCCAATGTGGGGGCCGTGACGGAGTTCATGGGCTCGGTGCTGGCGCTCTTCTTCATCGCGTTCATCGCGCTGAGTTGGGTGCCGCGCAATTGGGAGTTCTTGATGACCACGACGCCTGACACCTATGTGGCCGCCATCGGTCTGGGTCTGTTCGGCATCGCAATCGGCTACGGCTTTGCACGCCTGTTGCGATTGCACCCGCGCAATGCACGGACCGTTGCGCTAGAGACCGGCATCCAGAACGGCCCGCTCGCCATTGCCATCATCGCGTTCACATTCGCCGGCGACGAAGCGCAGAGCTATATGGCGGTTCCGGCGCTCTATGCCCTGTTCATCGTCATTACTTCGACCCTGGTAACGCTGGTCTTCCGTCGGGCCAACACGGCGGCAGAGCAGAAACTGCCGGATGGCTTGCTCTGACACGTCTATCGGGGCAGGGCAGGGGCCGGCGTTTCAGACACCGCCATTTGGAACGCAACCTTTCTTCTGACAGGCCGCCGGCTTGCAGGCTCTGGGGTCCAGCATCACACAATGCTCTATTCGGCTGAGAAAATCGACCGGCCGGACAATTCGACCGCAGACGGTCGCCCGAAACGCTCCGTCGCCGGTTCCTTCACTGGCCCAAGGGTGTCCGAACCGACAAAACCATGCCTGCGATCATGATGTTTAGCATTCGCGAGAACGTCTCGACTCTCCTGGACCGCCTCGGAACCGATATTGCCTTCATTGCCCCGGATGGATCTCATCCTCTGGGCGCGTTCTTTCGGGGATCGGCGTAGCGAGACGCTTTTGTCCAAGCGCGTCTTCTACCGGTTTCCGTAGCGTCGGATCGGCATTTTTGTTCGCGCCGAACGAGATATCCTCCACTCACCAATTCGCACTTCTTTTCAACGACATGCGAACCGTGCGGATAGTCACCGCACTTGGCGGATTCTGCTTTCGCCAATTCTGACAGCCATCTGTCACACGGTCGAAACACGCTCCGATTAGACGTGCAGCGGTTGGTTGCCGTGCATCCATCTTCGAGTGGGTGCCGTTCAAACGCATGGCGTTCACAGATGGGGTCGGATCAATGACAACGACAACCACGGAGTTTGAAAGCCAGTCCTCCAGTTCAAGCTGGATCCAGTGGTTCCTCGTCCTCGGCCTGGTCTATCTGCTGCTCGTTGCCGTCGCGATGATCGGCACCGGCTTCAAGGCAGCGGCCGGCAGTCAGGCGAAGGAACTCTTCGCTTTCGCCAGCAACCCGATAACCGGGGTGATCGTCGGTACGATCGCGACCGCGCTGATCCAGTCCTCCAGCACTGTCACATCGATCATCGTCGGCCTCGTCGCCGGTGGCCTGCCCGTCAGCATTGCGATCCCGATGATCATGGGCGCCAACATGGGCACGACGATCACCAACACCATCGTCAGCCTTGGACATGTGCGAAAGGGCGAGGAGTTCCGCCGGGCGTTCTCGGCCGCCACCGTCCATGACTTCTTCAATCTTTTAAGCATTCTGATCTTCCTGCCTCTGGAAATCATGTTCGGTTTCCTTCAGCGGATTGGCGAATATCTCGCCGACCTGATGGTCGGCGGAGAATCCATGTCGGTGAAGGGATTCAACTTCATCAAGCCGCTCGTGAAGCCTCCCGTCGATACGCTGAAGGATGTGTTCCACGGCATCGGCGCCAGCGATCTGGTCATGGGGATCGCCTTCATCATCCTGGGCATTGCGCTGATTTTCGCGGTCATCACCTATATCGGCAAGCTCTTGAAAGTCCTCATGGTGGGCCGGGCCAAGACGATCCTGCACGCCGCGGTCGGGCGCGGCCCGATCGCCGGCATCTTTTCCGGAACCGCAATTACCGTCCTCGTCCAGTCGTCCTCAACGACCACGAGCCTGGTCGTTCCCCTTGCCGGGAGCGGTGTGTTCAGCCTCAAGCAGGTCTATCCGTTCACGCTCGGGGCCAATATCGGCACCTGCATCACGGCCTTGCTCGCCGCGACCGCCGTCGATGGCAGCAATGCGGTATTCGCCCTGCAGATCGCGCTCGTGCATTTCACCTACAACCTGATCGGCGTCATCGTCATCTACGGTCTGCCGTTCACACGGAATCTGCCCATTCGAGCCGCCGAATGGCTTGCCGGTCTGGCCATGCAGAACAAGCTCTACGTCGCGGCCTATATCGGCACTGTTTTCTTCATTTTCCCCATCGTCCTGATTGGCGTAAGCCAGTTGATGGGCTGGTGAAGCCGGAGGATCGGACCATGAGCGAGTTTAAGGATCGACGCGAAGCCCTCGAAGCAAAGATCAGCGATCTGGAAGTCACGCTGGCAAATCTGAAAAGCCAACTCAAAGCCGAGACCGAACGCGAGCAGCACAACGCCATCGACCGGCTGGAGGAATATCTGGGCGATATCGATAACAAGCACGCCAACCTTCAGGATTTCTGGAAAGTGCTGCGCGAGGAAATCAAGGACCTGTTCAGCAGCGGCTCGAATGCGACCGGAAAAGACCGATGAAACACACTCTGTCCAAGTGCATTATCCCGGCCGCCCTGGCGATTGCGCTGATGCATTCCGGGGCCATTGCAGGCGTCGAAGAGAGCGTCGATTTATCCGAAGTCCCCGCGGAGGTGATGAAGGTCGCGCAGGCAAACCTGGAGAACCTTCGGCTCGCCACTGACACGCCGGGCCCGGTGGATGATGGCAGCGTCATCGACGACAACATCGTCATCGTCTACGAGGAACTCGGCGACGTGACGCTGGTCAGCGCCAACACCGAGACCGAGGACGACGGCAGTTTCGTCTACGAAATCCAGGGCACGGTCGCCGATGGTCGCCGGATCGAAATCGATCTCGATCCGAACGCGAATGTCCAGGAGATCGAAATCGAGTTCATGATCGAAGACGTACCGGGCGCGGTCCTGAAATCGATCGAAACGCGCATGCCGGGTTTCGCGCCGGAATTCATCGAAGCCAGCCATTCACCGAGCATGCAGGTGATCGGCTATGAGTTCGTCGGCACAATGGGCGGCGAAACGATGGACATCGAAGTCTCCGCCGACGGCAGAAACATCGTTGTTGCCGATCAGTAGGCCAACCATCCTTCAGGTTACAGCAAGTCGAACAGAACGGTTTCGGTTCGGACCTGTTTAACCTGCCCGATCCGATGTCTGTCGGTGGCACGTAGAGGCTTTGGTGCCGGCAGCAACGCTGGCTTCAACATCACCGACGATCAGGAAAGACCGGGCAAAATTCTCGTGGCGTGTCCGGTGTCGCGAGGGCGCTTGAGGTGCTCGCCGAAATGAAGTACGCCATGGGTTCCTGAATTGGAGCTTTTATGTCCCGGTGAAGTGGGAAGGCCACGGCAGGCCTTCCGATGCAAAATCGACCGAATTTCCGCGTTGCCAAGGCCTTCTTGGTGCGGCGGCCGATCTGCGATTTCAGACATTTCTGACACTTCGGGCCCAATCGCTGCTTGTGGCCGACATGAAAGCCGATCCCCAATGACTAAGGACTATTCCGCTTTTTTCCCGGGCCGGGCAACCGGCAGCGGGTCCGCACCTGCTTTGTCACCGCTCGAAACGCTCGGCTGGCACTCCCATTTTGCACAGCAGATCAGCGTTGATGCGTTGGCAGAAACGCCGCCGGTTCGTATCGTCGAGGTGCATCACAATGCGCTGCATGTGGTGGGCGATGGCATCGACACGACAATCCAACCTCTATCGGATGCGACCGTCGGCGACTGGGTGCTGCTCGATCGCCGGCAGCCGCAAGCAAGCCGCGTCCTGGAACGAAGGAACCTCCTAAAACGCCGCGCCCCGGGCACCGATCGCAAGATCCAGTTGATCGCCGCGAACATCGACACGATGTTCATCGTGTCGTCGTGCAATCAGGACTTCAACATCGCCCGCCTGGAGCGTTATGTCGCCATGGCGTTCGAGGCCGAGATCAATGCGGTCATCGTCTTGACGAAGTCCGATCTGGCGTCCGACGCCGAGGCCTATGCCGAGGCGGCGGATGCAATTTCGGACCTGGTTGCCGTCGTTCTCCTCGATGCGCGCGGCGACGAACCGGGGAAAAAGCTGGCGGACTGGTGCCGGCCCGGGCAAACCGTCGCGTTTCTGGGATCGTCCGGCGTCGGCAAGTCGTCCCTGACCAATGCCCTGGCGGGCACGCAGTCGATCGAAACGCAACCCATTCGTGAAGACGATGCCAAGGGCCGCCACACGACCACGCGCCGCCAATTGCATGCTGTGCCCGGCGGTTGCCTGGTGCTGGACACGCCGGGAATGCGCGAACTGCAACTGACCGATGCGGCGGCCGGCATCGACGATCTCTTCGCCGACCTGCACGCACTTTCCGCCGAATGCCGCTTCAACGATTGCCGGCATATGTCCGAACCGGGATGCGCCGTGCGAGCGGCCATCGAACGCGGAGAGATTGATCCGGCAAGACTGCGTCGATGGCACAAGCTCAAGGCAGAAGAAGCCTTCAACTCGGCCAGCCTTGCCGAGCGCAGGGCGAAGGACAAGGCATTCGGCAAGATGGCGCGGCGCGTCTTGAAGGCCAAAAACTATAAGGAATACGGACCGTGAGGCAGGCGAGGACTGGCCGCATCGCCCAAGGGCGTCTCTTCACCGGCGGTGCGACCTAAGGCCGAAGCGCCGTCCATGCCAAAAGGAGGCACATCCCGACAATCGCCTGCACCACCGCGCCGCCGGCAAGAATTCGAACAACGCGTGCCTCGCGTGTCTCGTGTTCGAACGCGTCGCGGCGGACCAGCCAGTAATAGCTGTCGTTCGGAAGTATGGCGATAAACGACCCGAGGCAAATGGCAAAGACGGCGGCCACCGGACTGGCCTCGCTGGCGGCCACGATCGGCGCCGCCACTGGCGCGACCGCGGCGAATGTTGCCATGGAAGACCCTTGCGCAAGCTTGAAAAGGACCGTGAGCGCAAACAGGCCGATAAGGGTCAGCATGCCGCTGCCGGGCGGCACGATGCGGTTCAACGGGACAAGGCCGGTCAGTACGGCACCGAACGCGCTTGCCGCGCCGATCACGAGGAGCAGGGACCCGGTTCGCCGGACAGCGCTGTCAAGACAATCCCGCCGCGCTTCGACAGGCGTCTGAAAGAGCGCCAAGACCGCGGCCGCCATAAGCGCACCTTTCGGCAACAGCAAAAAGTCGATCGTACCGATGCCGGTTTGCCCGATGACGCCGCCCAAGATCAATAGGCCGGCCATCACCATGAAAGGCGCAAAGGCAACGAAAAGCCGACCGTCTCCGCTCTGCGGTGATTGGTCTTGAGACCCGGACACGGTGCCACCGAAACGGCCCCACGCGACCCCGGCGCCCCAAACAGGCAATGTGAGCAGCGCGCCGCACAGCAATAGGATCGCCGGCTGCACATCCGCCGAGCCGGAGACCCCCAATCCAACCGCGACGATCAAAGGACCGGCCGGGTAGATGAGCTTGAACCCGGCATAGGCACCAAACGCCATGTCGAGCTTGTAGCGCCCCGCCGCCGGCGCCAACGCGGCATAGGCGGTATCGGGACAGATCATGCCGGCGCCCGCGACCGGGGAGGCGAGGACCGTCGTCCGACCGGCCGCGTCTGAGGCTACATTCTGGCGCGAAAGGGCGGCCGCCAACGTGAAAGAGGGCAGGAGGATCAGCGCGAATTCCCCGAGCGCGCGACCGAAGCCATCATTGAAGACACCGATCAGTTCGGTCGCGCCAAGCCCGCCGCCGAGGCCGATCACCAGCGCGAGGAGCACCATCCAGACCACCAGGGGCAAATCGGGCACATGCCGTTTCATGTCGGCGACGGATGAAGGGGAGGACACGGCTTGAGACATGGTCAAAGGCGATATGTTGTTTGAGTCTTGATCATGATAGAATCTCGAAAAGCTTGCTCAAAATGAAAAAAAGAGAAGACATCATGAGTTCAACTCATGCCAAGCCGCCTCTGCGCGCCCTCCAGGTTTTTGAAGCTGCGGCGCGCCACGGCAGCTTCACCGCGGCTGCAGAAGAGTTGGGCATCACGCAGAGCGGCGTGTCGCGCCAGGTCTCCGATCTCGAGGCCACGCTCGGTATCCCGCTTTTTGTCCGTCACGGCGCGCGGATCGCGCAGACGCCGGCCGGGGAGCGTCTTTCAGGTCAACTGGCGGATGCTTTTGTTCGCATCTGGAGCTCGGTGTCGGACATCAGGCGATCAGAACAGGTTGTCACGCTGTCGATGCTGCCCTCTGTCGCCACACGCTGGTTCGCTCCAAGGCTCGGTCGTTTCCTCGCAAACCATCCCGACATCGACCTTCGCATCACCGCGTCGCGGCACCTTGTGGACTTCGCTGCCGAGGGCATCGACGCCGCGATCCGATACAGCCCACGACCACCTCCCGACCTGGACGCCGTTCAACTCGGAACGGAGAGCGTTCTGCCGGTCTGCTCACCGGACTACGCAAGGCAGCAGGGTTTGCAGGTTCCGGCAGACCTGTATCGCGCCACGCTTCTGCACGGAGACATTCCGGAGGATTGGTCGTCCTGGTTTGCGGCGGCCGGCTGTGAGCATCCGCCTCCAACCGGCCCGCGTCTGGGCGACGATGCCGCTATATTGCAAGCAGCCGTGGACCATCAGGGCGTCGCGCTTGGGCGGTCGCTGCTCGTGGCGGACGACATCGCCACCGGGCGTTTGATCGCGCCTTTCCCAATCTCTTTGGACGCTAGTTATGCCTACTGGTTCGTCCGCCCGAAAAGCTCTACCGCGACCAAGGCGATCGACGCGATGCGCACCTGGCTTACCGACGAATTCGCCAGACGAACCGAACCTGACGCGGGTCCGAACGCGCGTCCATAATCAGGGCCGCTTGCAGTGCGCTGGCGTGGAATCTCTCCAAACGATTTCGTAGCCGACATCGATGGTCTTGCGAGCGACGTCGATCTCGGACTGGCGATGCAGCACCTGTTTGGCAGCCGCCACGCCCATATCGAACCCGTTGATCCGCACCGTAGACAGCTTCAATTCCAGGAGGGATGCAATCTCCAGATCGTCGAAGCCTGTGACCGACACCTGATCGGGAACGGCGATGCCGGAATGCTTGCACTGCAGGAGGATTCCAAGCGCCAGAATATCATTCGAGATAACGGCGCGAAGATCGGGATGGCGGGAGATCATGTTTGCGAAGAGCCGCTCCCCGTTCCTGATGGAGAAATCAGCGGTGTCAATCAGCGTGGCATCATACGCAATCCCCGCATCTGCAAGGGCTTGCCTGTAGCCCTCAAATCGCCGTTGAACGCGATCGTTGCCGGCGAACGGCGCAGACAGGAAAGCGATCTTTTCCAGGCCGCCTGCAATGAGGCGGCTCGTGATCTCGTAACTTGCCGCGAAATTCGAAAAGCCGATGCTGCAATCAATGGCCTCGTTATCGATCTCCAGCAATTCGACAACGGGAACGCCGCCGGTCTCCAGGAGCTTCCGGGTGCCGTCGCTATGGTTCTGCCCGACCAGAACGACGCCCGCGACCTTTTGTGCAAGGAACCGTCGCGCGAGATCTTCTTCTTTCTGGAGGGAATAGTCGTTGCTGGCGATCAAAAGCACAAACCCCTCCCGCTCGAGCGTGGCGGACAGGCCCGAGATGACTTCGGAGAAGATCGAGTGGTCGATCGTCGGAACGATCGCTGCGACCATATTCGACCGGTTTGACGAAAGGCTGCGAGCGACCGGGTTTGGGTAATAGCCGGTCTCCGCCACAACCAGGGCGATACGGTCCCGGTTTTTCGGCCGGATCGAGCCCGGATTCCTGAAGTAACGCGAGATGGTTTGCGACGAAACTCCGGCCATGCGGGCGATGTCGCGTATCTGCAGCAAAGACTGCTTCTGTTTCGGTCGGCGGTACCGGCTAGGCTCTGACACGGTTTACTCCGATCTTACGAGACGGCCAACGGGCGCGGCGCCGGACGAGGCCTGAGACGGCTGTTCAATTGCCGAAAGGCGAACGAGTCGGTGTCCTCGCAAACATAAAGTTTCAACGTCGACATTGACTATCAAAAAGTTACCGGTAACTTTATCTCGAAGCGGAAAACGGAGCAAGCGTGTCGCATCAAGCGCGCAGGGTTTCGCAGGCCGTCGGTTATCCGCCCCAGGCCGTTGTTAGGGAGAACGCCGCCGTGCGCGTTGCGGTCGCCAGTTTCGAATACGAAGGCAACAGTCTTTCGTTGCGCGTCGAGCGCCGTGAGGATTTCGAGCGCAAGGGCATATTTCGGGGTGAGGACGTTCTCAAGAAGCTTGCCGGCAAGAAGGTCGCGGTGACCGGCGGCATCGATGTGCTGTCCCGGGCCGGGGCCGAGATCGTGCCGATCCTTGCGACCAAGGGCGGTGCCGGGGGGCACGTAGAGGACTCGTTCTTCGAGGAGACCGCGGGCCAGATCGTGGAGGGCATAAAGACCGCGCTACCTCTCGACGGTGTTTATCTTGCGCTGCATGGGGCGATGATCTGCGGC
This sequence comes from Rhodobiaceae bacterium, assembly GCA_028285165.1. Taxonomy (GTDB): domain Bacteria; phylum Pseudomonadota; class Alphaproteobacteria; order Rhizobiales; family JANQQB01; genus JANQQB01. Next base: position 12,550 of record JANQQB010000135.1, read on the forward strand.
CGGGAAAAAGATCCGGAGGGTGCACTGCTTACGGCGGTTCGCGATGTGGTGGGGCCGGATGTGCCGGTTTCGGCAAGCCTCGATCTGCATGCGCATGTGAGCAACAAAATGGTGGCCGCCGCCGACATATTGGTGGGCTACGAGACCTATCCTCACGTGGATGCCTATGAGACCGGCGGGAAGGCGGCGGATCTTCTTGTTCGCACTATGCGCGGAGAGATTTCCCCGGTCACGGTAAGCCGCAAATACAACGCCATCGTCCCGGTTCTGGGCGGGGCGACGACCGGCGACGCGCCCATGGCCGAGGTCGCCGCATTGGCGCGCTCGATAGAGCGCGAAGGCCAGGCATTGAGCGTGAGCTACTTTCCGGTCCAGCCCTGGCTCGACATGGCGGATGTGGGCATCGCCGGATTGGCTGTTTCGAACGGCGACAAATCCGCGGCAACGGATGCAGCCCTTAAGGTCCTCGACGCGATGTGGGACCGTCGACAGGCGTTCGAACTCCCGGCACTTTCCCCCGAAGAGGCAGTGTGCGCCGCACTGGAGCGCGATGCCGAACAGGTGTTGCTCATCGATGCGCCCGACAGCATCGGCGGCGGCGCGGCAGGGGATTCACCGGCATTGCTGTCGGCCCTTCTGAAACACGCAAAGGACGTGCCTTCGGCGCTCAGCATCTACGATCCGCACGCAGCGGCCCGGGCCTTCGAACTGGGCACAGGCGCAGAGACGGATTTTGAGATTGGTGCGTGGCTCGACAAGCGCTGGTACGAGCCGGTTCGCCTGAAGGCCACCGTAGAAAGCCTCAACGACGGACGGTTTGTCTATGAGGGCGGGCCAATCGCCTCGGCCGAGGCGCATCTCGGGCCAACAGCTGTCCTGCGTTCTGGCGGAGTTCGCATTCTGGCGGCCAGTCATGCTGTCTACGAACACATGGACGAGCATTATCGGGCCTGCGGGATCAACATCCGGGACTGTCGCCTGGTGTCCTTCAAGAACCTTATGAACTTCCGGAAATTGTTGTCTCCGGGCGTGGAGTTCATCGCGTTGGATGGACCGGGCGGAACGCGTTTACGACTACAGGAGGTGGATTGGAAGAACCGGATAAGGCCGTTCTGGCCCGCAGATGATCTGGCGAGCCCCGTGCCGCTCGACTGACCAATGCAAACAAGTCAAGAGCACGGCTACAAAGGAGTATTGCTGTCATGATCACGAGACGCACACTACTGGGTACCGCGGCAGCGACGCCCGTTCTCTCTATGCCGTCGATCCTGCGCGCGCAAGAATCGAAAGTCTTGCGTTATGTGCCGGCGACAAACCTGACCGTGCTCGACCCGATATTCACACCGGCGGCGGTCTCCGTCACCCATGGCTACTGCGTTTTCGATACGCTTTACGGTGTGGATGCCAACCAGCAGCCGCAGCCGCAAATGGCCAAAGGCCATGAAGTGTCCGGCGACGGCCTGGAGTGGCGCATCACGCTGCGTGACGGGCTCAAGTTCCACGATGGCGAACCGGTGCGAGCGCAAGACTGCGCCGCCAGCCTGGAGCGCTGGGCCAAGCGCGATCCCTTCGGTCAGGCGCTTGGCGCGGCAACGGAAAGCTGGTCGCACGCTGATGACAAGACGATCGTGATCAAGCTGACCCGACCCTTCGGGCCCCTTCTTCATGCCATCGGAAAGCCGCACTCTAGACCCGCCATGATGATGCCGGAACGGCTGGCAGGCAGCGATGCGAATACGCAGGTAACCGAAATGGTCGGGTCCGGACCGTTCCGCTTCAAGGCGGACGAATACGTCTCCGGCGATCGCGTGATATACGAAAAATTCGAAGACTATGTGCCGCGGGAAGGCGAACCCGAGTGGACCTCGGGCGGCAAAGTCGTGCATTTCGACCGACTTGAATGGCGCATCATCCCCGACGCGGCGACGGCCATTGCAGCGATCCAGGCCGGCGAGGTCGATTGGCTTGGATCGGTGCTCCCGGACCTGCAGCCCGTGCTCGTGGCGCATCCGGACGTCGATTTACACCGCACCGATCCGTTCGGCGTTATGCACGTGGTGCGCTTCAATCATCTCATTCCCCCGTTCAACAACGTCGAATTGCGTCGGGTGCTCATGAAGGCCGTCGATCAGACACCCTATCTGCAATCGGTCGCTCCCAACGAGGCAGATCGGCAGAAGTGCCTGGCGCTGTTCCCCTGCGGGACGCCGGGGGTCGAGGAGGTTGGCGAAGGTGTCATCGGGTCATTGGATGTCGAGGCGGCGAAACAGGCTGTCATAGACGCGGGCTACAATGGCGAGAAGGTGGTCATACTGAACCCCACCGATATCGTGTCGATCCATCCGCACGGGCTGCTGCTTGCCGACCTCTTGCAGAAGCTGGGTTTCAACGTCGAACTTGTCGAAACCGACTGGGGAACCGTCGTGCAACGCCGGGTATCAAAGGAAACGGTGGAGAATGGCGGCTGGAACCTGGCTGCGACCAACTGGCCCGCGATTTCGATCAACAACCCCGCAACAAATGCAACAACGCGGGGACTTGGCGATTCCGGCTGGTGGGGTTGGTTCGAGGACGCTGAGACGGAAGCGCTCGTCAAGGACTGGCTGAGCGCGGGCGACGAAGCGGAGGCAGCCCGGCTCTACAACGCCGCGCATCAGCGGGCTATCGACATGGTTCCGACGCTTCCGCTCGGCCTGTCCTACCGCTCCGGCGCCGTTCGAGCCGACCTCGAAGGCGCGCTGCAGGGATCTGTCGACATGTTCTGGAACATTCGGCGCGGGTGATCCCAAACGCTTGACCGTGCCCACCGACCTTCCGGTGGGCACCGTTTGCCGACGGCGACGACGAAAAACGACAGTTTAGGGAAGGGCTCACAAAGTGGGCTACTACATCATTCGCCGAATACTCGCGACGATCCCGGTCGTCGCGTTCGTGATGTTGTTCGTTTTCAGCCTGCTCTATGTCACGCCCGGTGATCCGGCAGCCATATTGGCCGGAGACCAGGCGACACAGGAGGAAATCGAGGCGATTCGCACCGACCTTGGCCTCGACCGCAGCTTTCCAGTCCGGTTCGTGGAATGGTCAACCGGCGTCTTTCGGGGCGATCTCGGGACCTCTATCTTCACCCGGCTGCCGGTATCGCAGATGATCCTGCAGCGGGTGGAGCCGACTGTGTCGCTCATGATCGTGACCATGTTGATGGCGATCCTCGTAGCCGTCCCGCTGGGCGTTATCGCCGCATGGAAGCACGGCTCGCTCCTCGATCGGGCGATCATGCTGTTTGCCGTACTCGGATTTTCGGTGCCGGTTTTTGTGATCGGTTATGTGCTCGCCTGGGTGCTTGCGCTCAAACTCGGGTGGCTGCCGGTACAGGGATACACGCCGTTGTCCGAAGGATTGTGGCCTTGGCTGCGAAACCTGCTTTTGCCCTCGGCGACGCTGGCAACGTTCTATATCGCGATCATCGCCCGGATAACGCGGGCGACCATGTTGGAAATCATGCAGCTGGATTACATACGCACAGCGCGCGCCAAGGGTGTCGCAGAGCGGACCGTGCTGTTCGTGCACGCATTGCGCAACGCCTCCGTCCCGATTGTCACCGTGGTGGGGATCGGGATTGCGCTGGTCATCTCCGGTGCGGTGGTGATCGAAAGTGTCTTTGCGTTACCCGGGCTCGGTCGTCTCACCGTCGATTCAATCCTTCGCCGCGACTATCCGGTGATACAGGCGGTCATCCTCGTGTTCAGCTTCGCCTATGTCATTATCAACCTGTTGATCGACCTCAGCTATACCCTGTTCGATCCGAGGATCCGCTATTGACCGATCGAACCCAGTCGGCGCCGGATTTCGCCCGCTCGTCACCGCTGCCCGCAATCCTGACGCCGCCGCCGCAACGGTCGCGAATAGGTCGGTCCTTAAGGCGCCATCCCACAATCTGGCTTGGCGGCACCATCATAGCCTGTGTCGCTTTGGTCGCCATTTTCGCGCCGCTGATCGCCCCCATGGACCCGACCGCACTCAATCCGGCCAACCGGTTGAAACCACCGTCTTCAGAGGCTTGGTTCGGCACGGACATGCTCGGCCGGGACATATTCTCCAGAAGCGTTTTTGGCGCCCGTGTCTCGCTGGCCGTCGGATTGGGCGTTGCGCTGTGTGCCACGCTTGCCGGAGTGATCATCGGCCTCATAGCCGGTTTCACCCGCTGGGCAGACAATGTGATCATGCGGGTGATGGACGGCATGATGTCGATACCGGCAATTCTGTTGGCGATCGCCCTCATGACCCTGCTTCGCGGCGGATCGATCTTCAATGTCATCGTGGCCATCACGATCGCCGAGATACCCAGGGTCGCGCGGCTGACCCGGTCCGTTGTCCTGTCCGCTCGCGAACTGGCCTATGTTGAAGCGGCCGTGGCCTGCGGAACATCCAAGCCGGGGATCATCTGGCACCACATCATGCCCAACACCGTCGCGCCGGTTACCGTCCAGGCGACTTACATCTGCGCCTCGGCGATGATAACGGAGGCGATCCTGTCGTTCATCGGCGCCGGCTTGCCGACATCCGTCCCCTCCTGGGGCAACATCATGGCCGAGGGTAGGGCGCTCTGGCAGGTCAAACCGAACATCGTATTCTTCCCGGCGCTGTTTCTTTCCGTGACCGTGTTGGCGGTCAACCTCTTGGGCGACGGATTGCGCGATGCGGTCGACCCGCGTCTTGCCAAGCGGGTCTGACGATGGAGCTGCTCGACGTAAAGGACTTGCAGATTCATTTCCAGACCGAAACCGGCGTCAATCGCGCTGTGGACGGATTGTCCTTCACCATCGAAAAAGGGGATGCGCTCGCCATCGTCGGGGAATCCGGGTGCGGTAAATCCGTAACCTCGCTTTCGTTGCTGCGGCTGTTGCCGACGCCGCCGGGCAAGATTGCGGGACATATCCGGTTCAAGGGCGAAAGCATACTTGCAAAGTCCGAGCGCGAGATGCGCGCATTGCGGGGCGGTGAAATCGGCATGATCTTTCAGGAACCGATGACATCCCTCAATCCCGTGTTCTCGATCGGCCATCAGATTGGCGAGGCTGTGCGGATTCATACCGGAAGCGATCGCCGGCAGGCGCGGAAACGGACCATCGAGATGCTTGAACGTGTGGGCATCCCCGCACCCGAAAGGCGGGCGGACGAGTATCCGCATCAGCTCTCCGGCGGCATGCGGCAGCGGGTCATGATCGCCATGGCATTGGCCTGCAATCCGGCGCTGCTTATCGCCGACGAGCCGACCACCGCCCTCGACGTCACAATTCAGGCACAGATACTCGACCTGTTGCGAGACCTGCGCGCGCATACCCAGACGGCGATCCTGTTGATCACCCACGACCTGGGCGTAGTGGCGGAGTTCGCCGACCGCGTATTGGTGATGTATGCCGGCCGCAAGGTCGAGGAGGCGAGTGCGACCGAGCTTTTTGCAAACCCGCTCCACCCCTATACGCAAGGCCTGATGCAGGCGGTACCCAAGCTGGGCGCATCGAGAAAACCAGGGGCCAGCGCGCAATTGGCGGAGATTCCCGGCCGTGTACCCGATCTCTCGCAGCCGATCACAGGCTGCGTTTTCGCCCCGCGCTGTCCCAAGGTGCAGGATGTCTGCCGAACCATGGACCCGGCGCTCCAGGCAAGGGCTTCCAAGCACGTTGTAGCATGTCACTTTCCGCAGGACGCTTTGCCAGAATGAACGAGGACCATGTCCAGACCGGAAATACCGGACCGCTTGTCGAGGTGAAGAACGTCGTCAAGCACTTCCCGATAACGGGCGGCCTGTTCGGCCGCGTGGTAAACAAGGTTCAGGCCGTCGACGACGTAAGCTTCACCATCAATCGAGGCGAGACGCTGGCGCTTGTCGGAGAATCCGGATGCGGAAAATCGACCGTGGGACGCTGCATCGCCCGGCTTACGGACCTGACTTCGGGCGAAGTCCACATGTCGGGCAAACGGATTGACAATCTGTCCGAGAGCGCGCTGAAACCCTATCGCAAGCAGCTCAACATCGTGTTTCAGGATCCCTTTTCAAGTCTGAATCCCCGCAAGACGGTGGAAGGGCTGATAGCCGAACCGTTGCGCAATCACGCCATCGTCAAGTCAGCGAAAGAGCGTCGGGCGCGCGTTGCCGACCTTCTCGAACGGGTGGGGCTTGCGGGCGATATGTTGCATCGCATGCCGCATCAATTCTCCGGCGGCCAGCGGCAACGCATCGGGATCGCCCGGGCGCTCGCTTCCGAACCGGACTTCATTATCTGCGACGAGGCGGTTTCCGCGCTCGACGTATCGGTTCAGGCCCAGATCATCAACTTGTTATTGAAACTGCAGCGTGAATTGGACCTCACGCTGCTTTTCATCTCGCACGATCTGGCGGTGGTCGAGCACCTCAGCAATCGGGTGGCCGTCATGTATTTGGGGCGGCTCATGGAAATCGCCGATCGCGACACGCTGTTTTCCTCTCCTCGCCATCCCTATACGCAGGCCCTGCTTTCCGCAGTGCCCTTGCCGGATCCGGCCCGGCGCAGCGACCGCACGATATTGAAAGGCGACGTGCCAAATCCCATCGACCCGCCAAGCGGCTGCCGTTTCCGCACGCGGTGTCCCATCGCCACGGAAATCTGTGCGCAGCAACGGCCGGCTTTGAACGAAGTGGCTGCAGGGCAGCTTGTGGCTTGTCACCACGTCGGTGACACAGCCTGATCGGGATCGGCGCGCCTTTCGGAATCGACCTGGAGCCGGAGGCGACGTGATGGTCCGGTTATCATGCGGGCGTGACGCGCAGGATCTGCATTGACGCACAGCCGACCCGGGTTCGGATCTCGCGATCTCCGGAGCGCCAACATACGGGTGAGGATGGTGGGCCAATTGTTCTATGGAGCGGCCATATGAGGGAGTAGGGCGCATGCTAGTACCTCTGAGCAGAAGTCCTGACGCGTTTGATGGGGAAGATTTTCCCTTTGGCTAGGCGCGTTGTACAGCGCGATGCGGGGCATCGGGCAAATAACGCAACGACGTCCAAAGGGTAAATATTCCCCACCAAACACGGATGTTTCCGTGTTTGGCAGCAAAAGTAGCGCAAGTCGGAAACATCCGACTTGCGTGGCCGACTTTCCCTGGACTTCGGACGTCGTTGCGATCATCTCCATGGTGCTCCGACACCACATCGATGACCGCGCCTAGCCGAAGACCAGGGAAAGGCGGTCAAAGGCGCCAGGATTTCTGCTCAGAGGTACTACCTTATCCGGAGCAACCCCGTCTATCCCGTCGTCCTGCGGAAAACGCGTTACGGATCGGCGTCCTGCCGGTCGATCAGGATCGATCCCGAACGAATCCGGGCCGATACTCAATGCGATACGCGCAAAGAGCAAATTAAATTGCCGTTAGATTGCGTCGATGACGCGATCCGTCGCAGTCGGGAGGGGGTGTCGGGGATCCATTGCGAAGCCGCGATTGCCTTCGAGGTGCCTTTCCCGTCGTGGTCAGGTCGACCCATTCGGGCTATGCAGGGGGTCGAAACTGAATCGCCGCTATCGGCCTGTCCGGTCCGGCTCCCGGAGAATTGATGAGGCCATGGCGAAACCAACCCTTTCCCGGCGCGGCGATGTCGCTGCTTTTCTTGCCATGGACGTGCTGGCAGCAGCAGCGCGTGCCGAGGAGAACGGGCGTGAAATCGTTCACATGGAGGTCGGACAGCCGTCTGCACCGGCACCCGCACCTGTTCTTGAAGCCGCCCGTTCGGCGCTTGCCAATGGGCGTCTGGCCTATACCGAGGCCGCCGGCCGTGCCGAATTGCGCCGCCGCATCGCCCGGCATTACGCGGACACGTATGGTGTCTCCGTCGATCCGGCCCGGGTGATCGTCACGACGGGTTCATCGGCAGGGTTCACGCTTGCATTTCTGGCGACCATGGATGCCGGCGACACACTCCTGACCACATCGCCGGGCTATCCGGCCTATCGCAACATCGTCAAAGCCCTGTCTCTGAACGCCTTGGAGCGCGAGGCGGGGTCATCCGACGGATGGACGATGACGCCGGATCATGTTGTCGACGCGGCTGAAACGACCGGTCTGAAGGCCGTGCTTGCCGCAAGCCCGAACAATCCGACCGGTACGATGATTCCGCCGGACCGGCTGGCCGCGATCGTGCGGGCATGCGAACGCCGCGGTCTTTGGTTCATTTCCGACGAGATCTATCACGGGATTGTCTATGACGGCCAAGCGGCCACGGCGCTTGCAACCAGCGACGACGCCATCGTGATCAACAGTTTTTCGAAATATTATTGCATGACCGGTTGGCGCATCGGATGGATGATCGTGCCGGATCGGCTCGTTCGGGTTGTCGAACGGCTTGCGCAGAACCTTTTCATTTCTGCCCCGGACCTCTCTCAACGGGCTGCGCTTGCCGCGTTCGATGCCACGGAGGAACTGGAGGCTGTGAAAGCCGGTTATGCCCGCAACAGGGCCTTCCTGATGCGGCGTCTGCCGGAACTCGGTTTTGACGACCTTTTGCCCGCCGACGGCGCCTTCTACATCTATGCCAATGTGCGCCGGTTCACGAACGACAGCGTCGCGTTCGCCCGGGCCATGCTGGACGAAGCCGGGGTTGCGGCAACGCCGGGACTGGATTTCGACCTGACACGCGGCCAGAGCTTTCTGCGGTTTTCGTTTGCGGGCGACATGGCCGATATGGAACGCGGAGTCGAGCGTCTCGACCGTTGGCTGAATTCGGCCTGATCGAGAGAACGAAAAAAACCGGGCCGGCAGGGGCCGACCCGGTTTTTCAATTTCTTGCGTCGTAAACTGGCCAGGATCAGAAGAACCCGCGCCGTTGCCACCAGCCCGATTTCTTCGGACGGTTATCGTCCGGTTGTTCCGGCGGCGGCGCAACCGCATCGGGCATGCCGGTATCGTCGTCTTCCGAGGCTTCGATCGCGTCTGCCGGTGTCGCATCGGCCGGTTCGGCTTCCGCATTGTCCGCGGCTTCGCCGGCCTCCTCGACCACGGCTTCATCTGTCTGTTCCGCGGCCGCGTCCGATTGTGCATCGTGACCGTCTTCCGGCGCGGTATCGATTTCGGTGCCATCGGCGGCCGTCGCGTCCAGGCTTTCCGGTGCCTCGACGCCGTTCACCGCAAGCGCCTCGTCGACTGATTCCGCGTCTTCGCCTTGTCCGGCATCGACTTCGGCCGATCCGGCTTCCGCCTCGGCAGAGCGCTTGTTGCGCCGTCCGCCGCGCCGGCCGCGCCGACGCTTTTTGCCGGAAGGTTCGTCGCTGCCGTCACCGGATTCCGCATCGGCGTCGGCGGATTTGGCTTCGGCTGCCGGTTCATCGGCGCGATCGTCTTCGGTCCGGTCGCTCGCTGCGCGATCGGCCTGGTCGCTATCGCGTCCGCGCCGGCGGCGTTTGCGCCGCCGTTTCTTGCGGCCGCCGTCATCGTCGTTATCGGCGTCCGCCTCGACCTCTTCGTTCTCTTCGAACTCGTCGGGATCGATCGTGTCGGGTTGGATGAAGTCCGTTCCGGATTTGGACCGCGGTCGCCTGACTTCGGCAGATCCGGCGCGGTCGATGATGCAATAGGCATCCTCGATCGTTTCGTCCGCCAGAAGGTTCATCGAAATGCCGTATCGCTCTTCGATGTCCGTCAGGTAGTGCCGTTTCTGGTTGATGATGTACAGGGCCACCTCGGTCCGGATGCGCACGTTGAGATTATGCGAGGCGTTGCGCAGGAGCTGATCCTCGATCGTGCGCAGCACGTGCAGGGCGACGGATTCCGTCGACCGGATCACGCCGGTGCCGTGGCAGTGCGGACAGACTTCCGTGGAACTCTCCAGAACGCCCGTGCGCAGCCGCTGACGCGACATTTCCAGGAGACCGAAATGCGAAATCCGTCCGACCTGGATGCGGGCCCGATCGGTTTTCAGACAATCCTTCAGCTTGCGCTCGACCGTGCGGTTGTTGCGCTTTTCCTCCATATCGATGAAATCGATGACGATCAGACCGGCAAGGTCGCGCAGGCGCAATTGCCGGGCGATCTCTTCGGCTGCCTCGACATTGGTGCGCAACGCCGTGTCTTCGATGTTGTGTTCGCGGGTCGCCTTGCCCGAGTTGACATCAACGGCAACCAGCGCCTCGGTCTGGTTGATCACCACATATCCGCCGGAGGGCAACGTGACCTGAGGCAGGAACATGGCATCGAGCTGCTGTTCCACCCGGTGTTTGGCGAAGATCGGCACCCGGTCCTTGTAGGGCTGGACGTTCTTGGCATGGCTCGGCATGAGCATGCGCATGAAATCCTTGGCCTCGCGGTAACCGGTATCGCCGGCGACCAGCACTTCGCCGATATCCTTGTTGTAGAGATCGCGGATCGATCGCTTGACGAGGTTGCCTTCCTCGTAGACCAGCGTAGGGGCCGAGGAGTTCAGGGTCAGATCGCGGACATTTTCCCAAAGCCGCATCAGGTATTCGAAATCGCGTTTGATTTCCGTCTTCGTCCGGCTGGCGCCTGCGGTCCGCAAGATCACGCCCATGCCTTCGGGCACCGGCAATTCGCCGGCAATCTGCTTCAGGCGCTTGCGGTCTCCGGGATTGGTGATCTTGCGGCTGATGCCGCCGCCGCGCGCCGAATTCGGCATCAGGACCGAATACCGGCCGGCGAGCGACAGATAGGTGGTCAGTGCCGCACCCTTGGTGCCGCGCTCTTCTTTCACGACCTGGACCAGGATGATCTGCCGCCGTTTGATGACTTCCTGAATCTTGTAGCGGCGCCGGGGGCGGGCCGGGGCCGAATCCGCATCCGACGCAGAGCCGTTGGCTGCCTTGCGCTTCGAGCCGCGTCCCCGCGATCGACCGCCTTCGCGCCCCGAGGTCTTGGCTTCGAGTTCGGACGCGGTTTCCTCGGAAGCGCTGTCGTCCTCTGCCGCTGCCGACGCGGTATCGGCCTGCTCGGCGTCATCGCCCTCGGTTTCCGATGCATCCGGTGCGTCGGCATCGCTGTCGACTGCCGTCTCGGCGGAGGCGGCTTCCTCAGATGGGCCATCTTCGACGGACGGTTCGGTATCGGTCTGTGCCGATTGCGTGCCGTCATCGGCAGCCTGGGCGTCGGCGACCTCAGGGTCGGTGACGGACTCAGACGCTTCGCCGGCCGCATCGTTCGTCTCGGCTTCGTCCGTTTCGGCCTCGGGCGAGTCAAACGGCGGTTCGCCGGAAATCTTGGCGTCTTCGTCCTTGGTCGCCGACAAAAACCGCTCGGGTTTGGGCGTGTCGTCGTCGGGGTCTTCGTTTTCGTCGTCGGTCGACGCCGCTTCCGCCTCGTCGGAGACGGCATCCGCCTCGGGATCATCGTCCGCGGCGTCTTCGTCTGCTTCGTCGGCAACGAGCTCCGGTTCCGACGCGTCGTCGTCAGCGTCGTCTTCCGGCGTTACCGTCGGCTCGTCCTGGTCATCCTCGTCATCGTCGGAGAATGAATCGTCGATTTCCTGCAGACCGGCCTCATCGTCGGCCGGTTCGAAATCGTCATCCGGGCTGTGCCGCAGGCGCTCCTCTTCGAGCAGGGCCTGACGGTCTGCGACCGGGATCTGGTAATAGTCCGGATGGATTTCGCTGAAGGCGAGAAACCCGTGCCGGTTGCCGCCGTAGTCTACGAAGGCGGCCTGGAGGGAGGGCTCTACGCGGGTGACTTTCGCCAGATAGATATTTCCCCGCAATTGCTTGCGGTTTGCGGCTTCGAAATCGAATTCCTCGACCCGGTTTCCGCGCAATACCACCACCCGCGTCTCTTCGGGGTGGGCGGCATCGATAAGCATCTTGTTCGCCATGATATGAACTCTTTGCCGTCGCGGGCGCGCTTGGGCACGGCACGCGGATCCGATGGATACGGTGCAATGCGACGGTCCATAAGTGTGAGGAAAGGGAAGAGAATGTGGAACAGCACGACGCTCACCGACCCGCTGGGGGATAGTGCTCCCGCATCGCCACGAGCGGTTAAAGCGGTCAGGCCATAAGGTGTCATAAACGCCACATTCCAAAGCAGTGTGCGGGCGGGCAGCAGGATAGCAATGCTCCGATCGCACGCCGACCGCATCGCGCGGGCGGCCTATCAAACGGGCCGTACTCGCGGGGCACACCATGCGTTTTGGACGGTGGCGCCGAGACCGATCAGGCCCGGTGAAATCCAGTGTTCATTTTCGCCGGCCAACCGAAAAGCCGAATTCGGCACCTGAACGAGTGTGAACCTTGTCTCGGGAGTCTGGAAAGGTCGTCCGGTCGAAACCGCGTTTCTCGTTTTTGGTCCGATTTAGGCGCGGGAAATGATTGATTCCTACAGGGCGATCATATTTTCGCTTTCGCGCCTTGGCAAGGGCGCCGCTCGATACTTTTGTGCCTCCGGTTGTGTGAACGGATCGTTAACCCTATTAGAGTGTTTGTGAGGCAATGATGGTGTTGATTCGTTTTGCCGAGTGGCGGGCGCGCGACGGCTGTCTTAGCTTACGACCCATCAGCCTGATGACCGACCCGATGCAGGCGCAGTCTTCGGCGAGACAAGGGTAGATCCCTTCGCGAATGACCGCCGGGCGCCTTTGCTGCTCCAGTCGATCGGTCTCCGGCGGACGAGACGGCACGACGCGAAGGCCGGTTCACAGCAGGGCGTGACACGGAACATGGCAATGATCCGGAAAGCGGTTCGCAGGACAGGGCTGGCGTTTCTTCTGACATTGGCGGCTTTTGCCGGACATCCGGGAAGCGCCGAATTGTCGGCCGAACCGGTCGTGACCGCATCCGGGGCCCGTATTGCCGGCGATCAGGCGCGGACACGCTTCGTCTTCGATCTGTCGGAGGCGGTCGAAATGACCGTTTTCAGTCTCGCCGATCCCTACCGCATTGTCATCGATTTACCGCCGCTTCGGTTTTCCTTCGACCAGGGCACGAACAGCCTGGGTCGCGGCCTGATCGCGCGCTGGCGGTACGGCCAGTTCTCTTCCGAGGGGTCGCGGCTGATCCTCGATCTGGCCGGACCGGCATCGGTCGACCGCTCCTTCGTGCTGCCCGCTCAAAACGGCCAGCCGGCACGGCTCGTGGTCGATCTCCTCAAGACGACGCCGGACGCGTTTCGCGCCGTTGCCGCGGCCGCGTCGGTACGGGCGGCCAGTCAGGCGCAGCGGATCCGCAAGACCGACCGGCTGCCGGTCGGCGCGGGTCGCCGCGTCCGCCCGCTCATTGTGCTCGATCCCGGCCATGGCGGTGTCGATACGGGCGCGGTCGGCCGCAAACGCATACCGGAAAAGACCATCGTCCTGGATTTCTCCTCCATGCTCAAACACAAGCTCGAGGAGACCGGAGAGTTCGAGGTCAAGATGACCCGGACAGAGGACGTCTTCGTCCGGCTCAAGGACCGGGTCGACTTCGCGCGCCGGCTGGAAGCCGACCTGATGATTTCGATCCATGCCGATTCCGTGCGCCAGAGGTCGGTGAAGGGCGCATCCGTCTACACGCTGTCCGATCGGGCGTCGGACGCGATTTCGGCGGAACTGGCGGAAGGCGAAACCCGCTCCGAAGTCCTGGCGGGTCTGCACATTGCCGATGCAACGGAAGAAGTCAGCGACATCCTTCTAGACCTGACACGCCGCGAGACCACCAATTTTTCGATCCATGCCAAGCGTCAGGTCGTGACGTCGATGGGCAAGTCCATCCCGCTGGTCAACAACCCCATGCGGTCCGCCGCGTTTCGTGTCTTGCGGGCGCCCGATGTGCCCTCGATCCTCGTCGAACTGGGATTTCTTTCCAATCGGGACGACGAAAAGCGACTTTTGACCGCCGAATGGCGCGAACGCGCTGCGGATGCGATTGTGCATTCGCTGCAGACGTTTTTTGCGGCCCGGCTGGCAAAAAGCTCCGAACAGTCCGAACCAAAGGTGGAGTAAATCCGGTGTGACGGTTTTGCGACAACCTTGGAAAACCGGGCCAGGAACGCTACAAGACCGGAGAACAAAAGCAGAAGTCGCCGCAAGGTTGCCATATTGGGGCTATTGGACTTGGGTACATTGGGGCGAACGCCGGGTGCGGAATCGTTCTCTCGAATACGGATGCTCGCCGAAATCCGGCGGAGGCGGTTCGAGGGGCGAAGCGGCGAAAGAGCAGGAAAACAACGGGCCGGGCGGCCCGGCAAGAGTGGCAGTGCGTCGAAGCGGATCGGTGGCCTTTAGGTCGGTATCCGCGGGAAAACGCCAGTGTTTAGAGCGAAGGTAAAATGGTTCTCGTTCGATTTTTTGGATATCTGTTTGGTATCGGCACGGTGTTCGGGCTCGCCGTGGCGCTGGTTCTTTTCGTCTATCTGTCGAAACTGACCGGCGATCTTCCCGACACGTCGACCCTGAAACGCTATGTGCCGCCGGTGATGACGCGGGTGCATGCCGCCGATGGACGCTTGCTTGCGGAATACGCGCGTGAGCGCCGTCTGTTCCTGCCGATCCAGGCGATTCCCGATCTTGTCAAAAACGCCTTCCTCTCCGCGGAAGACAAGAGTTTTTACAGCCATTTCGGCATCGACTTCCAGGGCATCGGACGCGCGATCGTAGTCAATGTGCGCAACCGCGGATCCGGCCGCCGGCTGGTCGGCGCATCGACGATTACCCAACAGGTCGCCAAGAACTTTCTTCTGACCAACGAGGTCAGCATCGACCGGAAGATCAAGGAAGCGATTCTCTCGCTGCGGATCGAGCAAACGCTGACCAAGGACCAGATCCTCGAACTCTATCTGAACGAGATCTATCTCGGTCTGGGCGCCTATGGCGTCGCCGCCGCCTCGCTGCTTTATTTCGACAAGTCGGTGCACGAACTGACCCTTGCCGAAGCGGCCTATCTGGCAGCGCTGCCGAAGGCTCCGAACAATTACCATCCCTTCCGGTTCACGGAGCGGGCGATCGAGCGACGCAATTGGGTGATCGACCGGATGCTCGAGGACGGCCGCATCGAATTCGCCGATGCGGAAGCAGCCAAGGCCGCATCGCTTGATGTGGTGCCGCGCAAGCGCGCCGCGCAAATCGCCGCCTCGGAATATTTCGCCGAAGAAGTGCGCCGGCAGGTCGGCGAAATCTACGGTGAGGAACGGCTGTACGAAGGCGGGCTTTCGGTCCGCACGACTCTGGATCCGACGCTGCAAGCCGAAGCCCGCAAGGCCTTGATGGACGGCCTTGTGGCGTTCGACCAGACCCGCGGCGGCTGGCGCGGACCGGTTGCACAGCTCGATTCGATCGAAGGCGACTGGGGGCCGAGCCTTGCCGAAGTGCCGATCCTCGGCGACGTGCCGGAATGGCAGCTGGCTGTCGTTCTGTCGACGTCGGATTCGGAAGCGCAGGTCGGATTGCGGCCCTCCAGGCTGGTTTCCGGCGCCCTCTCGTCGGAACGCGAGACGGTCGTGGTTCCCCTCGACCTGATGAAATGGGCGAAGGCCGCTTCCGGCCCACGGCGCGGCGCGCAGGTCCGGCGTCCAAGCGACGTCGTTGAGCCCGGCGATGTCGTTTATGTTGAGAAATCGAACGACGAGGAGGCCGGCCCGAACACCTATCACCTCCGCCAGGTGCCTGAAGTCTCCGGCGCGATCGTGGTCATGGACCCGTATACGGGCCGCGTGCTCGCCCTGGTCGGCGGCTTCAGCTTTGCACAAAGCGAGTTTAACCGCGCCACGCAGGCCTATCGGCAGCCGGGTTCGTCGTTCAAGCCGTTCGTCTATTCAGCAGCTCTGGACAACGGATATACGCCATCGAGCGTCGTCATGGATGCGCCGATCGAAATCAGTCAGGGGCCGGGTTTGCCGCCCTGGCGGCCGCAGAATTACGGCGGCAAGTTCTACGGTCCCTCGACGCTCAGGGTCGGGATCGAACGGTCCCGTAACGTCATGACCGTCCGGCTCGCCAAGGACATGGGCATGCCGCTTGTGGCGGAATATGCCCGGCGGTTCGGCATCTACGACAAATTGCAGCCGGTTCTGTCAATGTCGCTCGGAGCGGGCGAAACGACCGTGCTCAGGATGACCACGGCCTATTCCATGATCGCGAATGGCGGACGGCAGGTGAAACCCACCCTGATCGACCGCGTTCAGGACCGGTTCGGAAAGACCATCTACAAGCACGACGAACGGATCTGTGAAACGTGTCAGGCGTCATCATGGTCCAATCAGGACGAACCCGAACTGGTCGACAACCGCGAGCAGGTGCTCGATCCGATGACGGCGTACCAAATCACCTCCATGATGGAGGGGGTCGTGCAGCGCGGCACGGCGCGGCGCAGCGTCTCCACGGTCGGTAAGCCGCTTGCCGGCAAGACCGGCACCACAAACGACGAGCGGGACGCATGGTTCGTCGGATTTTCGCCGGAACTCGCCGTCGGGGTGTTCATCGGTTACGACACGCCACGGCCGATGGGGCGCGGCGCCACTGGCGGACAATTGTCGGCCCCGGTCTTCACCGAGTTCATGAAGGTAGCTCTGGCGGATTCGCCGGGCGTTCCCTTCAAGGTTCCGCAGGGCCTCAACCTGGTGCCCATTAACGTCCGCACCGGGCTCAGCGCCAGTGCCGGCGGCAACGGCGTCATCCTGGAAGGTTTCAAGCCAGGCACTGCGCCTCCGGACAGCTATTCGGTGATCGGGTTCGAAGGCGACATGGGACGGCCGCTCGCCGTGACGCCTGAAGCCAACCGCGCTGTGGTAACCGGTACCGGCGGACTGTACTGAGTTTCCAGCCATGGTATAGACGCTTCGGCGGCCCGATGACGGGCCGCCGTTTTGCCGTAGCCCTGCCGGGCGCCGGTCCGAGCCTGTCGAAAAATCCTGCTCTTCAAAAAGAAAAAATCATGCGCGCGGAAACGACGAACATCATCGATGAAATCAAGCAGTCGATCGCACTGCTGAGGAGGCATCTTTGACTGGGATGCTGCCCTTGACCGCCTGGACGACCTGAACGCGCTCGCCGAGGATCCCAATCTCTGGGACGATCCCACCCGCGCCCAGAAGGCCATGCGGGAGCGCCAATTGCTCGACGACCGCATCAATGCGGTCCGCCAGATCGAGCGCGATCTCAGCGACAATATCGAACTGATCGAAATGGGAGAGGCCGAAGGCGACGACAGCGTCGTATCCGAAGCCGAAACGGCGCTGGCGGCGCTCAGGACCGATTCCGCGCGGCGCCAGGTCGAGGCGTTGCTTTCGGGCGAAGCGGACGGCAACGACACCTATGTGGAAGTGCATGCCGGCGCCGGCGGAACCGAAAGCCAGGACTGGGCCAACATGCTGTCGCGCATGTATACGCGCTGGGCGGACAAGAACGGCTACAAGGTCGATGTGCTGGAAGTGCATGACGGTGAGGAGGCCGGCATCAAGTCGCTCACCATGCTGGTCAAGGGATCCAATGCCTATGGCTGGCTGAAGACGGAATCCGGCGTGCACCGCCTGGTCCGCATTTCACCCTTCGACAGCCAGGCCCGACGCCACACAAGCTTTGCCAGTGTGTGGGTCTATCCGGTCGTCGACGATTCCATTGAAGTCGACGTGGCTGAAAGCGATGTGCGGATTGACACCTACCGGGCGTCAGGCGCCGGCGGGCAGCACGTCAACACCACCGATTCCGCCGTGCGCATCACCCACATTGCGTCCGGGATCGTCGTGCAATGCCAGAACGAACGCTCACAGCACAAGAACCGCGCGACAGCCTGGAGCATGTTGCGGGCGCGGCTTTATGAGGCCGAGCTCCAAAAGCGCGAGGAACAGGCGATGGCGGAGGCCTCGTCGAAGACCGATATCGGATGGGGCCACCAGATCCGGTCCTACGTGCTGCAACCGTATCAACTGGTCAAGGACCTGCGCACCGGCATTGAGAGCACGTCTCCGCAAAACGTGCTGGACGGCGATCTGAACGATTTCATGGAAGCGGCCTTGTCGGATCGTCTGGACGGAGACGGCAAGGCGGTTGCCGATCTGGAGTAGCCGATACCGGAGCGATTGCACCGACCTCTCGGTCGCGCGGCGCCCTATCGGGCGGCGACTTTGGTGAGTTTGCGGCCAGCCCGGACAAACGGCAGCGGGTTGACGGCGCGCTTTTCGATGCGAACCTCGTAGTGCAGGTGCGGTCCGGTGCTGCGACCGGTGCTGCCCACCTGTCCGATGACGGCGCCCTTCGGGATCTCGTCGCCCTTTTCGACAAGAATTTGCGACAGATGCGCAAACCGGGTGGTGAAGCCGTTTGCATGGACGAGTTCGACCATCTTGCCGTAGCCGCCTTTTCGGCCGGCGCTGACAACCCGACCGCCGGCCGTGGCTTTGACCGGTGTCCCGATAGCAGCCTTGTAATCGATGCCGGAATGCATAGCCGGTCGTTTCAGGAACGGATCCAGACGGCGGCCGAAATTGCTTGACACAACGGCGCCTTCGATCGGGGTTCCGAGGGGGAACCGCGTTACGGCGACAACGAGAGTCCGATAGTGCTGGAGCGCTTGTCGGGTCTGATGCGCCCGTTGCATGAAGGAATCGGCTTCGGTTTCGCCTGCCGGGATGAACGGGCCGCCGAGACCGACCGAGGCCGGATTGGCTATCCGCAGACCGACCGATTCAAGCGCACTGGAAATGATGCGGCTGCGTTTTTCGGCAACCTCGCGCACCGCATCCAGCGCGATCGAGGTTTCCCATGTCATGCGGTTTACTGTGTCGGATGTGGTCTGGAAGTCGACATCGGGCCATACCAGGGACGCCTGGGGTTGTCCGTCATCGCCGACCGGCTTGCGATGCAACGCGTCGGGCGAGGCCGAATCGCCCCGCAGCTCAGATGCGTCGATGCGCAGGGAAATCGTGTCGGGCTTTTCCATCGGCGCCCGTGTCGTCAGCGGCACCGCTATGCCGGTGTCGCGGGCGAGGTCAAGCACCGCACCGATGGCTTCGTGTCGGGTGGCCAGTTCCTCCTGCTGACGCAGCATGATTTCAAGCTTCGTCTCAAGCGTTTCCTGGTCGACGAGGCTGCGACTGGTCATCTTGTCGATCTGGGAACGCAGATAGGCGATGCGGTCCTCGTAGTCGTGACGCATGCGGTCCGACCGGCTGTCCACGAACGTGATCAGATCGTCCCGGAAGACCAGGTAGGAGGTTGCGGCAAGATAAGAGAGCGTGAAGACCGCGACAAACAGGGTGAGGGCTGTCGCATACCACGGCTTGATGGAAAACGAGTGGACCTGGGTGCCCTTGGCGATCACCACCTGGACCGGTTCACTGCGCTTTCCGAATTGGGGAGGTCTGTTTTGAGGGGCCATTGCGCTAAAGAGGTCCTCAGATCAAAAGCCGTGATGCTCTTCTCCCGATCAATTACAAATCAGTAAGGTTAACAGACGTTTAAGTATTCGGGCCTGGAAGCTGAATAATTCCTCGCGTGTGCAGGATGTCACGGTCCGGTCAGCATCAGCGGGCGATAGAATCCGGGCGTCAAGCCGGCCTGGGACCGGGCCCGGTCGTTGAACGGCGGTTTCAACGGACCGCGGAAGTGTTTGCGTACCAGGTCTTGGAAGGCCGACTCGGCGCGGGCGTTGCAGCGATCGCACATGAAGCGGAACCATTTGGCGCCGAAGGCGACGTGGGTCTTTTCGTCCCGGTAAATGACTTCAAGAACGCGGGCGCTGTCGTGGTCTTCGGCGAGGCGCATCTTGTCGATCAGGGGCGGCGTCACATCAAGACCACGCGCTTCGAGGACGAGCGGCAGGATCGCCAGCCGCGCAAGCAGGCTGTGAGCGGTTTCCTGGGTCGCTTCCCACAGGCCGTCATGGGCCGGCAACGCGCCGTAGCAGGATCCGTAA
>JANQQB010000151.1 GCA_028285165.1 Rhodobiaceae bacterium
GCAGCGTGTTTCCGTTCGTGCCGGAACGATCCAAGAGATCGGGCTCTGCCGCAATGGCGGCATCCAGTGCATCGATGTCGGTATTTTCCAATGCCTGAAAGGCGTTACGAAACGGCGAGTTCACACGATCGGCGGCGATATCCTCAAGATGCGCTTCCAGTTCCGCCCAACCAGAAAAACCATGCTGACCGGCCACGACAAGCGCCAGATCGTCCGGCCCGATCTCGCCCCATGCCGGATCATCGTCTTCCAGTGACCGATACCGAGGATGGTGGACCCGCACCTGGTCGCGCGCCCGGCTTTCGCCGGTCTCCAGCATCGAGCCGAGCCCGGTAGCGCGATCGCGAAAATAGGCCGGATCCGTCTGAAAGACCTCCAGCCGCGCTGTGTGCCCGTCATTTCTGTCGTACCAGTCCTTCAGCCGGGGCCAACTGGCGAAACCGGATTCTCGGGCGATCACCAAAAACGCCTGATGCAGGTGGAACGGCCCGTCCGGTGGGATGGCATGATGGCGCGGATGGTTCGCCATAAGGCGGGCAAAGGCGGATTGATCCCCTGCCCGCAAGGCTCGCAAAAGCGCCTTCGCCGATTTCTTTACTTCGGATAGCGGGGGTACGCCGGAATCGTCAGGCGATTGTGTCACGGAACACGACCTTTCTGTCGACCGGTATCCGCAAACCGGAAGAAAGGTGTGAACGAAGACAGCATGCGGGATCGCAACCGGATGACCAGGTCTTTCCGCGGACGGGAGGCGTTCCGAAAACCGGCCGGAACGTATCAGCGGAGCGCACCGTGCGTCAATCGCCGGCGCCGCCGATTTGCTTATCCGGACTGATCCGGCCGGTACCGGCCGGGATTGGCAAACGGGTTGACGTAGAGCCGATCATGGCTCTCCACGCCGACTTCCAGTTTGCAATCGCTGCGCGGGCGGGCGACGCACAAAAGCACATACCCCTCCCCCGCCTGGCGTTTGTTGAGCGCCGTTGCCCCGGGCTGGCGCACCTTGCCGGAAAGCAGTTTGGCCGCACAGGTGATACAGCCGCCGTATCGGCAGGCGATCGGCAGCACATGCCCCGCCGCTTCCACCGCGTCGATGATGGCCTCGTCTTCGCCGACCTCCAGGGTCAGGCCGTCCCGGTTTTTCAACGTCACCTTGAAGGTCTGCAAACCGGCCTCCGGACGCGGATAAACGGCGATCCGGCCCACTCGGACCGGATCGCGTCCTCGTGTCAGACCCAGATATCGGACGAGCAATCCCCACCCGGATAACGCGTTTCATGGGCCCGGGCCGGGCCGTGCGGTTCTTGGCCGAAATCGATCAGAAACCGGTCGTTGATTGTCATCCCGCCGTATTCCGGATCGCAATCGACGATCAGCATCACGCCGCCGGCCTCTTTCATGTCCGGATAGAACTGGTTGTCCCAGGTCGAAAACAGCGACGTCGTCACATAGAGGCGCTTGCCGTCGAGCGACAATTGGATCATCTGCGGCGCGCCCTGCACGGCCCGGCCGTTGACCACAGGCGCCTTGCCGAGCATGCCGCCGATCCAGACCTGACCGGTCAGCACCGGGTTCGACGGATCCGATATGTCGTATTGGCGCAGGTCGCCGTGCAGCCAGTTCGAGAAATAAAGGTATTTGTCGTCCATGGAGACCAGAATGTCGGTGATCAGCCCGGGCATCGGCACGGGGAAGTCCTTCACGTCGATCGACTCCACGTCGATGACTTTTTCAAGCTGCACCTCGCCGGCGTCATCCTTGTACCAGTGGAAGACGTTCGAAGAGAGCGTCGCGCCGACAAAGCCGTGCGACGAATCCGGATCGTGATGGAACCGGACCTCGAGCGGGATCATGCCTTCTTCGCCGAGGTCGACGGTCTTTTCGATGCTCTTGTTCTTGAAGTCCCAGAAATGGATCTGCTTGCCGTAATTGCCCTTGGCGACATCCTCCAGGTCGAACCCCGGCATGAACGTATTCGGCGCGCCCCATTCGGACGAGACCATCATGTTGTGGCGCGGCTGATACCAGAAATCGTAATTGAACTTCATGCCGGAAATGTCGTTTTCCCAGCGCCCGACGATCTCGAAATCCTTGTTCAGATGCAGGAAACCGCCCGGCGCGTTGCCGTCCGCGTCCCCGAGCATGGACACGATAATGTCCTGTCCCAGGCAATGCACCGTATGCGGCGCCGACAGATTGGTCCGGCGCTTGATTTCCTCGCCGTCGATCGTCTTGAACAGCGTCGGCTTGCGCGGATCGGTTGCCGTATCGACGATATAGAAATTCGTGGTGCGCACGCCCGGGATGATCAGGTATCGGCGCGACATCGATCCGTCGCCGTGGCATGACGAACAGGCGTTCCAGCCCATATGGTGCAATTCGTCGCCGACCGTCGGCATTTCGGTGCGGTGGATGACCTGGCCATAGGTCGCGCTGTCCTCGTCGACATCGATCGTTGCGAGATAATCCGGCTTCTCGATCCCCGTACCGGTATAGATGCAGATTGTGTAGACGACCTTCTCGCGGGGTGCCTTGATGGCTTCCTGCGGCGAGGCGTAACCGGGCCCGGCATGGGCAGCATGAGTTCCAGTCGACATGGTAATCCTCCCTTTTGTGCGGATTTCCCGGGCAGGGAATCCTCTTGTCAATGCGTGACGGGCCGGCTTGCATGCGCAAATCAGTGCCCTCGCCGGCGGGGCGCGGCCGGATCCGGGAGAAAATCCGGCGCGCCGCACCGTCCGGCTCATGGGACCCCGTGCTTCGAAAGCGAGTGCAATGCCTTTGGTCTGACAAGTCAAGGTTCGCGGCTTGGCTTCTCCTCAATCCGAGCTCGAAGCGCCGGAATGCAGCATCACCGGACACCTCCACTGGCGCACCACAGGCCAGGAAACAGTTGGGCGCGCGCCCGGATCGACAATTTTCCCGATACCCCTTCGGGTGTGATCGGCCCGCATAATGTCGGCCGGGCGCGGCATTGGCCGCCCCGGATCAATCGAAACTGGCGAATGTCGCTTGTGTCTCCGAGCGTTATGGCGCTTGACGGCGGATTTCCCGCATGGCGTAAATGAACGGGAAAGTGGTGCCTTCAACCACTGAATTCAGAGGGAGGACTTCATGTCATCACATACACTGACCCGTCGTCTGGCGCTCGCCGCCGCGGCGGCGTTTACGCTTGCCAGCACCACCGCCATGGCGGACGGCCACAAAATGCTGGACGAAATTCACTTTCTCATCCCCGGCGGCGCCGGCGGCGGATGGGACGGCACGGCCCGGGGCACCGGCGAAGCGCTGACAAAATCCGGTCTGGTCGGCTCCGCATCCTATGAAAACATGTCCGGCGGCGGCGGCGGCAAGGCGATCGGCTACCTGATCGAAAACGCCGAATCCAATCACGGCACGCTGATGGTCAATTCGACACCGATCGTCATCCGATCGCTGACCCGTGTCTTCCCGCAGAACTTCCGGGATCTGACGTTGATTGCCGGCACGATCGGTGACTATGCGGCGTTTGTCGTCGGCAAGGACAGCGACATCAATTCCTTCACCGATCTGATCGCGGCCTACAAGGCCAATCCGCGCGACGTGGCGATCGGCGGCGGCTCCGTGCCCGGCGGTATGGATCACCTCGTCGCAGCCATGGCCATGAAAGCGGCCGGCGAGGACCCGACCAAGGTCAAGTACATTCCCTACGATGCCGGCGGCAAGGCAATGGCCGCCCTGCTCTCCGGTGAAATCAAGGCCCTGTCGACCGGCTTCTCCGAAGCCGTCGCGCTTGCCGATGCCGGTGAAGTGAAGATCATCGGGGTCACCTCCGCGGAGCGCGTTGCAGCCAATGCCGACGCCATGACCCTGAAGGAACAGGGCGTCGATGTGGAATTCGTCAACTGGCGCGGCTTTTTTGCGGCTCCCGGCCTGCCGGAGGACAAGGCACAGGCCTATCGGGACGTGCTGGCAAAGATGTACGACACCGCCGAATGGGAGGAAGTCCGGGCTCGCAACGGCTGGGTCAACATTCACAATTCCGGCGCTGACTTCTCGACCTTCCTGGAAAACCAGGAAAAGCAGATCGGCGATCTCATGAAGGAACTCGGCTTCCTTTGATTGGATAACATGTCGACCCTGCGCCGGCAGCGCTGGCGCAGGGTCGAAAGACTGTTGTGGTCCGGCGAACCGGGCACGTCGAACATCGGCTGGGGGCGAGCCGACACAATCGACCAAAAAACAAAAACCGCCCCGGGAGGTGCGGGCATGACGCTCGACAAGGGCATTGCGGTGGTCTTTCTGGTCATCGCGCTGATCTACGGCTATGCGGCGCTCACCTATCCGCTTCTGCCCTTCGAACGAAACCTTGCCTTTCTTCCCAATACCCTGCCGACCGGCCTGAGCGTTCTGGCGATCATCCTGTCGTCGATCATCATCCTGTCGCCCCGGCCGAAAGCGGATGCCGACGGCGAACCGCTCGGCGGCATCAGCATGGAACGGCTGCGCGAATTCAAGATCGGCCAGGCGCTTGGTCTGATCGTCGCCATGATCGCCTACGCCCTGTTGCTGCGGCCGGCCGGTTTCATTCCGGCAACCACGGTCTTTCTGGTCGGAACGGGCTGGATCCTTGGCGAACGCAAGCTTCACATCATGATCCCGATCGCGCTCATCGGTGCGACCGGGATCTGGTTTTTGGTGCAGGAGACGCTGGGCATTTTCCTGCGTCCGCTGCCCGAGTTTCTGGGTTGAGGGGGGTCGGCCGTGCTTGAAGGGATTTCAATGGGCCTGTTGACGGCCCTGTCCATCCAGAACCTCCTGATGGTTGTCGCAGGCTGTCTGATCGGCACGCTGATCGGCATGCTTCCCGGTCTCGGTCCGATGTCGATCATCGCCATCATGATCCCGGTCGCCATCAAGATCGGCGATCCGTCTGCAGCCCTCATCCTGCTTGCCGGCGTCTATTATGGGGCAATCTTCGGCGGATCGACCTCTTCCATCCTGATCAATGCGCCGGGCGTGGCCGGTACGGTCGCGACCTCGTTCGACGGTTATCCGATGGCCCGCCAGGGCAAGGCCGGCAAGGCCCTGACCGTCGCCGCGGTTTCCTCCTTCGCGGGCGGCACGGTCGGTGCAATCCTCCTGATGGGATTTGCGCCGGCACTGTCGTCCGTCGCGTTGCTCTTCCATTCGGCCGAATACTTCGCGCTCATGGTGGTCGGCCTGTCGGCCATTGCCGCCTTTGCCGGCACTGGCAAGGTCGTCAAGGCCCTGATGATGACCGTCATCGGCCTGATGCTGGCAACCGTCGGCGAATCCGCCCTGTTCAACGCACCGCGTTTCACGATGGGTCTGATCGACCTGCAATCCGGCTTCAGTTTCATCACGCTCGCCATGGCCCTGTTTGCCCTGCCCGAGGCCATGATGCTGGTCCTCGATCCGAAACGCGGCGAACGCGGCAAGGCCGACGGCGACAAAGGCGAGATCAAGGACCTGCGCATCACGCGGGAGGAAGCCCGCCAGATCGCGCCGGTGATCGGCCGGCAATCGATCCAGGGATTCCTGATCGGCGTCATGCCGGGCGCCGGCGCGACGATTGCCTCCTTCCTGGGCTATGCCGTGGAGCGCAACATCGCAAAGGGCGCCGACCAGGAGGCGTTCGGCAAGGGCTCCATCAAGGGGCTTTCGGCGCCCGAGACCGCCAACAATGCCGCATGCACCGGTTCGTTCGTGCCGCTGCTCACCCTTGGCATTCCGGGTTCCGGCACCACCGCCATCCTGCTCGGCGCGCTGATCGCACTCAACGTAAATCCCGGCCCGCGGCTCATGGTCGACAATCCGTCGATCTTCTGGGCGGTCATCATCTCCATGTATATCGGCAACGTGGTGCTTCTGATCCTCAATCTGCCGCTCATTCCCTATATCGCCAAGCTGTTGCTCATCCCGCGCAACTATCTGATTCCCTTCATTTTGTTCTTTACGATGATCGGCGCCTATATCGGCCAGAACAACGCCACGGAACTGCTGATCCTGGTCGGTCTCGGCGTGTTCGCGACAATCCTGCGCTTTGCCGACTATCCGCTTCCGCCGCTGCTTATCGGCTTCATCCTGGGCGGCATGCTGGAAGACAATTTCGCCCGCGCGGTGAACCTGACGGACGGAATCAGCTTCATGTATGAACGGCCGATGACGTTGGCGCTGCTGCTCTTCGGCGCCGTCCTGATCTTCCTGCCGGCCTATCGCCGGCGTCGCGCCAAGGCGTTGAAACAGGGTGTCGCACAGGGGGATTGACCGTCCGGTCCCACCGATTTTCGGCGGAACAAACGGGACTGGCGGCGGCGCATTATGATTAACGAGACGTTAACGCCGTCCCGCTAGGGTCGCGATGGGCGGCCGGCACCGCATTGTCTGTTCAAAGCTGTCGGCAGAGGGCAATTCCGATGGCAATCCTGTTTTTTCGCCTAGCGCTGCTTGTGCGATCGACGGCGCCGGACCGGGCTGCCCGCAAGACCATGTTTTTTTCACAAGCGGGACCTGGTGCATGAAGCTCAACGTCGACAAAGCAATCCGGCGGGCACAAACCCATGTGAAAAAGGGCGAGACGGCCCAGGCCGAAGAAGTCTATTCCTCTATCCTCGTTGCCTTTCCGCAGAACAAGCGTGCGCAGCAGGGCCTTGAGCGGCTGAAATCCGGCCAGATTCACAAGAGCTCGCCCCAGCGCTCCCAGGCGCCGCAGACCATGCCGCGGGAGGGCTACGACCGGCTGGTCGCGTTGTTCCGTGAGGGAAGTTTCGAGGACGTCGTCCGCTTCGTCGAGCAATCCCTTGTCCTTGAGGACATTGGCGAAGTTGAACTGTCCCTCCGGATAGTCCGGTTTCAGGTCGAGCAAGCGCCGATAGTGGACCGTCGCCTGGTCGAGCCGGTCAAGCTCCGCATTGGCGGCC